>NZ_PKOI01000012.1:0-143708 GCF_002870055.1 Herbaspirillum sp. BH-1 | reverse complement strand
CTGCGGCATCACAGGCAATATAATTGATAATCATTCTCAAATAATAACCAGTCCTGTCGGATCATCCCTGCGCCAAATGCAAGGGCGAACGGCCGCTGTTTGCAGACTGCGCTGATCCTGATCCTGACGCTCATGTTCATGCTCATGCTTATGCTTATGCTTATGCGCCGCTTGCCCACCTACACAACATCACTCGAAAGGAATTCCTTCATGAAGCGTTTGGCGATCGTCTCCGGCCTGTTCACCTCCCTGTTGCTGGCCCTGCCGGCGGGGGCGCACCAGGTCTGGCTGCAGCAGGACGGCAAGCAGGCGAAACTGTATTTCGGCGAATTCGGCGACAACCTGCGCGAAGTCTCGCCCGGGCTGCTGGACAAGTTCGTCTCGCCCAGCGCAGTGCTGATCGGCCCGCAGGGCGACCGTACCCTGGAACTGAGCAAGGCGGCCAATGCCTTCAATCTGTCGGCCAGCGCCGGCAAGGGCGAATCCATCGTGGCCGAGGATGCCCACTACCCGGTCTTCGAGAACAAGCACGCCACCCCGCCCACCCGCACTGCCTGGACCCCGGCAGCACGTCTGGTGACTTCGCAGCAGGCCCAGGAGCCGCGCCTGGCGCTGGACATCGTCCCCACCGGCAAGCCCGGCCAGTTCAAGGTCAGCTACAAGAACGCCGCGCTGCCCAAGGCCAAGGTCGGTCTGGTGACGCCGTCGGGCTGGATGAAGGAAGCCCACTCCGATGCCGAGGGCCTGGTGCAGTTCGACCTGCCCTGGCAGGGGGTGTACGTTGCCGAGGTGCACCACACCGACAAGACCGCCGGCGAACGCGACGGCAAGGCCTATGACATCGCCAGCTTCGTGACCACCCTGTCGCTGGTCCAGCCCAAGGGCCTGAAGGCCTTGCCGGCGGCACCTGCGGCCACGCCCAACAAGTAAGCCGGGCGTCCTCCTTCCATGGCAAGCATGAAACCGATTTCTTCCAGCGGCCCGGCCTTGCACTATCGCCTGGCCGTGTTCTCCCGTGCCCTGGCCGCCGTCGGTGGCGGTTATGTGATCAGCACGCTCAGTACGATGGTGTTGGCGCGCCTGCTGCCGATGGCGCCGGCCGACGCGGTGATGACGGCGACCATGCTGTCCTTCGCCATCTTCACCTGCGCCGTGATCTGGGTCTTTGCAGCGCGTAGCGCCGCGCGGTCCTGGCTTGGGCTGGCGCTGCCGGCGCTGCTGCTGGCCTTGCTGGCCTGGCTGACCGGAACCGGGAGCGTGCTGCCGTGAGGGAGGGATTCCGACAATCGATGGCCTGGCTGCATACCTGGTGCGGCTTGCTGGTGTGCTGGGTGCTGCTGCTGGTGTTTGCCGGCGGCACCGCTAGTTATTACAAGGAAGAGATCAGCCTGTGGATGATGCCGGAGCTGCACGCTACCCGTTCGGCGCCGGTGCCGCAGGCCCAGGCCATCGAGCATGCCGTGGCCTATCTGCAGCAGAAGGCACCCCAGGCCGAGCGCTGGTTCATCACCCTGCCGGCCGAGCGCAGCGTGGCCATGCGGGTGGGCTGGGTGGCGCCGGCTGGGGATGGCACGGGCGGTAAGGGCGCCAGCGCGCGCAGCCGCTTCAAGAGCGAGCGCATCGACGCCGCCACCGGCCAGCCGCTGGCACAGGTGCGCGACACACGCGGCGGCGAGTTCCTGTACCGCCTGCATTTCGACCTGCACTACATGCCGGTGCAATGGGCGCGCTGGATCGTCAGTATCTGTGCGCTGTTCATGCTGGTGGCCATCATCAGCGGGGTGATCACGCACAAGCGCATCTTCAAGGATTTCTTCACCTTCCGCCCCCACAAGGGACAGCGTTCCTGGCTTGATGCCCACAACGCCACGGCGGTACTGGCGCTGCCGTTCCATCTGATGATCACCTATACCGGGCTGGTCACGCTGATGTTCATGATCATGCCCTGGGGCGTGCAAAGCGCCTACCGCGACAAGGGCGGCGAGACCGCTTTCTTCGAGACCGTGTTCCCCGGCACCGCCGGTCGCGTCAAGCCGTCCGGCGTGGCCGCGCCCCTCACCGCGCTGGCGCCGCTGGCGACCCAGGCGCAGCAGCACTGGCAGGGCGCGCCACTGGCCGTGCTGGTGGTCAACAACCCGGGCGACGTCAAGGCCACCGTGGTCATCACGCGGCAGAAGATGAGCACGCTGTCCTCCCTGCAACCGGGGCTGATGTACCAGGGCGTCACAGGCGAACGGCTGGCCGCCTATGGCGACGATCCCAGTGCGACCGCTGTCACCCGGGGCGCGCTGTATGGCCTGCACCTGGCGCATTTCGCCGATCCCTGGCTGCGGGCGCTGTTCTTCCTGTGCGGCCTGTCGGGCTACCTGATGGTGGCCAGCGGCGCCGTGCTGTGGGCGGTCAAGACGCGCCAGAAAGAGGCCAAGGCCATCGCCGGCGGCGCACGCGCCAGCTTCGGCCTGCGACTGGTGGAGGCGCTCAACATCGGCGCCATCGTCGGCCTGCCGATCGCCTTGGCCAGTTACTTCTGGGCCAACCGCTTGCTGCCGCTGGAATTGCACCAGCGCGCGCAGATGGAAATCAACCTCTTCTTCGCTGCCTGGGCGGCGGCGGCGGTGCTGGCGCAAGTACGACCGGACCTGCGCATGTGGCGCCTGCAACTGGGGCTGGGCGCGGCGCTGTTCATCGGTCTTCCGCTGCTCAACGTGTTCACGACGCAATCCCACCTGGGCGTGACGCTCCTGCTGGGCCGTGGTCCCTGGCCCGTGGCGGCATTTGATCTCACCGTGCTGGCGCTGGGGATTGCTCTGGCGATGGCCGAACGGGTACTGGCGCGGCGCCAGCGCAAGCGCCAGGATGCCCTGCAGGCCGCGCCGGCCAAGTCCAGGGTCGAGCGCGATCCCGTGGAGGAGACGGCATGACAGCCTTCGGATTCCTGCTCGCGCTGGGCCTGGCCTACTGCGCCTGGAGCGCTCTGGCACTGGCCATGGACCGGCACTATGCCGAGCTGCACGGACGCGGCGCCGAGCCCGCACCGCCGGTGCGTCGTCGCCTGCGGCAACTGGGTGGGCTGGGTCTGGTGGCCAGCCTGGCGGTGACGATGCGCATGCAAGGCTGGAGCGTGGGGATGGTGGCCGGCCTGGGCGTATTGACCCTGTCTGCACTGCTGCAGGTACTGGCCTTGACCTACTGGCCCACCCGCGGGCCGGCGCTGACGCGGATCGTCCTGTTCGGACTGCCGGTCCTGCTGCTGTTGTGGGCGATGGAAAACCTGTTGTGATGCACTGCCCGGAAAGTCGCTGCCAGTCAGGCGTGGCGCGCATTGCGCGCAGCGGGTTTGATTTGGATTAAGGGGCGGCTTGCCAAATTCAGGTCCAATCTCAACTCCTCTCTGTTGTATTTGCGGGCTGCGGCAATTTTTGCTGCAGCCCTTTTTTATCCCCCTTTATTCCCGCCTTTATTCCTGCCTTTGTTCCCGCCAGCAAGGCCGAGCAAGCCGCTTATGCAGCCTGCTCCGATGGTGGAGGCAACAAGCCCATCTCGCTGCGGAACAGCGCTTCCATGTCACGCCGCACGCGGATGGCTTCGCGGCTGTCATCGATGCTCACATCGGCCCAGCTCAGCGTCTGTCCGGCCGCCACGGCGCGCCGCAGGACGATGCCATGCGCCAGGCCGATGGGCAGGGCCTCGTGGTTCAGCGATGCCGCCGCCGGCATCAGCTTGCCGTAGACCATGTAGCCGCCTTCGCCATCGAGTCTTTCTCCGGCCTGCAGGTCGCGCTTGGCCACAGCTACCGTATCGCCGTTGAAGCCCAGCGTGCTGCCGGTGGGCTGGCCGCGCACGGCGATGCTGGCCACCGAATAGCCCAGTTCCAGGCCAATCAGGTGATAGGGCTTGTACATGGAGGCGTAGCGGCCGCTGGCATCGGTCCTCAGGCCGTACTGCGCGAAGCAGTCGCGCACGTAGTCGGTGGGGGCCTCGAAGGTGACATAGACGCCCCAGCGCAGATCGCGCGATACCGGCCGGCCATCACGCTCCAGCGAGGACACCACCTCCACCGTGCCGGCGTGCGGCAGCAGCCCGCCATCGGCACGCGGACGCAGCAGGGTCGGCAGGTCATCCACGCCGCAGGGCGGGAAGGCCAGGCCGCTGTCGGCCGGATGCAGGCCGCAGGCGTTGGCCACGGCCGCCATCTCCAGCGCCGACTTGGTGCCGTCGAGGAAGGAATTGAACATCTGCGCGTTGAAGTCGCCGCCGGCCACCTGTTCCTCGGAAAAGCCGTAATGGCCCCACACCGTATCGGGCGTGGACTGATGGTACTGCGGCAGGTACTTGGTCCCCTTGCCGGCACAGACCACGTCGAAACCCGAAGTACGCGCCCAATCGACCATCTCGGCGATGAGGGCCGGCTGGTCGCCGGAGGCCATGGAATAGAGGATCCCGGCTTCGGCGGCGCGCCGTGCCAGCAGCGGCCCGGCCAGGGCGTCGGCTTCGACGTTGACCATGATGATGTGCTTGCGATGCGCGCAGCACAGCAGGGCGTGACGGATGCCGGCAGCCGGGCTGCCGGTGGCGTCGATGATGATGTCGATCTGGGGCTGCGCGATCAAGGCTTCGGCATCGTCCTGGATGAAGGTACTGCCGTGGCGCAGCGCCTCCTCCCAGGAGCGGGCGCCATATTGTCCGGCCACCCAGCCCACCCGCTGCAGCGCTGCCTGTGCCCGCGCTGGCGAGAGATCGGCAATGCCCAGCAGATGCACGCCCGGCGTGCGCGGCACCTGGGACAGGAACATCGAACCGAACTTGCCGGCACCGATCAGGCCGACCCGCACAGGCTTGCCCTGTGCCGCCAGCGCCTTGAGTTGATGGAACATGCTTGCCACGGGTTTCTCCTAGTCACGTCGGCCGGTCGGCCAGTGAAAAAAAAGTAGCATTGGGGTTTTGTCGCGTAAATGTCGAGATTTGCACACCGTTCGTGTGAAAATTCACATGCCACGCCCATCAAGAGAACCTATGCACAGCTTCGACTGGGACGATCTGCAAGCCTTTCTCGCCGTGGTACGCGCCGGCCGCCTGACGGTCGCGGCGCGCAAGCTGGGGGTGGATCATTCCACGCTGAGCCGCCGCATCGTGGCGCTGGAGCGTGCCATCGGCCAGACCCTGTTCGACCGTCGCGCCAACGGCTACGCGCTCACTGTCGAAGGCGAGCGACTGGTGCCCGATGCCGAGGCCATGGAAAACCTGGCTGTCCGCATCGGCGCCCGCCAGGATGACCCGGCCCAGGGGCTGACCGGCTCGGTGCGCATCGGCACGCCCGAGGCCTGGGGCACCTACTTCCTGGCTGCGCAACTGCAGGCGCTGGCGCAGCGGCATCCCGAGCTGGAGGTTGAGCTGGTGGCCAATCCCCGCATGTTCAGCCTGTCCCGGCGCGAGGCCGATATCGCCATCAGCATGACGCGACCGGAGCAGGGCCGGCTGATCGCACGCCGGCTCAATGATTATTCGCTGGGGGTCTACGCCAGTGCTGATTACCTGGCGCGCCACGGCCCGCTGACGCAACGGCAGCAGCTGCAGGGGCAGCGTTGGGTCGGCTATATCGAGGATCTGATGTGGTCGCCTGAACTGGACTACCTGGCCGAGATTTCACCGGCCATCCGGCCGCAGGTGCGCATCTCCAATGTCATCAGCCAGGTGCAGGCGGTGAAGGCAGGTGTCGGCATGGGCGTGCTGCCTTGCTTCCTGGCGCGCCGCGAGCCGGGATTGATCCGGGTGCTGCCGCAAGAGATTGCGCTGTCCCGCTGCTATTGGCTGGTCACGCATGCGGATGCGCGCGATCTGTTGCGGGTGCAGGTGGTGGCGGATTTCATCGTGGACCGGCTGGCAGCCCTGGGGGAGGAATTCTGGGGAGCGGGGCCGGCTGAAGTGCCACCGGCCACCGCTTGAGTTGGCTTCGCGCTTCAGTTGCCGCGGGCCTTGGCGATGGTTTCGCGGGCAGCTTCCATCAGGGCGGCTGGTTCGGGGGCGTTGGATTCCAGGTAGGAGTTTTCCAGTGTCACCGAAAGATTGCTCATCTTCTCCGATAACTCCGCCAATGCCACGCTGAGCTCACACATCAGGGCCGAGATGTTTTTGGGGGACTGCGTCATGCCGTTTTCCTTTCAGATGTCGCACCGTGACTGCTGTGCAAGACCCGGGGCAGGTTCATCGCGCATGCAGGCTGGTGCGTACCAATCGATTACGTCGTGAGCTTTGGCTATTCTAAGTCAAGCCGAATGCAGGTACGACCACCGGCCTGAATAAAAGTGCGACAAATCTGCCTGCGAAGTGCAGGCTTGTTGTGCTGTGGACATGAAGTTTTCTTCAGCGTTGCTGCAACGGCATGCAAACGTTCAGGCGCCTTGCCAAGGTGAGAAGCCAGATGCTCGCGGGTCCCCGGATTCAGGCGGCGAGCGCCTGCTGCAACATGATTTCCTCGACGAAACCGGCAAACGCCCTGGCCTTGGCCGAGGCCATGCGTCCGGTAGGAAACACCGCCCACAGCGCGATCTCGGGCAGCGACCAGTCCGGCAACAGACGCTGCACGCTGCCATCGGCCAGTTCGGGCGCGAACATCCAGTCGGAGACGATGGTCAGGCCGATGCCGGCCAGTACCCCCGCACGGATGCCTTCGGCGGCGTTGAAGCGTACCCGTCCACTTACCAATACCGACACTTCGCTGCCTTCCCGCGTGAAGGTCCAGACATTGCTCAACTGGCTGAAGACCAATGTTTCATGGGCCGACAGGTCGGCGGGCACCCGTGGGGCGTCGATCTGCTTCAGGTAGCTGGCACTGGCCAGCACGGAACGTCGGCTGGTGGCCAGCTTGCGCGCGACCACGCCAGAGTCGGCCAGGCTGCCCATGCGCAGCGAGACATCGATGCCCTCGGCGATGAGGTCGATGGTGCGGTCGTCCAGAATCACATCGACCTCCAGCCCGGGGTGGCGTGCGAGGAAATGCGGCAGATGGGGAATCACGAACAGTCGCGCAAAGGTCGGCGCGGCAGAAATGCGCAGCCGCCCGGACAGCCCGGCACCGGCGCCCCGGGCCGCCAGTTCGGCTTCGTCGGCCTCCTGGATCGCCACGCGGGCACGCTCGTAGAAACGCAGCCCGGCCTCGGTCGGCGTGAGTCCATGGGTGGAGCGCAGCAGCAGCTTGACCTGCAGCTTGTCTTCCAGCTGCGCCACGGTCTTGGAGACGGCCGGTTGCCCCACGCCCAATACCCGCGCCGCGCCGGAAAAGGATCCAGCCTCCACCACCCGCACAAAACTCGTCATTGCCAGCAAGCGATCCATGTCTCACCCATTCCTGTTTGGAATGAGCATTATAGCTGGCAGCTATCTGCCATTCCTACCGATGGGGGAACAGAATGCGTTCCATCGGCTGGCGCACACACCACCGGCCGCCACACTGCAGGACCCACTCAACCCCAGCAACAGAAAACAGGAAACAGGAGCTTCATCATGACTTTGCAAGACCGACTCGACACATTCAAGGCCGACTTCGTGGCCGGCAAGCCGCCCTACAACGTGCCGCCCGCCGTGATCGCCACCATGCAACGCGCCACTGACGAACTGATCGCCTCGGGCGCGGCGCAACGAGCGCTCAAGGCCGGTGACCGCGCACCCGATTTCGTCCTGCCCGACCCCGAGGGCAAGCCAGTGTCGTCCACCGAATTGCTGGCCGAGGGGCCGCTGGTGCTGAGCTTCTATCGCGGCGTCTGGTGCCCCTACTGCAACATGGAACTGCAGGCGCTGCAGGAAGCATTGCCGGCCATGCGCGAACTGGGCGCTAGCCTGGTGGCGATCTCGCCGCAGTTGCCGGCCAACAGCCGCAAGGCATTGCGTCAGAATGCGCTGGAATTCCCCATCCTGTCGGATAGCCACAATGAAGTGGCGGCCGCCTTCGGCCTGCGCTTCACCTTGCCTGACTATCTGGTGCAGCTCTATCAGTCGCTCAAGAACGACCTGCCGGCCTTCAATGGCGACCCGGGCTGGACCCTGCCGATGCCGGCGCGCTATGTGATCGGTCGTGATGGCGTCATCGTCTACGCCGAGGTCAATCCCGACTACACGCGCCGTCCCGATCCGTCGGACATGCTGCCGGCCCTTCGCCAGGCGGCGCTCTGATCGGAGGATGGTGTCAGTGCCGGGCCAGCACGACCAGGCCCGGCACGGCCTGCTGCATTTCCACGCGCAGGCTTTCTTCGCGGATCAGCAGCGGATGCAGGCCGGCAGTGCGCAGGCAGCCTTCGAGGTAGGCGCGCTGGTGGCGGAAGCGACCACTGGCGTGGAGATGGTAGGGGGCCGCGTGTTCGCTGTCGGCCAGTTCCACGGTGAAGAACAGATGTCCGCCCTGACGCAGCGATTGCGCGGCGGCGCTGAAGAACGCCTCCAGTTGACCGCAGTAGATCAGCACATCGCACGCCACGATCAGGTCGTAATGGTGTGCGTGCGTGCTCATCCATTCGCTCACTTCAGCCTGTGCCAGATGGGCATAGTCGTGATGGCGGGCGGCGTGGCCCAGCATGTTGGGCGACAGGTCTATCCCTTCCAGCCGGCGCGCATAGGGTGCCAGTACCGGTGCGCACAGGCCGGTGCCACAGCCGGCGTCCAGCACGTCCAGCACGGCTTGCGGCGGTGGCAGCTCGGCCTGCAATACCGCCGCCAATACCTGCGGGCCACGGTATTCCAGATGCGACACCAGGTTGCTGTCGAAGTGATCGGCATAGTCGTCGAAGCGACGCACGATGTAGTCACGCGGTACCGTATCACTGGGCAGGCCGGCATAGGCCGCATGCATGTGGGTGGCGATGGGGTGGCCGGGTTCTTCCTGCAGCCATTGGCGGCAGACCTCGGCCGCCTGTTGCGGCTGCCCCAGGAAGTAGTGGGAGATGGCCAGCAGCTCGCGTGACTTGCCTTCATGCGGCGGCAACACATAGGCCATGCACTGGTAGCGCGAACTGAGCATGCGCTCGCCGGCCTGGCCGTGCAGTTCTGCCAGCTGGTGCATGGCGGGCTGCCATTGCGGGTCGATGGCCAGCGCTCGTTCACAGGCGCCGATGGCCGCCTCGTTCTTGCCCTGCCCGCGCAGGGCGGCACCCAGGTTGTTCCACAGCTGCGCGTCGTCCGGTCGCAGGGCAAGTGCGTCGTCGTAGGCCTTGGCCGCCGCTGCGAATTGCTGGCAGGCGAACAGCACATTGCCCAGGTCATTGCACCAGTCGGGATCGGGCGCGGCCAGGTCGGCCGCCTGGTGCATCAGGGCCAGACCTTCATCATGCTGGCCGCGCTGGTGCAGCAATACACCCAGATAGTGCAGCGCCGCTGCATGGTGCTCGTCGAGCTCCAGCAGCAGACGATAGTCGTCTTCGGCGTCGTCCAGGCGGCCGGCGGCGTGATGGGCGAATGCAGAAGTGAAGCTTTGTTCGACGAGGTCTTGCAGTGCGTTTGAATGGGCCAAGTGGGGCTCCTTATCGGGATAGCAGGGCCGGGGTCGGGCCGGCGATGGCGGCGCTGGCGACGCTGGCGACGCTGCCGTGCGGCAGCGGATCGGCCTCTGTGGCCGATGACGCCAGCGTGAAAGCGGCTACCGATGTGGTCAGGGCGACGGCCTGGGCGGTCAGGCCATGGGCCGCTGCCGAGGTCTGCTCCACCAGTGCGGCGTTCTGTTGGGTGGCCTGGTCCATATCCACCAGGGTGCGGCTGACCCGGTCGATGCCTTCGGCTTGTTCGCGGGTGGCGGTGGCGATGTCACGGACGGTGCTCATCACGTGACCGAACGACACCACGATCTGCCCGATGGCCTGGTCAGCCTGCCTGACCTGATCGGCCGCCTGGCCTACCGAACCGATCGAATCCGCAATCAGTTCCTTGACTTCGCGCGCCGCTTCGGCGCTGCGCAGCGCCAGTGAGCGGACTTCTGCCGCGACCACCGCAAAACCACGCCCCTGGCTGCCGGCGCGGGCCGCCTCCACCGCCGCGTTCAGGGCCAGGATGTTGGTCTGGAAGGCAATGCCATCGATCACGCTGACAATGTCTGAAATGCGTCCTGCGCTGGCGGTGACCCGCGCCATGGCGCCGGCGATACCGCCCATGACCTGGCCACCGCGCTGGGCGTCGTGGGCGGCGGTGGCGGCCAGGGCATTGGTGCGTTCGGCGTTCTGTGCGTTGTTGCCGACGGCTGCCGACAACTGCCGCAGGGTGGCGGCGGTCTCTTCCAGTGCGGCGGCTTGTGCTTCGGTGCGTTGCGCCAGTTCACCATTGCCTTGCGCGATGTCGCGCGCGCCCTGATGCACATCACGGGTGGCATCGCGGATGTCGACGACGGTGGCGCCCAGGCTCTCCTGCATGCGTGCCAGCGCCGCCAGCAGCACCCCGATCTCGTTGCGGGAAATGCCCTGCACCGGATGGCCGAGATTGCCGTCGGCGATGCGATCGAAATGCTGCGCAGCCTGCCTCAGCGGCTTGAGCACCAGTCGCCCGAACAGCCACCAGCACAGGCCGGCGAGCAACAACGAGCAAGCCAGCATCGCGACGGCCAGGTAGGTGGTCGTTGCGATACGTCGCTCGGCTGCCAGGCGCAGATCGTCACGCACGGTTTCGGCCTGGGCGATCACCTCGCGCAGGGTGGCGGCGAATTCACGGTCGGCGGCTTCCGCACTGACGGTCGCAGCCGCATAGTCGTCCAGCGAGACGTCATAGAGCGCGACCTCGCGCAGGCCGAGGACCTTGGTATAGGCCTCGTAGGCCTGGTTCACGCGGACGACCTGGGCCTCGGCCATCGCCTCGGCCGGCAGTGTCCTGCGGTAGCCCTCGAAGGCCTTGCGGGCCGCCTGCAAGGCGGCCGAGGCACGCCGGGTGTAGTCGTTGGACTTGATCTGGTCATCCTTGACCAGGTTGATGTAGGCGTTGTCCATGTTGATCAGGGTCGACAGGAACAGCCGCTCGGTATCGTGCAGGGGCTGGATGCGCTGGTCCGACAGCACGATCAGGGCGGTGGTGGCCTGGGCCGCCGCCCGTGCGCCTTGCCAGGCGATGCCCACTGCGATCCACAAGGCCAGGGAGAAAATACCCACCACCAGCAGCAATGCGCTGCGTAAGCTCAGTCTTGCCAGCATGTTCGGCTCCTGCGCTGTTCAACGCAGACCGAGGCGATGGTCCAGCGACCAGGTGCCGCCACCACGTGCCACCAGCAGCAGGAGCAGGCCGGCCCAGGACAGGTGCGTCGGCCAGGCATCCGGATAGACAAAGATCTCGATGACCGCCGTCATGCCCAGCAGGGCCAGCGCCGCGCCGCGGGTGAACAGGCCCAGCACCAGCAGCAGCGGGAACAGGTGTTCCGCATAGGCCGCCAGGTGTGCGGCGAGATCGGGCGGCACCAGCGGCAGCCGGTATTCCTCCTGGAACAGGACGTAGGTGCTGTCCTTGATGGTGAGCCAGCCGCTGACCTTGGTGCGGCCGGAGAGAAAGAAGATCGCCGCGATCGCCACCCGTGCCACCAGGGCCAGCAGGGTGTCGCTGATGAGACCCTGGGCGAGTCCTGCGGCGCGGTTCCAGAGCGTGGGGCGGACTTGGTCGACCGTGGTGGCCGGCAGGGCGCTGCGATGTTGCATGGTGTTCTCCGTCAATTGAAGGTGAATGCGGTAAAGGCGCCGGCCAGCAGCAGCCGGCCCAGCAGGGCGGCGACATCCAGATCAGGTTCCTGCGCCAGCGCCAGCGCGGCGGCCTGGGTGACGGGCTGGCCTTCGCGGCAGGCGTCCAGGAAGCGGCATGCCCCGTGGCTGATTGCCTGCCATTGCACCTCGGCCTGCGGCCGGGTGAAGAGTGCGGCTTCGCCCTGCCAGTCGATATCACCCGGATCGATCGCGGGGTCGGTGCGATTGGCCGACCAGATGGTGGTCACCGGATGCTGCGCATCGTGGTGCCAGCGCGTGGCGGCATGCGGTACCAGGCACACGTCCTGTCCGGCCACCAGCGCACTCTGCAGGGCGGTGCTCTCCACCATGGGCTGGTCGGCAGCCAGGTGGGCTTCGGTCCAGCAGCGGTCGAGCGTGGCCACGCCGGGCAGGTAGGGCAGTTCATCGGCGGCGGGCAGGGCCGCCAGGAAGGCGGCAAAGCCTTCGCCATAGGCGATCAGGCTGGCCTGCCGGGGCAGGTGGTCGCGGGCGTAGGCCAAGGCGGCGGCGTGCATCCAGTCGCTGCCGACCAGCCGCTGCACGGCCGGGTAGTTGGCGGCCAGGGCGTCCACGCAGCCCTTGAAGACGGTATTGCGGTAGACCGCGAAGGCCGGCTGCCGCAGCAGGGCGGCGACGGTGGCGTCGTCGCTGTGGTCTTCCAGGAGGGCTTGCAGGAAGGCCGGGTAGTAGTGGACATCGTCCGTGGTGAGCTCGCTCATGCCGCCTGCTCCTGGTCTGCCTGTGCAACATTGGCCAGCAGATCGGCGGCCATGGTGCGCTCTTGCAGCAACTGCTCGAAGGCCGGCACGTTGCCGTCGCGTTCGATCAGGGTGGGGCGGGGGCCGATGCGCGTGATCAGGTGCTGGTACAACGCCCAGACCACCGGCGCCACCGGCGCGTCGTGCGAGTCCACCAGCAGACCGGGCAGGCTGGCATCGGCGCTATGGCCGGCGAGGTGGATTTCATGGATGTCGGCCGCGGGCAGCTGGTCCAGGTAGGCGCGGGCATCGATGCCGAGGTTGCAGGCGCTGACATGGACGTTGTTGACATCGATCAGCAGGGCGCAACCGGTACGGCGGACCAGTTCCTGCAGGAATTCCGGCTCGCTCCAGGCGTGCTGTTCCATGTGCAGGTAATGTGAAGGATTCTCCAGGGCGATGCGGCGCTTGAGCGCATCCTGCGTGCGGTTGATGTTGGCCGCCACGCGTGCCAGCGTGGTGCTGGTGCGGGGCACCGGCAGCAGGTCGGGCAGATAGTGGCCGGCGATGCGTGACCAGGCCAGGTGCTCCGAGACCAGCACCGCTTCCACCCGGTCGATCAGATGCGCCAGTCGGCGCAGGTGATCGGGGTCGGGGGCATCGGGGCCGGCCAGGGACAACGACACACCATGCAAGGCCAGGGGATGGCGTTCGCGGATGGCCTGCAGCCAGGCCAGGCGGGGGCCGCCGTCCATCAGGTAGTTCTCCGGATGTACTTCGAACCACAGGCCTGCCTGCCCGCAGGCCAGCGCTGCATCGAAATGCTGGGGCTTCAGACCGAGTCCGGCCGAGATGGTGTGGGTGGTCATGACCGTCTCGCTTACATCGGCTTGAGCGAACCCATGCCGTGCGGGGTCTTGATGGAGGTGCAGGTACCGGCCGGCACGTTCTTCCAGGCATTGCCCTGGTAGTCCATCTTGGCGGTGCCGGCGCAGGTGGTGCCTTCACCGGCCTTGCAGTCGTTCTGGCCGGCCATGGAGACGCCATAGCACTTCTCGACGGCGGTCTTGTTCATCGGTTGCTTGTCTTGTGCCATGGCCACGCCCGAAGCGAGGGTGGCGAGGGTCAGGGCGGCGGTGGCGACGATACGTGCGTTCATGGTGGACTCCTTGAAATTGGAAAGTGAAGAAAGTGATAGCGACCGGTGCAGTCCACCGGCGGGGGATGCCGTGGCTGCCGATCTGATGGTTAATTCGCCGGCAGTCGGGCGCCGGTTACAGCCGTCGCAAAATTTTTCGGATAAATATTTTTTGCGCAGCCTGTAACCGGGGGCAGGGTTCTGACGAATACACAGGAGAGCGCCCGGAGCGCGTACCTGCTCGCATGAGCCAGAAGGGGATGCAATGAAAACGATGGAACTGGTCAATATGCTGGCCGCCGGCACGGAAGGACAGGCCGCCGGCGGCCGACCTGTGATGCTGCGCCATGTCACGGCGCGCATGGCGGTGGCACTGGCGCTCGGCTTGCTGGGGGCGCTGCTGCTGCTGGCGGCGCTGTATGGGGTGCGCAGTGATTTGCGGCAGTTGCTGCAGGCGCCCTTGTTCTGGATGAAGGTGTCCTTCCCGCTGGCGGCCCTGCTGGCCGGACAGATGGCGGCGGCGCGGCTGGCACGACCGGGTGTGCGCATCGGCCCGGGACCGGCGGCGGCGCTGCTGCTGCCACCCCTGGTGCTGTGGCTGGCCGGGGGCAGCTGGCTGGCCCTGGCGCCGCCCTCGCAACGGCTGGAGCTCTTGCTGGGCAGTAGCTGGGAAGTCTGTTCCCTCAACGTGGCCTTGTTGTCGCTGCCCACGCTGGCCACCATGCTGTGGTTCATGCGCGGCCTGGCACCCACCCGGCTGCACGCGGCCGGCGCGGTCGCCGGGCTGGTGGCGGGCGCACAGGGCGTGCTAGTCTATTCACTTTATTGCGTGGAGATGGCACCGCCCTTCTGGGGTGTCTGGTATGTGCTGGGGGTGGCGCTGCCGACGCTGGCCGGTGCCTGGTCCGGTCCCTGGCTGCTCCGTTGGTGATCTGGCGGCTCTTCCATGACTGAAAGCCTATTCATGTTTGCTCATGCCGCACCGGCCTTGCCGGATGACCGGACCGTCCGACCGGGCCAGCCATTGGCCGGCAAGGAGCCCTCGCACCCCACCGAAGAACGTCTGCGCGCGTTGCTGCTGGCCGGGCTGGACGGGGACGCCGTGGCCTATCGCGATTTCCTTTCTGAGCTCAGCGGGCGGCTGCGGGCCTTCCTGCGCAGGCGTCTGCAGAACATGCAGGACGAAGTCGAGGACGTGGTCCAGGAAACCCTGCTGGCGGTGCATAACGCCCGTCATACCTATCGGCCCGACCAGCCGCTGACGGCCTGGGTGCATGCCATCGCCCGCTACAAGCTGATGGATTTCCTGCGTGCCCGCTCGCGCCGGGAAGCCTTCAACGATCCGCTGGACGAAGAACACGACCTGCTGGCCACCTGCGACGACGAACCAGCCCAGGCCCGGCGCGATGTCGGCGCGCTGCTGGAGGAATTGCCCGAGAAACAGCGCCTGCCGATCCTGCATGTGAAGCTGGAAGGCCTGTCGGTGGCCGAGACGGCGCAACTGACGGGGATGTCGGAGTCGGCCGTGAAGGTCGGCATCCACCGTGGCCTCAAGGCGCTAGCCCTCAAGATCAGGGAGAAATTGCAAGCATGAAGACCGATGAACTCATTGCCATGATGGCCAGCGGCGTGGCGCCCGTGGACCGCCGGCTGCCGCTGCGGCAGATGGTGCAGGCACTGACGCTGGGCGCGGTGTTGTCGCTGCTGCTGATGCTGAAGATCTATGGCCTGCGGCCCGACCTGGGCGTGATGCTGGAAGTGCCGATGTTCTGGATCAAGCTGGCCTTCCCAAGCGCTTTGGCCGTGGGCGCCATGCTGGTGCTGCGGCGCCTGATGCGCCCGGGCCTGCGGGTGGGTGCCACCTGGGCTGGTATCGCCTTGCCCAGCCTGGCGATCTGGACCGGTGGTGCGCTGGTGCTGTTTTCCAGTCCGGCGGCGCAACGCCTGCCGCTGCTCATGGGCAGCACCTGGCGCAGTTGCCCCTTCAATATCGCGCTGCTGTCGGTGCCGCTGTTCATCGGCATCTTCTGGGCCGTGCGCGGCATGGCCCCGACCCGCCTGCGCCTGACCGGCGCGGTGGCCGGGCTGCTGGCGGGGGCCGTGGCGACCATGGTGTATTGCCTGCATTGCCCGGAGATGGAGGCGCCTTTCTGGGGCCTGTGGTATTTCCTGGGCATGCTGGTGCCGGCGTTTGCCGGTCTGTTGCTGGGGCCGCGGCTGTTGCGCTGGTAGGTTGGAAAAAAAGCTGAAGAACAAGTTGAAAAACAAGCCGGAAAAACGGAGAAACCAGGAACATGCGACTGTCAGACCTGTGGCGCCGCGCCACCCCCAAGACCCCGGCACGTCACGCTGCCGACGATGCGCCCTTGCTGACCAGCCTGTTCCTGCTGGCCTGGGCAGTGGAAGCGCGTGATCCCTATACCGGCGGGCATCTGTGGCGGGTGGCGCGGTTGTCGCGGCTGCTGGCCGAAGCGGCCGGGCTGGAGCGGGCGCAGGTGGCGCGCATCACCATCGGCGCCTTCCTGCATGACCTGGGCAAGATCGGCATTCCCGATGCGGTACTGGGCAAGAAATCCAAATTGGACGATGCCGAATACGCCGTCATCAAGACCCACCCGGAAATCGGTCATCGCATGCTGGCCGGGCATCCGCTGGCGGCGCTGGCCGAGGATGCGGTGCTGCTGCACCATGAAACGCCGGACGGTCGGGGCTATCCCTTCGGGCGACGTGGCGAGGACATTCCGCTGGCGGCCCGCATCGTGGGCATCTGCGACGCCTTCGATGCCATGACCAGCACCCGGCCCTATCGCAGCGGCATGCCCATTGCGCGGGCCATGGAGATCATCCAGGGTGAGCTGGGCCGGCAATTCGACGCGGCCCTGGGGACGCTGTTCATCGGCTTGCAACAGCATCCCGAGCTGGCCCATATCGTCGGTCACAGCGATGAGGGCATTCCCCTGCAGCGTTGCGTGTCGTGCGGTCCGGTGGTGGTGCGTCCGCGCCACGCGGTGGCGGGCGATACCTTGTACTGCCCGGCCTGTCATAGTGAATACACCATTGCCGCCCACGATCAGGGACTGGTCGCCACCGGCCGGCAGGATACGGCCCGTGCCCTGGCAGTGGCGCCCGACAGTGCACTGATCGGACGGCTGGTCGGTGAAAACCTGGCGGCCATCGCCTGACGCCGATATGAAAAAGCCCGCGCAGGGCGCGGGCTGGTGGTGAACCGTGAACCGTGCGCCAGGCGCCGGGGTTCAGAAGGTCTCCCAATCCCCCTCATCTTCACCGGCCGGCAGGCGCGAAGGCGACTTGCCGCCTGCCGCCTTGGACGCGGGTGCCTCGGCCTTGGCGGCTGCAGGCTTGGGTGCAGCTGCCTTCGGTGCGGCCGGCTTGGGTGCGGCCGGCTTAGGCGCGGCCGCCTTGGGGGCGGGCACCGCTGGTCGGGCCGCAGCCGGCTTGGGAGGGGTAGCCGCAGAGGCCGGCGTACTTGCCGGTGCGGCCGGACGCACCGGCGCCCTGGGAGCGACCGGCGCAGTCTGCGCCATGCGGGCATGGCTGCCGTCGATGTGGAAGCCACCCACCAGACCGGCCAGGGTCGCCGCCTGATCCTGCAGGGACTGGGCGGCAGCCGCCGCCTGTTCCACCAGCGCAGCATTCTGCTGGGTACCCTCGTCCATCTGGGTGATGGCGCGCCCCACCTCGGCGATGCCGGCGCTCTGTTCCTGGCTGGCCGAGCTGATCTCGCCCACGATATCGGTCACCCGGCGTACGCTGGCCACCACTTCGGTCATGGTGGCGCCGGCCTGTTCGACCAGCTTGCTGCCGGTATCGACCTTGGCGACCGAGTCATCGATCAAGGCCTTGATCTCCTTGGCCGCCGAGGCCGAGCGCTGGGCCAGGGAGCGCACCTCCGAAGCCACCACCGCAAAGCCGCGTCCCTGTTCGCCGGCACGGGCGGCTTCCACCGCGGCGTTCAGGGCCAGGATGTTGGTCTGGAAGGCGATACCGTCGATCACCCCGATGATGTCGGCGATCTTGCGCGAACTGTCGGTAATGCCTTCCATGGTCTGCACCACCTGGCTGACCACGCTGCCGCCCTGGATGGCCACGTCCGAGGCCGATTCGGCCAGCTGGTTGGCCTGGCGCGCGTTGTCGGCATTCTGCTTGACGGTGGCCGTCAATTCTTCCATGGCCGAGGCGGTTTCTTCCAGCGAGCCGGCCTGCTGTTCGGTGCGGCCGGACAGGTCGAGGTTGCCGCTGGCGATTTCCTGCGAGGCGGTGGCAATCGTGTCGGCCGAGGTCTTGATATTGGTGATGGTATTGAGCAGCGAATCACGCATGCTGCGCACCGCAAACAGCAGGCTGCTGCGGTCACCCGGCGCGGTCTCGATGTTGGGCGTGAGGTCGCCCTGGGCGATGCGGTTGGCCACGTCAGCCGCCTTGGCCGGATCGCCGCCGATGGTACGCAGGATGTCACGGTTGATCACGATCACCAGGCCCACCAGCGCAGCAGCCACCACGGCGAACAGGATCACCATCTGCCACAGGCTGCGCATGAAGGCGGCATTGATGTCATCCATGTAGGCGCCGGTGGTCAGGTGCCAGTCCCAGGGCTGATAGGAGATCACGAAAGAGGTCTTGGCCACCGGTTCGGCCGCGCCGACCTTGGGCCACAGATAGTGGACGAAGCCGCCATTGGGCTGGCTGCCGGCCTTGGTGATCTCGACGAACAGGTTGTTGCCGGCCGGGTCCTTGAAGTTGCTCAGGTCCTTGCCATCCAGTTCGGGCTTGATCGGGTGCATGACAATGATCTGGGCCGAGGTGGAAATCGAGAAGTAGCCATCACTGCCATAGCGCAGGCTCTTGATGGCGGCCTTGGCGCGCTTCTGTGCTTCTTCCTTGCTCAGGGTGCCGCCCTCGGCCAGGGCGCCGTAGCCCTTGACCAGCGACAGCGCGGTCTGGCCGATGTTGGTCAGGTCGGCCTTGCGTTCTTCCAGGCGGACCTGACGCACCATGAAGGCGCTGAAGACGGAAATGGCCAGAAGTGCGATGAGGCTCAGTACGAGCGGCAGCCAAAGTTTCTTGCTGAAGGACAACTGGCCCATGATGTAGATCTCCCATTGGTTGGTGGAGGCTCCCCGGCATCCTTGCGCCGGAGCGATTGCGGCGGGACGCTGGCCCCGGACACATCACTTTCTGTGAGCACGATAAGAACAATGACACCCTGAAACTCACCCGGACGGCGAAAACCGCAGCAGCCTGGATGACCTTGTTACTTTACCGATGGATGACAAGGGCGAAGGCGCGAACAGGAGGCGGAAGGGGGGTCACTTCATGGGCTGACGGCAGTGCGCAGGCGATACCAGGCCTGGCCTATCCATTCGCGCAGGGCGTAGCTGGCCATCTGCAGGTGGCTGGCGCCGGGCAGGTAATCGGTCACGCGCGCGCGTGCCGGCACCAGGAACAGGGTGGCCGCAGCCCTGGCCTGCAGCCCGGTGCGGGCGAAGGCGCGCATGGCACGCGGCATGTGGATGCTGTCGGTGACGACGATGACACGCTCGATACCCTCCGCCTTGAGCATGGCCGCCGACAGGGTGGCGTTGTCGGCGGTGGTGTCGGCATGGCGCTCCTGCCAGCGCACCGGCACGCCGAAATCGCGCTGCAGCACCCGCGCCATCAGTTCGGCCTCGCTCTGCGGCGAGCCGTCCGGACTGCCCCCGGTGACCAGGATGGGCAGGCCGCTCTGGCGATGCAGGGCGGCGCCGTATTGCAGCTGCTTCATGCCGATCGGCGTGGCGTCGTCCAGCCCGCCGTATTCCGGCGCCTGGTCGATCCGGCCCGAACCGAGGATGACGATGGCCTGGGCATCCCCCACGCTTGTCAGCGGCGGGTACTGGTGTTCCAGCGGGGCGATCAGGCACAGGGCGCCTATCCGGGTACTGAGCACCAGCAGGCTGGCCACCCCCAGCAGCGCCAGCGCCGCGCCGGCGCGTGGTGCCCGGCGCCGCCACAGCCAGCCGGCCAGGCACAGCAGCAAGGGGGAGACCGGTGGCAGCAGCAGGCTGCTGGCCACGGCCGAGAGCAGGACGGAAAAGGGCATGGGCGGCACGCTAAGCAGGATGAGCGCGCATTGTGCGGCATTGTGCCGCCCCGCGTCACCTGTGTTGCCGTCGCTGAAAATGCACAATTTGCCTCGCGGCACGTAATCCCTGAAAATGCGGGATCGCTAAAGGGAAGGGCATGCGCCCCGGGGAACGCCGTGATACGACTCGTCTTGTTGTTGCTGGGGGCGGATTTCATCCGCCGCAATTGGCATGCATTGGCTGTGGCCGGCCTGGCCTGGGGCACCATCGGCGTATCGCTGATGATCGATGCCCTGGACGGCGTGCTCAATTTTCCGCTGACCCTGTTCGGCTACCTGCTGTTGCTGGAGAGCCTGGTCACGCTGTGGGTGGCCAACAGCGGCATGGGGGCGCAGAAGACCCTGCGCTACGTCAAGGGGACCCTGTTCCTGCTCATTGCCATCCTGGTCATCACCCAGCACCAGGCCAGCAACATGGCGCTGGCCATGCTGTTCGGCATCGCCTTCACCATCGGCGGCTCGCTGCAGATCACCTCGGCACTGGTGGTCCGTTTCCCGCGCTGGCGCACCGCCATGCTGGGGGGACTGGTGCAGATCGTGCTGGCGATCTTCTTCTTCCAGCCCTATCCCACCCACTACAAGGGGACCGTACCCTATTGCCTGGCGCTGGGCCTGATCTTCGGCGGCTGGAACATGATCTGGCTGGCGCTGCGCAGCCGCATGCTGCCGCAGCAGGCCTCGGCCGATGTGCTGGTGGAGCGCAACAGCGGCGACGACCGACCCTTCGACGCCGGGCTGCATGACGGTGCGGCGGACCTGCAGTCGCGCCTGCGTCCGTCTAGCGCGCCAGCGCCCCAGGCCGGGCCGCTGGCCCCCCTGACCGTGCACGTCTGGACGCCGACCGGCAGCGCCAAGGGACCGGCGCGGCGACAGCCGGTGATCGACCGCTACATCGCCGCCGTCGACCTCAATGGCGTCATCTCCACCGGCCATGCGGCGCTGGAGATTCAGCCTGATCTCTACATCAGCCTCTATCCGGCCGAGGAAATCGACCGCTCGCCGGACCAGTTCGCGCGCCTGTTGCGGGCCACCGCCGAGAACGACGTCAAGGGCCGCTACCTGACCGACTACGCCAGCGAAGCAGCGGCCTGGTGCGAATCGACCGAGAAGATCGTCTTCCGCGACTATCGCCGGGCTTCGCTGGATCGCTTCTGGCAGCACTATCGCCGTACCGAAATCTACAACCTGACCCACCGCAATTGCTCCAGCACCGTGGCCAATGCCCTGGAGGCGGCGCTGGAAGGCGTCATGGGCGGTCGCGACCGTCACTGGTTCAATGCGGTGCGGATGATGTTCACCCCCGAGATCTGGGTCGCCAGCCAGATCCGCAAACGCGCCGTGACCATGGCCTGGACCCCCGGCATGGTGCTGGACTATGCCCGCGCCCTGCGCGCCGTGGTGCACCCGCGTCCGCTGTCCTGGGCGGCCTCGCTGCAGCTGGCGTTGCGCCAGAGCCGCCGCCTGCGCCAGGGCTGGCGCGCACGGCGCCGCTATGCCGAGCGCGAAAACCCGGGTTCCGGGCAATCATGAGCGCACTCGTCCCCGTGCAGGAACACTGGATCGATGCCGCCGACGGC
Organism: Herbaspirillum sp. BH-1; assembly: GCF_002870055.1. NCBI lineage: Bacteria > Pseudomonadati > Pseudomonadota > Betaproteobacteria > Burkholderiales > Oxalobacteraceae > Herbaspirillum > Herbaspirillum sp. BH-1. The sequence continues at coordinate 122,442 of NZ_PKOI01000012.1, read as the reverse complement.
ACCCGGCTGTTCTGCCGCGACTGGCTGGTGCCGGGCGCCACGGCGGCTGTGCAGATGGTGCATGGGTTGGGCGAACATGGCGGGCGCTATGCGGCGCTGGCGCAGTTGTTCAACGAGGCGGGCATGTCGGTGCGCATCTGCGACCATCGCGGCCACGGGAATTCCGGCGGCCGCCAGGGCAGCCTGATCCAGGCGGACGACCTGCTGCGCGATCTCAAGCAAAGCTTCGATGATTTCAGCCGCCGCACCCAGTGCACGCCGCTGCTGTTCGGTCACAGCATGGGCGGCCTGGTGGCAGCGCGCTTCGCCACCGGTGGCTATAGCCCGGTGCGCGCGCTGGCGCTGTCGTCCCCGGCGCTGGCATTGGACCTGAGCGGCTGGCAAAGGCTGCTGCTGAAGGTCTCTTCGGCCATCGCCCCTGGCCTGGCGCTGCCCACGGCCTTGCCGGCCAGCCGCATTTCGCACGATCCGCACCAGGTCCTGGCCTACCGCCGGGACCCGCTCAACCACGGCAAGATCGCCCCGCGCATGCTCAATTTCATGCTCGATGCGATGCACCAGGTGGCCCGTGATGCGGCCCAGTTCACCCGGCCGGTGCTGTTACAGGTGGCCGGCGACGACGCTTTCGTCGCCCCGCGTGGCAGTCGTGCCTTCTTCGATGCCTTGCCAGGGCCGCAGAAGACCCTGCACTGGTATGGCGCCGCCTATCACGAGATTTTCAACGAGGAAGTCGGGCTGCGTGAGCAGGTCATGCACGATTTGCGAGCCTGGCTGGCGCAGTTGCCAGCCGCCGACTGAAGAGTGCCGAGGGCGCGCTGCCCGAAGCGAGCATCGGCAGGCTGCCCGAGGGCGGGAAAATTAACCTGGAATTACGTCTGTAAAGCGTCGCAGCCAGCCCGATGAGGCAAGGGTGCGACGCTTTTTTGCGTTCAGGGCTGACCGCTGGGAACGTTGCTGAACTGACAGCGGCTATCGAACCCGACGAAGCCCGGCGCGCAGGCGCAGCCTTGCACGGCCAGCAGCAGGGAGGAGGCGGCTAGGAGGGAGGCGAGACGCTTCATGCTTCACTTTCGTTCCGTTGGCAAAGCTTGCGAGTGTAATGGGCTGCGAGCACTTTGCAAGTGAGGCGGCGCTGCCGCGTTGGCTGCCGGAAGGTCCCGGGGAAGCCATTTGTCGACGGCGCGAAGATATCAACAATGATGATAATGGTGCAAAACCATGCCCAAAAATGGACCTGGATGCACGGAGGAGGGGCAAAAAGAAAAAGCGGCTTGTCAGCGTTGCAACGCGACAATCACCGCTTTTCAGGACTGCTGCTTTCGTGTCGGCCAATACCGCAAGCGGCTGGCGACAACCCGGCCAAGAGGGCTGCTTACTTGACCGAAATCAAGTAGCGCGCGACCATGGCGCCGATGAGCAGGGTGTACGGGAGGATGTCGGCGACGATGTTCATGGTGAGCTCCGTGAGGAAAAATTGATCTGTTGCATTGCAATATATTCGCTTCACCGTGACGCTTCCACTTTTGAATCCCAATACCAGTTATCTCTTTTGTGAATACCTTGCTGTCTTTGCGCAACTTGGGGGCTGGTTGTAGGTATTTTCTCTTATAAATCAATGACTTAACAATTATCGTGGCCTCTTGTGGAAAAAGCCCCTGGTGCACGGTGTGTCTTCCGTACGACAGGGGCTTTGATGAAAGAGGCTGGCGCAGGCGGTGGCCTCACGCCGCTTTGACGGCTCGTTACTTCACCAGCTGGATATTCAGACCGCGCAATTCGGTCGTGATCTGAACCTTGTAGGCGCCGCCTTGCGCCACCTGGACCGTCAGGCGGTCCTGCGAATTGGGGCCGGCCGTGGTCAGGGTATGGACCCGCTTGATGCTGAAGTCGTAGCTGCCCGGCTTGAGCCAGATCGACAGATGTTCGCCGCCGGTGATCTGGGCCAGGACCACGTCGTTGATCGACAGCTCCAGCATCTCGTTGTTGAGCATGCCGGCCACGCGGGTGAATTCGATCTGCGACAGGCCGGCGGCCTGCTGGGTCATGCTCTTGATGTAGACGCGCGAAGCCGGGATGTCGCCGGTGGCGGTACGTTGCACCGGCGATGCGCAGGCCGCCAGGGCCAGGGCGACGGTCAGGCTTGCTGCAAGGGCTTTGATCATGTTCCTCATCCTTATTGTGTGTCGTGAATGGCGTGGACTTCAGGCGCGCCGGGCAGACGATAGCATGGCGGCCTGTGGGTCCAGTTGCAGCAGATGGCGTTCGATGGCGAAGACATGGTCGTCATCGACCTCCAGGTCGCGCAGCGCCTGGGCCAGCTTGAGCAGGTATTCGCTGTTGCGGCCGCTCGGCCCGACCGCATGGGCGATCTGGCGTGCGATGTCGGATTCGCTGGCCGGGCCCACGAAGGCCTGGTTGTCTTCGGCGGCAATGTAGATCAACCCTTCGGTCTGCTGCCCGTCCTCGAAGAACATCGGCGTGGCCAGCCGCAGGTAGCCGTTCTTTTCGCGGTGATCCAGGTGGGCGAAGACCTCCGGCGTGATCAGGTAGGCCATGCCGGCGCAGACAGCGCCCTCCTGGGCGATGAGCGTGACCACGCGCCCGGGCGCCTCGGGCGTGCCACGGTGATCGTGCGAGCCTTGCCAGAAGCGGCGCGCCCAGCCCCTGATGTGGGCCGGCCTGCGTTCCAGATAGGGAAAGTCGGCCTTGAAGATGATGGAGCCATAACCGAACAGCCAGACACTGGCGTGGTCATCGAAATGGCGCATCTGACGGTTGAGGGCGATGGTATTGACGGACATGGGACTGGCTGCAGCGCCGCGCCAGGCGGCGGAAGCCTGCCATTATAGAGGCGAATGCGGGCGAAATCTTTCCGTGCCGACTGGTCGCGCTGTCGGCATTTGCGCATAAAATGGCGCCTGTCGGCAGCGGGCGGGGGCTCGCGCCGCGTTGACCCTGGCCCGGGCCCCGCACGGGCTGGCTGCCAGGGCGCATCTGAATCTTCAGGGGAATATCATGCGTGTCGTCGTCATGCTGCTGACGCTGGTCGTCGGTGTAGTGCTGGCCGGTTGCGAAAAGACCGATTTCGAAAAGAAGTCCGAATCCGATGCCAATGCGCGCCGGATCTTCAATTTGAAGAAGGAGTCTTCCAAGCAATAAGCGCGCACCAAGATGCGGGGCTGGCCGCGTCCGTTCGGCGCGCACCAATGAAAACAGCAGGCGGCAGGCCTGCTGTTTTCATTTCTACAATCGGTACGGTTCTGCAGGTCAGTGGTGAGCCGCTGCGACCTTGGGTATGCGCAGCGCCTCGACGCATTCGCGCACCAGCGCCGGTCCCTGGTAGATCAGGCCGGTGTAGAGCTGGACCAGCGACGCGCCGGCCTCGATCTTGGCGCGCGCATCGGCGCCACTGAAGATGCCACCCACGCCGATGATGGGCAGGGCATCGCCCACTTCGGCCTTGAGGCCGCGGATCACCTGGTTCGACAGTTCCAGCACCGGCTTGCCCGACAGGCCACCGGCCTCGTCGCCATGCGGCATGCCCTGCACGGCGTCGCGGGTGATGGTGGTGTTGGTGGCGATGACGCCATCGATCTGGTGACGCAGCAACGCGTCGGCGACATTCTTGACCTGTTCCATGTCCATGTCCGGCGCGATCTTGAGCGCCACCGGCACGTAGCGGCCGTGGCGATCGGCCAGGCGACGCTGGGCCGATTTCAGCTGCGACAGCAGGGCATCCAGCTCCGAGGCCCCCTGTAACTGGCGCAGGTTCTTGGTATTGGGCGACGAGATGTTGACGGTCACGTAGCTGGCATAGGGATAGACCTTTTCCAGGCAATGCACGTAATCTTCGGCCGCACGCTCGATGGGGGTGTCGGCATTCTTGCCGATGTTCAGGCCCAGCACACCCTGGCGTTCCTGGAAGAAGCGCGAGGATTGCACATTGGCCACGAAGGCATCCACACCGCCATTGTTGAAGCCCATGCGGTTGATCACCGCGTTGGCCGCCGGCAGGCGGAACATGCGCGGCAGCGGATTGCCCGGCTGCGCACGCGGTGTGACCGTACCCACTTCGATGAAGCCGAAGCCCAGTGCCGCCAGGCCGTCGATGTAGGCGCCGTCCTTGTCCAGCCCGGCCGCCATGCCCACCGGATTGGGGAACTGGATGCCCATCACGGTGCGCGGATCGGCCGCCGGACGGCGGGTGATGAAGTCGGTCAGGCTGTAATGCGCGGCACAGCGCAGCGCCGGCAGCACCAGGTGGTGCGCGGTTTCGGGTTCCAGGGAAAAGAGCAGCGGACGCGCGAGCGCGTAGAGGAATTTGTCGGACACGATGGAAGAGGGCGGATGGCGAAGAAAAAGTGCCGCTATTCTAACGCGCCGGCCCGTCAATTCCTCGAATCAGGCGCTTTTCCAGCCCGATTTTGCCGCCACAAGCGCGGGTTTGCGCACTTTGCGCCACATTGAGATCAGCCTTCCAGTGGCTGCCATTGACCATCCTGCAGCGCTTCCAGCGGCTGGTAGTTGGTCTTGTAGGCCATCTTCGGGCTTTCCTTGATCCAGTAACCCAGGTAGACGTAGGGCATGTCCAGTTGGCGCGCCTGCTCGATCTGCCACAGGATGTTGTAGGTGCCGAAGGACGCGGTCTTCATATCAGGATCGAAGAACGTGTAGACCGAAGACAGGCCGTCATTGAGCACATCGATGATGCTGACCATGCGCAAGGTACCATCGGCTTCGCGGAATTCGACCAGGCGGGTGTTGACTTTGCTCTGCAGCAGGAATTGCGCGTACTGGTCGCGACTGTCCTGGTCCATGCCGCCGCCGGCGTGACGGGCGCACTGGTAGCGCAGGTAGAGTTCGTAATGCTCGTGGGCGTAGGTCAGATTGGTGACCAGGGTCTGCAGGCCGCGATTGCGCTCCCAGGCGCGGCGCTGGCTGCGGTTGCGCTGGAAATCGGCGACCCGGATGCGCACCGGCGTGCAGGCCGTGCAGCCGTCGCAGTAGGGGCGATAGGTAAAGATGCCGCTGCGGCGGAAACCCGTCTTCACCAGTTCGGAATAGACATCCGCATTGATCAGGTGGGAGGGTGTGGCCACTTGCGAGCGGGCCTGCTGGTCATCGAGATAACTGCATGGATAAGGCGCGGTTGCATAGAACTGCAACGTGGAGAACGGCAAGTCTTTGAGATGCGTCATGTGCGTCCTGTCCTGTCTTGCGGGAAGCGGCGGCGCAGCGGCGACAACCGGCCGGTCCCTGGAGTCAGGTTCCAATTTACACCATTTTGCCGGCTACAGTGAACAGCCGCGATCGCCTCAATCGCGTCGCGTCGCGGGGATGCCGGTGTCCAGCAGGTCCAACGGCGCCCAGCCGCGAATCTGCGGCCACTGGATGGCCGCCCGCAGATGGCGCAGGAAGTCGCTGCGGGCGATCGGGCGTGCGCCCAGGGAAGCCAGATGTGACGTTTCCTGCTGACAGTCGATCATCTCCACGCCGTGGCTGCGCAGGAAGAACACCAGATGCGCCAGCGCCACCTTGGAGGCATCGCTGACCCGGGCGAACATCGATTCGCCATAGAACATGCGGCCAATCGATACGCCATAGGCCCCGCCGACCAGTTCGCCATTGAGCCAGACCTCGGAGGAGTGGGCGTAGCCGGCGCGGTGCAGGCCGGTGTAACCCTGCATGATCTCGGGGGAAATCCAGGTTCCCTGCTCATGTCGTCGCGGTCCTGCACAACCCTGCATCACTTGTTCGAATGCCGTGTCGAAGCTGACCTGCCACAGCCCGTCACCGTGACGGCTGCGTTCGATGCGGCGCAGGGTCTTCTTCAGGCTGTCGGAGACGACGAAGCGATCTGTATACAAGACCATGCGTGGATCGGTACTCCACCAGAGGATGGGCTGGCCTTCCGAGAACCAGGGGAAGATGCCGTGGCGATACGCTTCCAGCAGGCGTTGCGGCGACAGGTCGGCGCCCGCTGCCAGCAGGCCCGGCGGATCGGCCAGGGCGCGCGAGACATCGGGGAAGGGGGTATCCGGATCCAGCCAGGCGATCATCCGCTTGCTCCTGCGGATCAGATCATGCGGCGGCGGATGTCTTCGGTGTGCAGCGTGAAGCTGCCTTCACCGCTGCGCAGCTTCTTGAGATCGGCAAAGAAGGCGCGCAGGGTGAACTCCACCGTCGGGAAGGCGATGTCCTGCCAGGGGATCTGCTCTTCTGTATAGAGATCGACTTCCAGGCTCTCGATACCGGCCTGGTAATCCAGGTCCAGCAGGGTGGCGCGATAGAACAAGTGCACCTGGTGCACATGCGGCACGTTCACCAGCGAGAACAGTTCATGCAGCTGGATGCGGGCACCGGCTTCCTCTTCGGTCTCGCGGCGGGCGGCGTCTTCGGTGGTCTCATCGTTTTCCATGAATCCCGCGGGCAGCGTCCAGTAACCCAGGCGCGGCTCGATGGCGCGCTTGCACAACAGTACCTTGACCTCACCGTCCTGTTCCCAGACCGGGATCGAGCCGACAACCATCTTGGGATTCTGATAATGGATCGCCCCGCAATTGCCGCAGACATAGCGCAGGCGCGTGTCATCGGGAGGAATCTGCTGGGATACTGTCTGACCGCATTCGGAACAGAATTTCATAGAGGCTCGGTTCTGGTGTCTGTATATAGGTATATGAATTGCGCCGGCGGCTGCATCCCGTGGCATTGGCAGCGCCGTTCGCGGCCTGCTGGAACTGCCGGTGGAGGAGCACCAATGCGGTTAGGAGTGTATCACTGTAAAAAGATTGCAGAAAATGTTTGCATTCCGATTTTACCTACCCTATAATTGTTTTCTTCAGACGCGGGGTGGAGCAGTCTGGCAGCTCGTCGGGCTCATAACCCGAAGGTCGTAGGTTCAAATCCTGCCCCCGCAACCAGTTTTAGAGACATGCCGCTAGAAGCTAGTAATAGTTTCTCAGCGGCATTGTTGTATTCGGCGTAGACACTCTCGCCTTCGGCGACGACATCGATTTTCCCATAGAGCTCGGCCACCAGTATGCGCGCTTGCTGCACGTCAGCGGCCAGGGCGCTTTCTAGGTTGGCCAGCGTCTTCTTGATCCTTTCCCCGATTTCTCCTGCAGATGGCCCATCCTGGCCCGACCTCGGCTTGTTCGCCGCCAACTGGGCGCGCTCGGTCTCGGCCACACGCAGGCGGTCCGCCAGTGCCTGCGACGCGCCGATGCTGGCAATGGCATCCACCAGGCGCTGTATTTCCCCATCCAGTTCCTTGCGTCGGCCCGCCGCTGCCGCACCCTCGGCCACACTGCTGCGCTGGCGTTCGGTCAGGATGGCCTGCACTTGGCGCCGCAGCTGTTCCTGCGCGGCAGGGGAGAGCAGTTCATCGCGCAAGGTGTCCAGCAGATTTTTGTCCGCGGTCTCCCGCTTGAAGTGAATGCCTTTGCAAACCGTTGGCCCGCGATCCTTTCTGTTGGCGCAGCCATACAGCCGGGAATTGATAGCCACGATGGCCCCACCACAATATGGGCAGGCCATCAGGCCGCCGAACAAGGTTCTTACCGGCGCGCCCTGTTTGCGGCCAGGTAGCCGGCCGTCGATCCGCTTGCGCACGGTCTGCCACAGATCTTCATCGACGATGCGCAGCTCAGGGACCTGGATTTCTCGCCAATCCTCGCGCGGCCGGTCCACGCGCTGCCGCTTGCCGGTGTCTGGATCTTTCACCCACTGCGAGCGGTTCCAGATATACAGACCCTGATACAGGCAGTTGTTGAGAATGCCACTACCCTTGTTCGGAGATCCATAGATTGCTGATACCACCCAAGTGCTGGCGCGTGGGGAGGGGACTTTGCGGGCGTTGAGTTCATGGGCGATGCGTTGGACGCTCCAGCCTTCCGCATAGCGCCCAAAGATCCAGCGCACCCAGCCAGCTTGTTCATCGTTGACCTGGTACTTGCTGCCGAGGTGGTCGCGCACGATGTCATAGCCGTAGGACTTGCCGCCAGCGGCGTAGCCGCGTTCGACCTGGCCAGCCTGGCCACGGTGGGTCTTGTGACGCAGGTCATCGAGGAACATCTCATTGATGAGCCCGCGCACACCGCGCATGATCTTGCGGCCGCCCATGCGGCTGTCGTAGCTGTCGGCCACGCCGATGATGACGATGCCGCGATGCTCCAGGCGGCGCACCAGTTGCTCTTGCTCGACTTGGTCGCGCGACAGCCGGTCCAGGCCTTCCACGATCAGCACGTCGAAACGACCGTTGAACGCATCCATGAGCAGCCGGGCTCCACCTGCGCGCCGGCTTACCGGAGTTGAGCCCGACACACCATCGTCACTGTAGCGCTGGGCCACTTCGAGGTCTTCACGCTCGGCGTGCCGGGCGCAGATGGTGAACTGGTCCTCGATGGAGGCCTCGCGCTGCTTGTCTGTGCTATAGCGTGCGTAGATCGCTGCTTTCATGGTGCTCAATATAGATTGCCGTTTCGGGATCATCGATGCCACTCTGCGATGGCACCTGCTGCTGAACTTCATTTGCTACCTGTTCGGCCAGCATTCGAAGAAGCTGGCCCCAGGCAGCAGGACTTTTTATTGCGAGCATAAATTCTCTCTCCTATTCGCACAGGCCATATGCTGATGAACATGCAGAAGGCTCTTCCAGGTCCGACAGCAATGAAAACTGGCGGCCGCCACGCGAGGTCTTCGCCCACTGGACAATGTGCTCAATCGTCGAGGCCTGGCCGCTGTGTCCCTGCGTGCCCTTATGGAAGAAGGAGACGGGAGAGCGAGGCCGACACACCCGCGAAACGAGGCGCTCCCAGGCGGCGATCCGTTCAATGTGCTGGGGGAAACGCCGAGCGATCTGCGCCAGCTCACTTTTGCTGCAGTTGATACAAGGCATGCAGCCCACGCGATTCATACCCTGCTTATAGAGTGGGTTCGGCAGGATGCCGGCGACACGATGAGCCTCGAAGACGTCAGCTACCTCCCAGCGCAAGATCGGCCGGTAAATCGCCATGTCGGCGCTCAGTATCTCGTAATGAGGTAGCCAGCGCCGGGCGTCTGATTCATTCGCCCGGACGCCCTGCCACGACTCCACCAGGTAGCCCCGATCCACCAGGTCCATCTGGTATTCGGTGATCGGATTACGCTTCAAGTACTGAGTGCAGAACTGACGCTTGCGCGAAGGGAAGCCGCCCTTCAACATGCACAAGTCAAGGAAGGGGTTTCCGATCGGGACCAGCAACTCCAGCGCCAGAGCTGCGGTCTCTGGTGTCCAGGCGTACATGAACTTGCGCTTGCCATAGACGGCTGATTCCGGCTCCCCGGCGGAGATCCTGGCCAAATTGGCGCGCTTGGTGGCGAACTCCTCGGTGAAATCGGCCTTCACGACGTCCACCGTGATATCCAGCGCCTGCGGCAGATAGTCGAGGGCGTAAGCGTAGGTCGCCTCATGCTCGTTCCCGGTATCGGCGAAGACGAAGCGGCAGGCCTCGCGGCCGTGGAGCTCGATTGCCATCAGGGCGGTGGCGGTGCTGTCCTTCCCGCCTGATAGACTGACCACATGCAGTTTTGACGCGCGCTCTCTCATGTGCGGCCCGCTGCTCGAAGTTGATCGGCCAGGGTGCCGCTGTAGTCCGTGAGGCACAGGCGGCGCGAATCGCTGGCGGCAGCAGCTTGGCGTCGTGCTGGACCGCAGTTGTCGCAGCCGATGATATCGGCCAGTGGCACGCCCCGAAATTGTCCGGCCAGTTCGTTATCCAGTTCCACCCATGCGAATCGCTGACCATTGCCCAAGTGCTGACGGATGACCGACACATAGCCGGCCATCACACCATCGTCGGGCGTGTTGAACGTGATGCGGTCCAGGGACTGCGGGGGCTGCATCACGAAGTCACGCGACTTGCTGGCGGCGGCGATCACTTCAAATTTCAAAGGTGCGTTCATTGATTCTTCTCCTTGGTGGCCGTAACAGAACACACGCCAAATCGATCGACGGCGGCGGCGATCACGTCGCAGCTATGGGCTGCGATGGCGGTGTAAGAATGGCGTGCGCTGGCAGTGCGCACGACGACACGAAACGCGGTCATGGGGCGTTCCCTTTCGTTGGGTTGGTGTCAATCGGAAGTTCGGTCACATCGAGCCGGCCGGCGCGCCAGTCGGCGACCTGGCGGGGCGTGCCGTGACGCGGTGACTTGTCCGGCAGCGGCACCATGCGCGGCCAGGGGCATGCCTTGATGGCATCCCATGAGGCCAGGGCCTGGCGCTGTTCGTCCGCCGTCATGGCTGGCGTTGGCCATGTCGGCATGTCGTCCACCACCGGCCTAGGCCAGGGACATGCGCCCAGGGCAAGCCAGGCATGCTCAGCCTGTGCGGCGTGGTCCGGCAGGAACGTGACCGGTACCGGCGCAGTCTTCGGCTCAAAGGACACATCGGCCGCAAAGCCAGGCACAGCGGGCTGCGTACAGTTATTTACACGAGTCCAAGGGAACCCCGAACCCGCCGGTGCGCGAGTGTCGTGCCCTTGAACTGGCGTCCATGTGTGACGAACAGATTTAAAAACCACACCGACCATCTGGCGGCATTGCACGCCATAGGGCATGACGCGTTCGCACTCTTCGTAGCGGCCGGTCACAGTCTTGGTTTCCTTAGCCAGCGTGACCATCAGATCGTCACGCTTCACGATGGCACCGCCTTGTGCACGTAAATAGCTAGCCCAGCATGCACGCTTCTCGCCCTCGACCTTCTGCACGGCATCCCAGGCAGCGGCCATGGCCGGTGGCGCCTCTTGCACCATGTGTGCCGGCACGCGGCGCAGCTCTCGCCAGACGCTCACAGGTGCGCCTCCCCACTGCTGGAACTGGCGGATGCCCCAGCGTGCCGCCCAAGCCTCCACTCGTGCCGATGGCGTCAGCTCATAGTCGCCGGCGGTATCAGTGGTGACCACGTAACCTTCCTTGGTCTTGTGGTCTGCCACGCCATCGATGTTCTTGGCGACGTACTTGGCGATGTAGCCGGCGGCACTGCCTTTCGACCAGTCGATACGCTTCACGTCGAGCCGACGCTTGAAGGCGCCGGGCTCGCCACGATCCACGCGCCAGGCATATCGCTTCATGATGCGCACGGCACGGCCGGCCACGTCCTTGATATGCGGCGTGGTGTAACCAGGCAAGGCGCGCACGAACACCAGCATGTGCCAGTGCGGGCATCCATCGTGGTGAGGTTCGGCGATCCGAAAACCATAAAGGCCAATGCCGCGCCGGGCCAGCGCCGAGCGCGCCAGCGCAGTCATCTTGCCCAGGTACTTATTAGCAGTGCGTGGGTCAGATCCGTCGAATTTTGGATTTGGCTTGCCACTGTGCAGGGTTGCGTGGAAGCGTGACGGGCATGACCAGGTGAGAAACAGACCTTCGTCCTTGCACTCGCGGGCGATCATCTCGAAGCCGTTGATGCGTAGCATCAGCTCGCCGCGACGAATGGTCTTGTTTGCTGTGGTTTTCTCGGCCAGTTCAGCAATGCTGAATTCCTGGCCCGCTTCGTTGCGTACCATGGTGGCCTCAAGGGCCGCCGCATTGCGCTTGTTTTGCGCCAGGCGCGACAACACCGCATCGTTGCTGGCGTAGGGTTCGCCGTGATAGTGGACATAACCCAGACGGATATTGCCGCCCTCGAAGGCGCGGCCGACTACCTTGCGCAGTTGCCGACGCCACCATCGTGGGTCCACCACGCGAGCAATGATGGCGCGTAGGTCGTCGTCATCTACCTCGGGAACGTCAATGCCGTAGTCGCTGCATTCCTGCTCGATGATGTCGCGGGCGTTCGTATCCGAAATCGCCTTCCACAGCATCTTCTTGACGTTCTCGGCGGCTCTCTCAGCAGTCGCACAAATCTCCGCATCGTCCTGGGACAGGTCAACACCAGCCGGCACATATTTGTCGGAAAATTCCCGAACGTAGTCCAGGGCGACGGGCTCGAAGATTTTGCGCCAGTGCCATATCGACATCAGTTCCAGCACCTGGCTGACGACACGGCCGCGCCATTTCAGCGGGATGCGTTCCAGCTCGCTGGAAAACTGCCGAGAATCGACGAAGGCCTTGTGCTGGCGGCGCGTCTTCGCATCGACTTTCTTATACTGCATTGAGTGCTCTTTCATAGGTCGAGATTGCGCGCAGCACCGCATGGCGCATGGCCAGACGTTCGGCTTCGGTAAATGAGTGGATAGGTAATTCCCAGCGGTCAGGCGACAAGCCGGCCAGACTCAGAATGTGTCGGCGCACCGGCCTGGCCGTGGCCGCCCAGGAATACGCGACGCCGAGCTGGTTGTTAGGACGCTTGCGGGTGCGCAGTAGGGTCATGGCCTTTTCCAGTTCGGCCATTGCCGTCTCATCACCTGGCGGCGTGGGTGCTTGTGCCGCACGCTCGCGCAACAGATCCGTGACCGGACGGAACGAAGCATGGTCCTTGATACGGGAGCAACGCATGGTCAGCCTTTCACCAGGCCAAGCGCCGACAGCACAACCGGTGCCAGCAACAACAAGCCTGCGATGCAATAAGCCAGTGCGGTACGCATCACCATTCCCCCAGCAGGCCATCGATGCGCTGCAACCGAGAAGCAAGGCGCTTAGAAATGGCGTTCTTTCCTTCCCAAATCACATTCCAGCGCAAGCCGTCATTGAGCACAGCCTTATGCGACATCATGCGCTGCGCGCACCTGAATTCCTGCAGGTCCTCGTCCATGCGAAGTCGGATCAATTTGAGGGCGTTGATGGCTTTTTGCTGATCGCTAATCGTGGCCATGATTCTTTAGGGTGAGCGAATCCCGCGTGCGCCAAACAGCGCACGGTAGGAATTGATTTATCGGGAGTTGAACGACCGCTTAGGCTGTCGCGAGGTCTAGCGTCATCTGGTTCTTGGCGGCCAGAAATGCGCGCGAGGAAATTGGGATGCGCACTTCTGGATTCGGCATGGCGGACATCGACACGGTACGGGACACCTCAAGCGTGGCGACAAAGGTATGGCCGCATTCGACGTTCTGGCACTGGTACGTGATTTCCTTCAGCATCGCCGACATGGTGCGGCTTTTCGCGGCACGCACCGGGCTTTGGCAGTGCGGGCATGGAAGACTGATTACTCGCATGGTGTATCTTTCCCCTTGACCTCATACAGCGCCCGGCCCCTGCCGGTGATGCGTTTGACGCTTTCTCGAAGGGTCGTCTTGACGAGCCATTCGAGGGTCTGCTCAATCGTATCGAGTCCCTGGTTTATGCGAAGCGCCTCAAGGTGGGCGTCTTCGTCATTGTGGGTCACGGTTTCATTGGCCTGCATTTTTGAGCTGCTCAAAAGTTGCTTTTTGATGCCTTGGTTTATCGGCCAACGGTATTTACGCTACCAATGGTGCTGGCCGGCAGAAGCTCTTCGGCCTTGCTCATGGCGAGCTGGCGGATGACGGTAGAAACCGGCTCACCCTGGTAGTTGGCCAGGGCCTCAACGATGGCTTGTTCGTAGGCGTCTAGGCGGACCATGTGGCGATTCTGGCGAATGCGATTCGGATCTGGATACATGGCAGTTCCCCTGGTCAGGCGGTTGCGGATTTGAGTTCTTTTTCGTAGGCGGCCAATCCGCGCAGGAACATCACTCGGATGAATGCGGCGCGGGTGCGATGATCCTGCCGGGCGAGAATTTGAGCCTTCTCGATTTCCCCGGCGGTTAGACGGAGCGTTACAGGCAGGGAGCTAATGTCCGCTGCACCAGCTTGGGCGGTGTCTTGTGTGCTCATGGGTTAATATTTGTGTACGTCACTTAGCAATGACGTGAATATAGAGTCCAAAAAGACTCATGTCAAATTGTTTATGCGTCTTTATGAACACAATCGGGGAACGTCTAAAAGCAGAGCGCACGCGCTTGGGCTTCAATCAGACAGAATTTGCGGCGGTCGGCGGCGTGCAGCGTAGGGCTCAAGTTTTCTACGAACAGGACGAGCGGCGCCCAGATGCCGGCTATTTGCTGGCCGTATCAAGACTTGGAGTCGATATCCAATTTGTTGTCACTGGAATACCAAGTGTCCAGGCACTGACGGACGACGAGGCTTTGCTCATTGACGGTTTCAGGAAACTGGACCTCAAAAATAAGGCACGTGTGCTCGGAGTCGTTGAGGGAGCTGGCGGCGCTGATACATCCTCCCCGGTGAAAAAGACAGCGCCTACGGTGACATTCCACGGCTCGGTCGGCCAGCAAATCACTGGCGACATTACGGCGCCGCAAACCATCAATGTAGGACGAAAAAAAAAGTAGGCGTGGCATAGCACCATGTTATGCGGGGGCATGCATGGGGCTTCAGTGACAAAAGCAATTGCAATTTCGAAATAAAAAAAGCAGGGTTTTAGATGTCGGAAAAAAATGGCTTCCATGGGGAAGTGGGGCAGGCAGTAATAGGTGATGTGAATGAGGGCGCACGTCTTAGCAACGTCGTAAATCTGCACCTGAATGAGTCCAAAAAGGAAGTGCAGCGAATTACCGAGTACCAACGAAGAAGAATCAAGGTATTGGTAAGGGAATGGTCCGCAATTTGTGGCGATGAAGAAATCGAAATCTACAAGATTTTCATCGAGGATTTTGGAATCCGATATTTCCGAGAATTGCCGATTGAGCACTACATGACAGTCAAAAAGACACTGGAAGAGTGGATTGCTGCTGGCTCCGATAAGGCGAGTGCGAAATCTTCTAGCGCGCCCACTTCGCATTCAGCCTTGCCTGTTCATGAACGCACCGTTTGCGCGGCTTGCGCTGAAAAGGATCTGTCGTTCTCTAGATTACAGCGTACTATTTTTTCGCAATGGTTATTGATCTTGATTTTGGCCCTTTCATGCGCATGGCTGCTTTATCAAATGCCTGCGCCTGGTGATGCAGCAACGGCAGAACAGTACTGCCTCTTTGATGGCAAGCCCTACTCGGTCGGGAGCGCAATTCGAGGTGCCGGCGGGATGTTAAGGGAATGTATGAGCGATGGAACTGGAACAGCAATGACTTGGGGTCAGCCAAAATAATTAGAGGGGGATTCGAAATGGAAATCGCAAAGATTGCCTCAGCTGGCGCAATTAAAAATCCGCTAACAATCATAGCTATTTTCGCTGGTATTGCAGAGATAAGCGGAACCTTGGTTTTGCCTCATATTGCGCCTGACAATCAGCGTCTGTACATTTATTTTTTGATGTCGTTTCCGTCGATCCTTGTATTGATCTTCTTTGGTACGTTGAACTTCAATCACCGTGTCTTGTATGCCCCTTCTGATTTTCAGTACGAGGAAAATTTTATGGGATTGTTGAAAAAGGCAAGCAGCATGGAAGTGCTACAAAAAGCTGCGGAGTCAAATATCGCCGATACCGTTCAGCAAATAAATGCTCTATCTGAAGAAAATGATGTGTCCGAAATGTCGGCAAATGTTGAAGCACCACCTGATGCTGCACTAACGGAAGCTATTTCACAAGGGGATACGAAATCAGCAGAGCCAGCGAAACCTGTTGATCCGAAGCCAGAAGACCAAGAAGGCAAGTCAAGCAATTTTAACTTTAATAATACCGTAGTCCTCTCGAACAAAATTCATCGCGACATGCTGCGAGCATATTCTTCGCGTGAAGTCGAACAATGTGCTATTTCTGAAATTGCGAAAAACTTCTTCGACGTCAGCCCTGTTTTTGACATGAGGCTAGACGGGCATCCGTATATCTTCGACGCTGTTGCATCATCGGCGACGTCATTCACTTTGTTTGAAGCATTCGTCGTTAATACTCCAACAGAGGCCATTGAGAAAACTCAGAAATTCCTATCTCAAGTTTATCGACTTTCCCCCAAACTTTCGGAAGAACAGAAGAGGTTGCTTGGAGCAGTTGTTGTACCAATTTTCTCTCCGATGATGAATGCTGTAGCGATTTCGGAGTGCACACGTCAACTTGAAGAAATTTCTCTCGATTCTGGGCTCAAGTCTGTTGTCTACACATATTCTCTTTCCAGAATTCTAAAAACGCTTCGCACTCAAAAATCGACGTAACAATAGCAAGAATTTAGCTTAGCCAGCATTGTTCTCTGAAATGATCTCGCCAGTTACACCAAGTTAGAACGAATTTGACGGGGACATTTTTTGACGGCAACGATATGGCCGGTTTCGGCGAAACTTCCGAATGACGTATTGAAGAATAATTACCCGTCCGAACGGGGAGGGATTTGATGACGGCCAGGAACGAACACATTACAAGTTTTCTTGATCAATACATCGATCGAATGTCGTCTCCGAAATTTGCGGTGCTGTTGAAAGGAAAATGGGGCGTCGGGAAAACCTGGTTCATTAATAATTATTTCAAGCAAAGACTTAGTCGGTCGGTTGATGACAGCTCCGGCGCCGAAGCAACCATCGAGAATATTGACGGCAAAAAGAACTTTTTGTATATCTCGTTGTATGGCATAAAAACTACTACAGCAATTGATGATGAGCTTTTCAAGCAAATTCATCCTATCTTAAGCAGTCGTACCATGCAGCTGGCGGGAAGCGTCTTAAAAACTACTCTTAAGATCAGCACCAATTTTGACGTCAACAACGACGGGAAACCTGATGGTTCATTAAGCGTCGCTCTTCCTGCCGATTGGCTAGTGGACAAGACAAAAAAAGCTAGCAAGATGGTCATCGTATTCGATGACTTAGAAAGAGCTTCGATGGAAGTGGTTGAAGTGCTGGGCTACATCAATAAATTCTTAGAGCACGGCGACAGCAAAATTATAATTCTGGCTAACCAAGACGAAATTGTCGGTGCCGCTGACGCAACCAGCGATGAGGACGATGGGCTGCAAGGGGCCGAAAAGTCGACATATATAAGAGCTAAAGAAAAGCTAATTGGAAGAGAGTTTGATATTCAACCTGACGTTGAATTGGCCATTGATTCTTTTATTAGCGAACTGAGTAGCGATACAAAAATTCTCCTAAAAGATAGCAAGAACCTCATCTCCAACATCTATCTTCAAAGCGGAAGTAACAATTTACGCTTGGCACGCAAAGCGCTGCAGGAGTTTGATCGATGGACAAGCATCCTTCCTCGCGACATCGTTGCGAATTCCGGCTTTTATAATCAATTCTTGTCCCTATTTTCGATCTTTTCCTATGAAATTGGATGCGGAAATCTCCGCCCCGATGAGATATCACACCTGAAGGGTATTGCATACCATTTCGGAAACACAACGGTTTCGCTGAGACAAAAAAGACTGGATGCAATTACCGAAAAATATGCCGGAACAGATTTATCCATAAAGATCGTGGAGGATGAAATCTGGCAATCAATTCTGGACGAAGGTTACACGGACCTTAAGAAACTTAACAACGAAATCCGCAGTTCGACATACTTTTTAAGCGGTGAGCAACCGCTGTGGGTGAAGCTTTGGCACTTCCCGGACCTGTCGCCCACTGAATACTATGATCTACTCTTGAAATTTGAAAACGAATGGAAATCTGCGGCTTACGAAGCCCCCGAGATTGTTTTGCATATAACAGGATTGCTGATCGAACTTTCGGAAAAGGGATATTACTCAAGGCCAAAAGACGAAGTCGTAGAGCGTGCAAAACGAAAATTGGACGCGATGTATGAAAACGGGAAATTTACGCTACCAACCGAAATAGAAAATCTCTATGCGTCCTTTTCGTCCGGCTGGAACGGATTAGGATATTACAGTCAGACGGCACCAGAGTTCCTAGAGGTACGCGACTATATTTCCGCCTATCGACGGGATATACGAATCGCGAAAGTTAAGGCTGAAGCTCACGCACTGGTAGAAAAGATGGCAATAGACGTTCGCGATTTCGCGATTGCTCTAACACTAGGTCAAGGTGGAGGTCTTTTCAGTCACACAGCGATCTTACATTATGTCGAGCCAGAATTTTTCCTCGATAAGTGGAAGAGTCTAAAGATGTCTGATCGGCGCCTATGCGGTTACGTTTTCGAGAAGCGCTATGAGCACCTTAATATTTTCACAAACGCCGTTGACGAACGCAGCTGGATAAGTAGCCTACATTCGCTGGTAGAAAAGGAAATCGAAGCTCAAGATAGCACCTTTGCCCGGGCATCGTTTAAAACATTTCGGGATCAATTGCGGAAGGGACTGGAAGATTTGTCAAGATTGGAATCTTCTCCACCCAGTACGATAAATTAGCTAATTACGACTGCCATATCGGAGAAAATCAGGTCTGATTATTCTCCGCAATGATTTCACGTACTTCTTTTATTTTTGCCCACTCTAGCGTAGCGGCACGCTTGGCGCTCTGCTTAGTTGCATAGGTTCGTTTTAGCGCCTTCGCATTGTGAGCTTTTCCCGCTAGCTCTGTGCCTGTCTTGTTTTTCGTTCTTGCTTTATCGTACCACTCTGCCTTAACACCGGTGATCCCTTCCTCGGGATCGTGTTCAAGTTCACGCTTGATGTCGGCTGGCTCGGATTTTGTCTCAAACTCGATGCGCGTAGTAAAACCGCTGCCGCTGATGGAGTGCGTGACGGTCTTCGATAGCCATTCCGTGGCGTCGATATCTGCCTTAAATCCCGAAACCACCACAGGCGATTGCGGCATGATGCTGGCATCGCCAAGAGCGAGTTGCATTTCGAAGGTGGCCAGGCCGCGTTCGATGCGTTGCCATTCCGCCGTAGCCGCCGTGCGCGCATCGGCTTCATTCGCAAAGGTGGTGCGCAAGCGCTTGCTGTTTCCGGCCTGGCCAGCAACGACGCTGCGGCGTCGGCCATATTTCTCATCCATCCAGAAGGCACGCACGCCGCTATAGGCGTCCGATTCCGAGCTGTGATAACGATGCTGGTCCCCCAGCGCGCGCACGACCTTGACCACCGGCAGTGACTTGCCGCTGGCGGTGCGACTCTCGTTGATCGGTATGAATAGCAGCGTTTCATTCTTCACCGTGGCCACGGCATCGTATTTCTTGCCCAGGCGGCGCAGCAGCGCGGAATCGCTCTCATGCGTCTGGTCCAGGTGCTTGATGGAGATGCCGCGCAGGCCGGCAGAGATACCTGACGCCAGACCATTGCCGGCGGCGATGGCATCGACTACGGCGCCAAGCGTAGTTTCATGGAAGCTGCGGTCCCGCTGCTGGCGAAACGCATCGATCATGCTGGCCGACCTGGCACGGATGGTGAGCCGATCCGGCGCACCACTATGCTCCACCTCGGAGACCACGAACGCCCCTTTGTCCACTAGTGGCGAACCCTGCCAGCCGAGGGCAAAAGTCAGCTTCGCGCCCTTGGGCGGAATTTTCAGCTTGCCGTCGGTATCATCCAGCTCAATGTCCAGTTGATCGGCCTCGTCACCCCGGCACTCTCGCAGCGTGATGCTCATGAGCCTGTCGGAGACCGGGCGGCTGACATCCTTGTCTTCGATGACGATGCGGAAAGCTGGCGCGGTCGTGGTCATTGGCCAATCCCGCCGAACGTGCCGGCAATGCCGCCGGCAGTCGTCTTGATGCCTTCGATGGCGCTGCCGACCACATCGCGCGCTTTGTCTGCGATGCTGTTGGTGATACCGTCGATGTCGACCATGTTGCGCAGATCTGAGATATCCCCCAAGCCCAGCGACGACAGCACACTATCGTCGGTGCGCTTCAGCTTGATGGTGAATTCGATGCGCTTGGCATCGCCGTCGCCATCGAGCACCGTGCGCCCTTCGTCCATGCTCTCGATGACGTAGGAGCCATAGATGCGCCCGGTTCCCTGGATCAGGAACCAGCTCTTGCCCGTATCAGCCATCAGGCGCAGGGCATCCAGCGAAAAGGCGCTACCGGTCAGCTCCGGTGCAATCCAGCCCGACAAGGTAATGGC
This sequence comes from Herbaspirillum sp. BH-1, assembly GCF_002870055.1. Classification (NCBI taxonomy): domain Bacteria; kingdom Pseudomonadati; phylum Pseudomonadota; class Betaproteobacteria; order Burkholderiales; family Oxalobacteraceae; genus Herbaspirillum; species Herbaspirillum sp. BH-1. The sequence continues at coordinate 102,597 of NZ_PKOI01000012.1, read as the reverse complement.
GTCATCCCCTTTACCGGTGAACTGCACCGCATCGCGCCGGCCCACCCGTGCATTGCTGGCGAACTTCCATTGCGTTTGCCGCTGAAGCTCCTGATAGGCCAGCGTGGGCAGGCTGAACACGAACATTCCCAAGACCATCATCATGATTTCTTCCTTAGTCCCAATCTGCGAGGTTGGAGCGCTGGCGCGAGGCCTTCACGCGGTCGCGCCGGTCCAGCTCGGCGACCACCGCCCGGGCGATGGCCTGTTCATCCATGCCAGGGGCCGGCTGGATGATGATCTGCACCGTGTCACCCTGGTGGACGACAGGCTGCATGCTGGCCTGACTGACTGGCGGACGGCTATCAAAGGCCATCGCGGGCATACTGCCCGCGCCAATGGCTACGGCGGCGCCGGCGCCGGCCAGCTTGCCGGCCAGGATGCTTACAGTGGACAGCGGCCCGTCCTGGCCACGATTCAGTCCAACGGTCAGGCCTTGCATGGTGTAGTCGCCCAGCTCGGCAAAAACCCGGCTCGGGCTATGGATGTCGAGCTTTTCCTTGAACCAGCCGATAACACTGGCACCGGCACCCAGCACCGCATCCTTGACGGCGCCGATGCCGCTGGTGATGCCGTTGACTAGGCCGCGCAGGATCATGGCGCCGAACTCGGTAAATTTGGCCGGCAGCTCGATGCCAAACCAACTCAGCACACCGGCAAACGCCTGGTAGAACAGGCCCACCGGCGACCAATTCAAAATCAGCGCGCCCACGCCGGCCAGGCCGCCCGCAAAGGCACTGCGTACCTGCTGCCACAGGTTGCCGAAGAATCCGGCAATAGGTTCCCAATTCCGGTACAGCAGATAGGCAGCGGCGGCGATGGCGCTCACCACCAGGCCAATAGGGTTCATCAGGAAGATCCGCCCCAGCCACATGAAGACTGTTCCAACGCCGCGCAGGATGGGCATGAGCAAACCGCCCTGCAGGCCGATCTTGGCGAACAGGACGTGCAACATGGCATAAGGACCGATGACTGAGGCCAGGGCCAGCATCAGCGGCCCCATCACCACCATGATGGCGGCGATGGCGGAGAAGCCCACAATCATGGCCTTGGCGGTGGCAGGATTGCGCTCCATGAAACCAGTCAGCGCCCGGACGGCATTGGCGGCCATCTGCAGGCCTGAAGCGTAGAGCGGTAGAATCTTGGTGCCCAGCTCCAGCTTCAGGTCCGCCACTTTGGACAGGGTTTCCAGTTCCTTGCCGCTGGCCGTGTCTTGCCCGAGCTTGTCGAGCTCGTCGATGTTGGCGGCGCCCCGGTTCAGTTTCTCGTTCTTGTGGATCTGCGCGCGCTGCTGGTACATAGTGGAAAAGAGCTGCGCGGCCGTGCGGTTCGAGAAGATGCCGCCGATAGCATCAAGGATGCCTTTCTCGTCGGTGATGCCCTTACTGGCCAGCTGTGGCAACAGCACTTTCTCCATCCATTCGAATTGGTTCTCGCGGAACCGGTCCGCGCCTTTGATGGCACCCGGGTTCAGGAACGAGACCTGGCCGGCCTTGTCATGCTTGACCTTCGATTGATCGCCGATCAGGCCCAAATCAGCCAGCATGCCGATAGAACGCTTGGTGGTCCGGCCCTGATAGAGGTTCTGATAAGCACTCATCATCGAGGTGCCGACCCGGTTACCGCCCATTTCCTGCACGAGGGATTCCATCTGGTAATAAAAGGATTCGTCCTTGAGACCCTTGGCCGCGATACCGCCCGTCTTAATCAGGTTCAGCCACTCGCCCGGACCGACCCGGCCACCGGTGGCGGTCAATACCTGCTGCACCATGTTGGCCTGTTTGGAGAACGCGCCGATGTCCTTGGTGCCGTTGCGCATTTCGATAACCTTCAGCATATCCATGAACTTGCGCTCGTTCTCGGCGCCCTCGGCCTCCCCGTAGAAGGCGTGATTGCCAAATTTCATCTTGGCCATCATGGGCGCGACCATTTCGGCATGGTGCGTGTCACCAAAGGCCGTGATGCCATCGCGCAGCAATTGCAGATTGTCGAGCTGGCTGGTGCCGTAGGTTTTCATGTCGCGGGCGAACTTGATCGCCTCGGCCGTGGCGGCCGGCCCCAGGCCTAGCGCACGTACGCGGCCGTTTTCGGTCTCATAGTGTTTCGCTTCCTTCAGGCCAGCCAGGGCCGGCGCGGCCAGGGCGGCTCCGGTGGCCGTGGCACCAACGCCGGCCGCCGCCAGGCCGCCTGCGGTGCTGCGCAACTTGTCCGCCCGCTGTCGGGCACTGGCCATGGCCTGCTGCTGGCGCTGGCTGGCGGCCAGCTTCTTCTGTTGGTCGGCCAGCTCGGTATTGGTGGCGGCGATACTGTTCTTGAGCCAGGTCTGCGCGGTGGCCAGCTGGCGCGAACCGATGCCCGCATCGGCCAGGTGCTCGCGCAGAGCACGATACTGCGTACCTTGCCGCTCGCTGGCCTCCTGCAGGGACTTGACACTGCGCACGGCCGCATTGAATTCGCGCGTCATGGCACGGGTCGGGTTCTCGGTGCCCTTCATCCTGGCCGCCAGCTCGGCGACACGCTGCTGCGCGGTTGACAGTTCGGCATTCGTCTTGCGCATGCCCTGGTGCAGCTCGCGCAGGCCGTCGAGGTCTTTTTGTTGCTTGTTCAGCTCACGCAGGCGGTCGCTGGTGTCCTTGAGCGCCTTTCCGGTATCGCGGGCGCCGCCGGTGATCTTTTTCAGCGGGGCGGTGATTTTCTCCATCATGGAGAACACGACCTGCATTTTCAGTTCATTTGCCATCTATTCCGCCCCGCTGCGCATTCGGGCGCGCTCGCGCCACTTCATCAGGTCTGCTAGTTCCAAGTCATCCATCGCGGCCGGCGGCCAATGGAACACGGTCGCGATGTCCGCCATCGCGTCTTCTACTTCGATTGGGAGACCAAGGCGCGGTCCGCCTTCGGTGCCAAAAAAACGGAGACTTCCATGCCGCACTTGATCAGGTCGGCCGGGTCCATTGCTGCAACGTCGAATTGCGTCAGGGGCGGTTCGCTAATACGCGGCAGCACCACCTGCAGTGCGCTCACGTTCATATTCATCAGATCCATCAGGCTGACGCCGCGCAGCGCCCCGGACTTGGGACGGCGCAAGGTCAGTTCGGTGATTTGGGTATTGCCGCGCATCAGCGGTTCGTCCAGTTCGATGACGGCGGTTTCGATTTTGATGGGAGTAGTCATGGTGTTCCTTGTGAGAATGGAGAAAGTACAAGCCAGGCGGCGCAGTGCCGCCCAGCACTTACAGCCCGATGGCCTTGTTGATTGCGGCGCGGCGATCTTCACCGGCAACGATTTCGATGCCGTTCATGAAATCGAAATCGAAGATCACTTCGCCGTCGATGGTGAGTTTGTAGGCACTCAGCGGCATGGTGAATTTCTGGGTCGTGTCGTCGGCCACCTTGGCAGTGCCCATATCGACTTCTTTGTAGCGACCACGCGCGACGACTTCCACCGCCTGGACGCGGGCGTCGTCGTCGCTCTGATAGGCGCCTGCAAAACGCAACTGCACCGCGCCATGGGTGGCCGCCGCATACTTCTTCAGCGATTCTTTCACCAGGCCGCCGGCCGTCCATTCGAGCTGCATTGCTTCCTGGCCGAAGTCAACCGATACCGGGCCGGACATCCCGCCCGCGCGATATTCCTCCATCTTGCGAGACAGCTTCGGCAAGGTCACTTCCGTGGCCTGGCCGGAATAATTGAACCCGTCTTCGAACAGGTTGAAATCCTTCAGTTTGCTGGGCATCCCCATTTTTCATACTCCTTTCAATAGATGCGAAAGGCGGCCGGACCGGCCGCCGTTACTTACGCGGAGACGCGGGCGCTGAAATCGGCCAGATACTGGTCGGTGATGCGCTGTTGCAGCAGCAGGTTTTCAAGCGGTGGCACCGGCGTGTAGTTGTAGTCGATGGTCAGCTTGCCCGACTTCAACGAGTCCACATCGTTGAACTCTTCATCGAACCAGGCTTCACCATCAATGATGTAGCCGCTGGCGCGCAGCTGCCGGAACTTGTTATTGATGCTGGCCAGGATGTCCCGGACCAGGGACGGATTGAGCGGCTTGTCGACGAATTCGAACATCGCTTCGGCGATGGTGTCACGCAGGACCTGCGCGGTCCGGGTGTAGCTCTCGAATGGGAAGTAGCCGCCCTGTGCCTCGCAGGTACGGGAACCCCAAAAGCGGTAGCCGCTCATGTTGATCAGCGTGGTGACCTCCTTCGCGTTCAGGATGCCGGCATCGGTCGCCGGGTCCTGCAGGTCCCAGGACACGTCCTTGCTGATGCCGGTCGGGCCATTGATGACCATATTGGAAATGGTCTTGTGCCATCCGATGGTCTCGTCCAGCTTGGCGCGCATGCCCAGCGCATAGCAGACTGCGGAGATATTGGCATCTGCCTTTTGCTCCGAATCCCAGTCGAGGAATTCCGGCCAGATCAGCATCAATTCGCGCTGGCCAAATTGGCCACGGTAGTTCGTCGCCTCCACAGCGGTGGCGCCGCGTGCATAGGCATACACAAAAGCGCGCAGGGTCTGAGCGATGCTCACCAGCTCATTGGTCACCGCCTGGCTGTCCAGCCCGGGCGCGCCCAGGATGCGCGGCTTGAAACCGAACTTGCTCTGTGCAGCCAGCAATGCCTGGGCGCCAGTGTATTTGCCATCGCTCACGCCGCCAATCACGTTGTTGCTCAGTTCTGCCGGGTCGTCGGACTCTTCCACGCGCACGACGATGGTCAGCGGCTTGGCCTGCTTGCCGATGGCCTTCAAGGTGCGCAGCAGCGTACCGGATTTGCCGGCCTTGCCTTGTGCTGCGATGACGTTGGTCAACAAGACAGGGACATTCAGCGGGAAGGCTGTCGGGTCCGCGTCGTCTGCCGTGGCGATCAAGCCGATGACGGCGGTCGAAATGGTGCGGATTGGCCGGCTACCCTCGTTGACCTCGACAACCCGTACGCCGTGGTGATAATCAGTTGCCATTGTTCATGCTCCTTTGGTTTCAGTGCGGCTTTCGCCGGATTTCAGATTTGGTACGGCAAGGTGCCGCTCATGGAGAAAGGCGCAAACTCAGCATTGCGAGCGCAGCCGACGATAGAGAGGGCAGCACCACGTCCAGCACCTGCCACTTGTCCCAGGTCCAGGGAAACCAGCCGTACCCCCATGACGCTGCCGGATCGGTGGCATGGCCGTGCAATTCCTCGACTTCCAGCTTTTTGCGCGACCAGTACCACACCACCACCGCAAGTACGCTGGCCGGTGCGCCGCACAGTAGTGCGACCGGTAGCTGGATCAATAGGCCTTCCAGACAGTGCGAAAGACTCAGGCGCCAGCGGGCGCTGCCAAACCAGATAATGAGTTTTCCGAGCATGCTTAGGCCCCTGTGTATTGAACGAAGCACAGCGCATAGAAAGGCGGCAAATTGCTGATGTCCGCGCCGCCGCCGGTATTGGCCGCACTGGCCGTAACGCCTGTCTTGCTCACGCTGGCGTGCTGTGGATAGGTCGTACCGATCGTTTGACCGCCACTGATGTTTTGGCCGCTCTGATAGGAGCCAGGGTTGTAGGTGACAACGTCGTGATAGTGGCCTGGATCGTTGACCGTGATCGCGTGGGTGTGCGAAGGCAGCTGCGCGGCCGACAGTTTGTAAGAAGCTGCGCCGCCCGTCGCACTTGCGGCATAGGCGCCTCCTGCGCCCACAATGAACCTGTCGGTGAGGTTCGACGTACCATTGGCACCGGTGGCCAGATGCCAGCCCGCTCCCCACGCCGCAGAGACGGCCGCTTCCGTAGCAACACCCGACCACATTCGGACCTCGCCCACGACAGGTGCTATTCCGGCTACTTCCGATCTCGTCGCAAGAATTGAGGTGCTAGGCATGGCCACCCAAAACGCTTCTGCAGGTGCCGCGTCTAACAATTCAGCCGTCATGCCGAACGGATTTTTAGGCGCGATTTCCAGCAGAACAGATCGCCAGTAAGCGGAGGCAGCGACCTCTGCATTCATGTCCAGATTGATGTACAGGTCTGATACACCCGTATTGACGCCAGAAACGTGCGTTTTGTATGTGGTTACATACTTTGCGGCCAGTTCGATAGCGGTGCCGTAAGCAGCGCTGATGAGGATATCGCCCTGTTTTATCGTGAACTCGATAATCGCGGTCTGCGAAGTGCCACCATAACCAAGATGAAGACGGAAGAACCATTGGGTAGCGTTATTGCCCACAGGCAGATTGGCGACATGCAGGACGCCGGTCTTCTTATTCAACGTACCAGAAAAGAGAGGTCGCCAAGCAACAGCCTCCTCGATGGCTGATAAGGCAAATTCAGTGCTCGCGGCCTGGTTATTGTTGGTGCCAGGTACCGCCGTAGGTACTTTCGGCGCGCCGGTGAATGTCGGCGATGCAAGCGGCGCCTTCTGCGCCAGCGCATTGGTCACCGTGGCGGAAAAATTGGCGTCGTTACCCATGGCGTCCGCCAGTTCCTTGAGGGTATCGAGTGCCGAGGGAGCATTCCCGACCAAGGATGCGATTTCACTGCGCACAAAGGCGGTCGTGGCCAGCTGGGTATTATTGGTGCCGGAAGCGGCCGTAGGCGCTTTCGGCGTGCCAGTAAAAGTCGGCGATGCCAAATCGGCCTTGAGGGCGAGAGCCTTGGCGGCGAACTCGGTCGTTGCCAACTGGGTAGTGCTGGTGCCAGGGGCGGCCGTGGGCGCCTTCGGCACGCCAGTAAAAGTAGGTGATGCCAAGGGCGCCAAGTCAGGATGCTTGTGGTCCTTGGGGGCGGCATAGACGACGATGGCGTCATCCACGTACTTGCGTGTAGCCAGCACGACGGTGGGGTCAATCTTCAGCTCAATGGCCGACGCGCTGGCCACCAGCAGAACGATGCGGATCTGTTGGTCCTTGCCCGAACCGGACGCGAGCGCTGGTTTCAGGCTTGGCGGGCAATTCGCGACAATGATCAAGTCGCCGTCTTCATCGAAGACGCCAATCTCGCGCACCCACCAGCCGCCCACCTCGGCAGGCAAGACCTGTTCGATGATCAGCTGGCTGGCGTCATTCTCGTCGGGAAAGATCGTATTGATCAGCGCCCGGCGCTGTTCATTGACCAGGGCCTTCTGCTTGCGGCTGGGGATCGGCGTTTCTCCGTTGCCGTCGCCGACCGCCATATATTTGAGCTTCAGCGGTTCGCCCAGGGCAATCGCCTTGGCAATCTTGGCTTCGCCGATTTCAGTTGGAAGAGAGTAATAGTCGCTCATGGGTAGATGGTCATGACTTCAATGAGGTGGGCAGCGGTGCCGATGTGAATTCTTCCGGTAGATTCGACCTGGCCTGGAATCCAGGGGTAGACGGTAATGGCCTCACCCACCTGCACCAGGCCACCGATATAGATGGCGCCGCGCGATTCGAGGTGGATACGCAGGCCGGTAAGGTGGCGCGATAGCGGCTTGGCGTCGTCAATGAGCCGTTCCATCTCGGCAAACATCTCTTCGGTGATACCCGTCTCCAGCACACCGACATCGAGCGCGAAGGTGCCACGGCGGCCAGGCGGATCTGTCTGCCACCATTCGGTGATCTTGATCACGTAGCCCAGCGACTCGACCACGCCACGAACGGCGGCGATAGTGCCCTTGTGCTGATGGATATAGCGGGATGCCTTGATGGTCTTGCGCTTGATCGCCTCGGACCAGCCATCGTCCCAGCGGTCCACCGAAAATGACCAGGCGAGGAAAGGCAGCAAGGCCACGGGACAGCGGTCCGGGTTCCAGAGGTCGCGAAGCGGCACCGGCGTCTTGGCCAGTTCTGCGCAGGCGCGTGCAAGAGCACGTTCCAGCGCAGTGGTGTTCGGGGGCAAGGTAGGCACCGGGTTATACATCGTCGATCTCTTCCAGCACCTCGGCAGTGATAGTGATGGCGGTGCAGCGGGCGGCCTGCGTCCTGCCGCACAGGATGTCGGCCGCAGGCGATTTGATGAGCACGTTGCGCACTCCCTCGACTTTCAGCGCCGCCACGTAGGCATTCCGATAGACGCTGTAGCCAAGAGGGCGCGGCGGATTTGCCATGGCGGCAGCGTTCGCCCTGGCGGCGCTGATTGCAATGGGCGCCTCGGGGCGTTTCTCGACATACACGACAGCTTCCAGCACGTAGTCGGTGACTTCCCCTTGCACCACGGATACCAGATCGCCCAGCGGACGCACGTCTTCAGCCGACAAGGCGTCTTCTACCGCCTGCAGCACTTCGGGCGGCGCCTGCCAATCGGTAGAGGTCGCCAAGACAGCCACCACGACCTCGCAGGGCGCCGGGCTGACCGCACGGGCATCAAGCACGCGACCGTCGGCACTGCGCGCATGGAATTCATAGGCATTGCGAGGGCCGGCCGTGGATAGAGCATCCGGGGCTTCCTGGATGCGCAGGCGGTATGCATCGTCGTCTTCGCGCACTTCCTCCACCGGAGGAGATGCGTCCGGATCGGCCTCGATCAGCACTAGGCGCTTGACGTTGGTGTTTGCCCCGATCTGGTCAAGGTCGGCATCAATGGCGAAGGGCAGCATGACCGCCCGGGCGGCATCATTGACACGGTTGCGCAGCAGCAGCTCTTGATAGGCGTTCTCCTGCAGCAGCTTCGTGGCAGGCTCCGACTCCAGGGACAGCACTTTGGCGGCGGCTTCACGCTGTTCCTGTGGCAGCAGCGCCAGGACGGCAGCCTTACGATTGGCAAGGATGGTCTCGTAGTCCAGGGTTTCCAGCACCTGCGGCGCCGGCAACAGCGAAAGATCGATAGGAGAACTCATTGCATCGCCCCTTCGCGGACCTGTACCGAGAATTCGATTGCCCTTCCGTTGGTCACTGCCTGCAGCACGACCGAAATCGCACCCGTTGCGTCACGGTTCAGATTGACCTCCGATAGCGAAATCCGCGGCTCCCACAGCGCCAGGCGATAGGCCACAGCAGCATAGATGCGCATGACGGTAACCCCGTTCAGGGGCTGGTCGATCAATTCAGGAATTTCCGATCCATAGGCACGGCGGTAGATGCGGGTTCCCAGGGGCGTCATGAGAATGTCGCGCACGGACTGGCGGATGTGGTCCAGCAGTGACATGCTGCGGCCGGTTGATGCGTCCATGGCGATCATGGCACCGGCCCTCCCGACTGTTCATCGCCGCGCTTGACTTGACTGTGTGCATGGCCACGTAAGCTGATAGGACCGGCCTTCACGTCGCCTGTGGCCGCTACGTCCCCATCGATGGTCATGGCAGCGCCACCGCCGCCGCCCTCTACCTTGGCGCCTTGCTTCAATGCGCTGAAGCCCTCCACCAACAGATTGCCTTTGATGGTCACATCGCCGGTGCAGGTGGTTTGCGGTGCATCGGCGGTCACGGTATCGGCCTTGACTAGCGCCGATCCGCCCGCCGGCAGAATGGCAGACAGCGCATGCGTGCTGAAATCGTAGAGCACGACGGCGCCGTCAGGGTAGTGAATGGAGCGAACCTTAAGATTGGATTGAGGCGCCGGTGACTCGGCCGAGAACAGGCCGGCCAGGACTTTGCCCTGCGTCAGATCGCCGTTCGGCGAAAAGACGATCACCTGCTCCCCGATGGAAGGCGGAGACCAGTGGACGACATCCCCGGCCCGCAGTGCGATCCACTGCAGCCAGGTGGTCAGCAGCGAAGGCGACAGGCGCACGCGCACCTTGTCCGCATTGATCTCGGCAATCTTGCCGATGCGGATCAAATTTGGGATGGTGCGAATGAGTTCGGAGAGGTCGGGCGTCATGCAACCCATGTTGCCGGAGCACGCGCGGGAAGGCACGTGGCGATGGGTTGATATACGACTTACCGACCAAGAGGGTATTCAACGCCTGCGAGCCGTCGAAACTTGCTAATCGCTGACATTGCGTAAAGAAATGCAAATTGCGTAATCTATTTTAAAGCTGTTTTTTTGCTCCAATAGAATCAGGTGGAATTTCAATGCCACGGTCCGGAGCTGATATGAACAACAATCATAAGTTAGCTATTTCATTTGTCGCACTCATTTTTTTTACTGCGCTCATCTTTAGTGGGAAGTGCCTGGCGTTTATTAATGGTGAGCCGGCGTTTGTTGGAATTTCCTATGTTCTTTTTGTCGCAATCGGGTTCGTAGCAAGTCTTTTTGTATTTGTGATCGCGTATGCATCGTCAGAGAGTTCCAGATCGGTCAGGATGTCGTTCCTGTTTGTACTGATCCCGCTCTTTTGGGTTGTACTACGCGTGCAATCTCATATGGGATTTTCAGGTTTCTGCTCGTAAGAGAACATCAAGTAGGAACTATTCCAAAAGGGGAGCGGAGCCACCAACATGGGCGCATTTCATATTTACCGCTTATTCTTCATTTCGGCGTTTCTGACCATGACCTGCCTATGCCATCGGAATCACGACAAAGTGACACAACGGCGTTTTATTCTCTGGAGTGTGTCTTCTACTTAATATGGTCTAACCACTCAAAATCTGCATCTTTTACGCATTCTTGGAATTTTTCGATCTCCTTCGAGATTGAACTAGTTGGTATTTCGTACCTCAGGCTGTAGTCGAGAAAATCGAACGTGTAAATAACCGAAAACGATGACTTATTCAATATGCGAACCACGCTGCTAGCACTACTTCCCAGGAATTGGCCTCTTATTTCTTCATGATCTCTGCCAGTAGGCAGCAATGCGTACCCATGGGCTCCGTCGATATCCGCCGACGTCAAGATTTGCTTAGAGGGTTGCTGTGACTTTGGACTCAACCAATATCGCGATTCCATGCGACCACAAGATTTTTTATCAGACAGTTCCGTGCTACAGGAACGTGTGCGCGCAATAATTTCAACACCTATTTCCTGAGATCCCTGCTTGTCCTTGGCCGATACGGTCAAGTCGCATCTCCGCCAATCCTTCATCTGTCGAATACAGACGCTTTGGTGAAGGTTGCTGACGTAGTAGAGGCACTTATCGTTCGCTTCTCCACCCGCCGGGCCTGCGCGGCTGCAGTTGCAGCATTCAGAGGAGTGTAGGTCTCGTAAGCAATTGAGATCTCCGATAATTGTCTCGGCATCGAGATGGACGAAACCGCAGACGAATCGTCTTGGAAAATTACGAGATGGTTGGCGTCGAACCAACGAAAGAAGATTCCCGGCATTGGTTTCGGAAGAGAGAATCCTTCAGATCGCCCGTTACGGAGGTTTCGGATATCAATGCGGCCAGTGGCGCACTCACCTAAACATTCATCTACCAGATAGTTCTCTACAACAAAGCTGCCATCAGGTGATAATTTTGAATTAAAGAGCATCATATTCGGCCCTTTGTTCATCCACCAAATGACTGCTACGGCTACAGAGGCCAGTACAACATACTTGGTAGCATGGCAAATTCTCGGCATCATCGAGAATGACATAACTATTCTTCAGTCTTCAAGAAGTCAATCACGTGATCGATTTTCTTTTGGCATGATCGTAGCTCGCGTCCGACCATTGACTGTGTTCCGAAATTAAATTTGTCCGCGACTTTCTTGTAACGTTCTGAGCCGTCGCCGAAGCCCATATATCCATTAGTACCTTCTAATTGCCTTACCCTCAGCGTGCCATGCTGAATATCAAGCTCAGCAAGGCCAAAATTTCCATCGTGGCTCCAATCGTCCGTAAAGTTGAATAAAAATTTACCGTCTTTTTTCAGCTTTCCCGCAATCCGTCCTGATGCGACTTTTCCTCTTGGCGCGTAGGCCATCATTACAAAGCCGCAGAGCTGATCTCCACGTCGATATAACCAGATGTCCCGTACCATGTGCGTGACAGGCCTGTCACCCTCGCGGCACTGTGCGTCGCACGGATCTTCGTTATGCCAGGCAGAGTAGCCCTGTCGCAGCTTATCTTTTGCCAGTGCTGTTCCTGACACGCACACCAACGCCATTCCTAAAGTCTGGATCAGAAGCTTCACTGCGTTTTCTCTACTGCGCGCTTTCATACGTCGGCCTCATTAAGCTAAGGTGAGATCGATCGTCGCATATCTTGCTGACAAATAGCTGAGCTATCGGGCTTCCTGCAAGTGTTCAAGCAGAAGCTCTCGGATCTTTGCCGCATCAGTGGTAGTGAACCCCAGCAGCGGACGGGCTGGGTATTTGTAATTCGGGCCGCGAGGAGCAACTTTGTCAGGCAACCCCTCATGATGCACACGCGCAATGCGCGCCACCTTTCCAAAAAAGCCGACCGATGCCTGGTCCGCATCCGCTCGAATCTGCAGATAGGTATTCGTGCGTAGCTTGCCGAACATAGCCGCTTTCTGCCGCTTGATCCGCCCGGATTTACTGCGCAGTTCCTTGCGATTCTTGCGTGCCGGATAGGGCGTGCCGTCCGGCGCCACTTGCTGCGCGATCAGGCGGGCGTGTTCGCGCCGCAAGTCATTGGCGACCTTACGCACGAGTTGGCGCCGCTGTGCGGGTTGCAGCTTGGCAATGAGGGCACCGGCCCATTCTTCCAGACGTTGCAGATCATCACTCATGGCAGCTTCGGCACGTCCCACTCGGTCAGCAGGGTCTCGCCCTGGTAGAGCCGCCAGAAGTCATCCGGGAAAGGTGGAGTAAGCTGCGGCTCAGCCGCATGGACAATTTCCAGGCGGCCACCGTCGTGTCGCTTCACGATAGTGCGCTCGGTGAGCGCCAGCTTGATGGACAAGTCCAGGGATGTGGCGCTGTTCATGTCCACCTCGAAACGTATCGCCTTCCTGGCATTCTCAGGATTGGCGAAGGATTCGCGCTGATGAACCCGCATCCAGGCCAGCAGCGGCACGAACACCAGATCGAGGTCCAGCCCGATATCGGTCAAGATCAGGTTCAGCACATAGTCGTACTCGAAGGACAGACCGGCCGTGCCGGTGGCGCGTGATCCGCCCTCATCGATGAAGATGTGCAGCTTGTCCGGATTCTGCACCAGATCCTTAATGGCCTTGCGCAGATAGTCCCGCAGATTGTTGGGCTTGTACATTCAGTTTCTCGCGCAAGGCGTTGTAGGCGTCGATCAGGGCATTGCTTTGTCGGATGGCGTCATCACCATCGCTGGCGATGTCGTCAAGAAATTCTGCTGCCGCTGGCGTAAGTTCGGCTCGCGCTTCTTGGCCAGGTCGGCCGGGAGTGCCGGTATCTGCGCAACCGGCCCCGGTGGGCACTGAAGCGATAACGGGGATTGACAGCCGGATAGCGCCACTGCGCACACCAGCAATAAAGGCGTCTTTCTCATTGCGTGCAGCATCCCTTTCATTGGTGAGTTTGTCGGTGATGGCCTGGATGGCGTCGCGGGCGTTGCGCTCGGCCTGCAGCACCTTTTGCGTACGCTCGGCGCGGGCATCAGCGGCGGCCTGATTGGCGGTAGCAATGCCGGATTTCAGGTTGTCGATATCCGCATTCTTTCGCCAGCCCTGAATCGTCCACGCCGCAGCAAAAGCCAGGGCCAGAAAACTGGTGTCGAGCAAGACGCGCAGGCGCGTGCGCCATGTGTCCGTGAGCGTCATGCCAGCACTCCGCCGGCTTCCACGAAGGCCAGGTGCAGTTCCTCGCTGGTCTTCAAGGTGGGCAGCACGATGGCCTCACCGCCTTCCCGCGTGAATGCCTTTTCGAGATCCACATAGCGATGCTCGAATTGGCCGTATCCAGCGCCTGGCAACGACGCCCAGATGTTTCTGCACTTGCTGATGGCCTCCTGCAGGCGGCCAGCATCGACGTCGGGCAAGGCCCGGCATTCCCTGATCTGCTGCAGAGCGATAGTGTCTTGCACGTCTGGCCCGAAACCCGTCAGACCGAGCCGCTGGCGATAGATGTCGTAGTAGCGCATCAGCAACTGGTAACCGCCGGCCGCAGTGGACCAATTCTTGATGCGTGGAATCCAGACACGCACCCGAGGGTGATCGGCATAACTGGCGAAACGGGTTCGGCCGACGATCTGGTCATATCCTCGGTCACGCGTGGTCGGCGAATTCGAGGTGCCTTCTGAAAAGCGCAGCATGCCCAGGAATGCGCGACGATTGTCGATGGCGTTCAAATCGATTCCTTCACGTCACGCGCCAGCTCGGCAATGTCCTTGCCCTGGCGCCGTTGGAACCACAGGGCCACGGCCCGGGTGATCCACCAGGCCGGCGCGCCGACCATCAAATCGACCGGCTTCGGTCCGAGCACAGCGGCCATTGTCGGCACATGCTGCAGCAGCACCGAAAACGCCAGGTCGCCGAACATGATGGAGAACGCACCGGCGCAGGCCAGACGCACCACAAATTCCTTCTCGTTGAACGAGCCGTCTGCATTGCGCGGCGGCAGGACGATATACAACAGCGCCGCGCCGACCATGCCGAGCACGGCCTTGATGCCGTAGATTTTCAGGATGGCAGCGATGCCACCGGCGGATTCTGCTGCCATAACGTGATTTCCCCTTGTCATTGATTTGCTGTTCATGTCGTCATTCCCACAAACTGATGCTGTCGCGCGCGCTGGTCGGCGCTTCCATCGCATCCGGCAGCGTGACCATCGTGCCCGCCGGCAGCACGGCGCCAAGCGCCGCAAGCGATGGATTCAAGGTCAGTGCCTGTTCCACATAGCCGCTGCTGGCGCCCAGGTAGCGAAACACCAGTGCATCGAGCGTGTCGCCCTGCTGGCTGCGGACCTGCATCAGATCAGCTCTACGGTCGCATGCGTGCGGCCGAGAATGTCATTGATGGCCCAATGCCCGTTACGGCGCTGCACGTCCGGCGCCGTGTCCATCCATTCCATGTTCTTCTTGTCGGTCAGCGCGCTCGCGGTGGTGTCGTAGTCCCGGTAGCTCTCGAAAATATCGGCCTTGGCGAAGCTATAGACCGCTCGGCGGTAGTGCGCCAGATACTGGCTTTCTCCATCTACCTGCAGCGCCGGCACCTGTTCCAGCTTCTCGATACCGCTGGCCAGGTGCTGCAGTTGCCAGTCGCGTAGCAACCGATTGGCCGTCAGAATTGCGTCCACCAGGGCAGGGCGTAGGCGTGCATCGGTTACTGTCGAGTCCAGCCGCATAGCGTCCCGCATGTCCGGCATGCTGATGTCCGGGAAAAATCCGTCGTTGGTGATGGCCTTCACCTCGGCCGGCGCGGCCGGTGCCGGCGTCACCGGCACGTCATCGATGTAGTTCATGGTCTTGGAGAATGTAGGGGGCGGTGGCCGGGACATCCGACGGACAATGCCGCTTCCCTCCCGGGCCGCCCTGCGCCGTGGGGTGCTCTTTACTTGGCCGGCTCGGCAAACTTCTTCAGTCGCCGTTCCAGCCGCTCGATGTCCTTCTTGACGCCGGCCGCCTGGTGCAGCTCACATGCGCGGGTGAGGTGCTGCAGTGCCGCCGTGGCATGGTCTGCCGAGGCGGCTGTTACGTTCTCGGCGTCCACCTGATTGACCAGCTCCAGCAGGGCCAGGCCGAGCGCCTTATGCACCTTGGCGCGCGCCTGGTCGGGCGTATCGGCATTGCCCGTCATGGCCAGGACCTGCTGGAGGATATCGGCCGCCCGTGCAGGCTCGTCCTTCAGCCGGCCGCCCAGACTCGCGCCTGCGAAATCGTCCTGCAGCAGCGTGGGTAAGGTCCGGTTGTAGCGATCTGGCAGCATGAACTGGTGTTCCATGGCATAGCCTGCGATCTGCAGGGCGCGTTCGTAGTCGCCCACATCGATGTGCCACACCAGCACATTGGCCAGCACTTCGTCCTGAGCACCGCGCCCGGCGGACAGCACGCCATCAATCCAGTCTTGATAGGCCGGCAGCATGGTGGCCTTCATTTCGATCTTGCGTTCGATCGATTGGATGTTGGACAGCGTGCGCCGGTCTTCGTGGAGCTTCATCAACATCAGCTCATAGGCGCTGCCGGTGGTCACGCCGCCCGGCTCGCCGGCGGACGCTGCCAGCTTGCCGAGCATGCGCTCACGGTGGCGCGCGGCGGGAGACAGGCGGGACATCAGGCGCCGCCTGCTGCCGCATCCTGCAGCACCACGTTTTCAACCAGCGTGGCCAGGCCTTCATCCTCGATCACATAGGCGTCGTTCGACGATTCGTAGTTTTCGATGCGGTCGGCCTTGGGTTCGTCGACCACGCGACGGCGGCGGCCACCGTTCTGGAAGTAGATCGACAGATTGTCCAGGCGGGTGATCAGCATGGCATTGGCCGGGAAGGACGGCACGCGCACCGCCGGCAGTCCGCCGATGCGCTTCTGGCTGATGATGACGTCAGCGGCCAGGGTCTCGGTCGGCGCCTTTTCCTTGTTGATCAGCGGGAAATACTTGTCGTGCAGCAGCTCGCGACCGACGATCACCACCAGGCCGGTATCGTCCTGATACCACGGGTCCAGATTGGTCACCGCGTCATACACGGCAGCGTCGAGGTTCGCGTAGTCCGCGCCTGCGCCACTGCCAATGACCACCTTGCCCGGCAGGTCCTGGCCGACCAGGCCCAGGACGCGCTGGGGCGAGTTCTCGCGGATCTGCTGCAGCCAGCCCTTATTGACGTCCTGCAGCAGCGGATACTGCGCCAGGTTGGTATCGGCCGCGACCTTCACGCCGTTGAAACCGATCATGATGCGGTCCAGCGCCTGGCGCTTCAGAATCGCATTGGCCACACGGGTCTGGAAGTCTTGGAACTTGGCCCAGGCATCCAACTTGGCATAGGTGATGTGAGTATCGAAGTTGGTCTTCTCGCAGCGATAACGGGTGTTGGTCATGGCCGACGCATCCCGGGTGCTGCGGCGCTTGTCACCGCGCGTGTCGGTACGGCTGGCGATGGGGCCGGATACGCCCAGGCCGATTTTCTCGCCTTCCAGCTCATCGACGCCGATGATGTTGATGCTGCCCAGGAATTCGGACGATTCCTGCATTTTGTCTTCGAGCTTCTGCTGCACGCTCGGGTCCACCGAGAAGGTGGAGTGGACGGCGCCGCCGGCGACATCGTTGAGCGTCGCCAGGCGCGAAGTGTAGGCGTTATAGGCGGCGCGGGTCTGATTCTTCATGTGTTCTGCTCCAGTGAAATGCGGAAATGGTGTACTTGGTCGGCCGACAGCTTAGAACTCGGTCTGCACGGTGCCGCTGTTGCCGCCGCCGGTGGCCGGCGGGCGCTGCAGGTTGCTCTTGTCGGTCAGGTTGATGGTCTGGCGGAACTGCTCGGCGGTGGTCGATTCATCGCCGACGCGCTTTTCCAGCTTCTCCAGGCGCGACACGGCTTCGGCAGCGATCTTGCCGGCCTGCGCGGCCTCTTGCGCGAACTCGCCCACCTTTTCGGCAACGGCGGTCATAGCGGCCACCACGTCGGCATGCTGGGCATCGGCTTTCTTCTCACCACCACCAATGCGGCTGAACAGTTGCTTGATGGTCTCGGCCACGCTGGGGCCGTCTTCCTCGAATTCGATATTGGCCTCGATGGCCTCGGAGAACAGGTTCTCCGGCTTCAGCTTGCGGGGAGTGAAAGGCGAGACCTTCGGATTGGTGGCCGAGAACTGCAGAATCTCGGTACCCAGGCTGGCCGGACTGTCGGTCACGGCCAGGCCGACCAGATAGGAACTGCCGGTGTCGGCGAACTTATCGGCCAGCTCGATGCTGGTGTAGATCTTCTGACGGTCCTTGTTCATGGCGATCAGGGCGGGCGTCGGCTCGATCTGTGCGAACAGCGCCAAGCGCTTACCGCTTTCGGTGTCGACCTCTTCGGCCTTCAGCGACAGCACGTCGCCATAGGCCTTGAACGGGCCATCAGGCAGCAGACTGCGCAGGTGTTCAACCCACACGCGAGCGCCGTAGGTTTTCACGTTGTAGCTGTCGGCCATTTGCTGGATTTGCTCGCGGCTGATGCTGCGGCCGTCGGTGGTCGCGCCCTCGGTCGCGACGCGGAAAAATTTGCTCTTGGTTGCCATGAGATTTCGCGCTCGTTATCGGTTGATCGGATAACGTCATCTTCTGCCGATGGGCGAAATGCATCAATCAAGTGAGGGTTGATAAGGGGGATAGCGACTCGGCAAAGTCCCCGCTACGCGCGCGCGCCGCCTACGCTTGCGGCATGTTAGAAATTCCAGAAGACATCAAGGACAGCATCGACCAGGCGGCCGAGCCTCGACAGGTCGCGCGCCGCCTGTATTTCGAGGGCTGGCGCATCTCGTCGATTGCGCGCCACCTGAAGATTAAGCGTTCCACGGTCAATAGCTGGAAGCACCGCGATGAATGGGAAAAGGTCTCGCGCCTTGAGCGCGTAGAGATTGCGCTTGAAGCGCGCATAGTGCAACTGATCGCCAAGGAAGTAAAGGGCAATGGCGAGTACAAGGAACTCGACGCGCTGATGCGCCAGCTTGTGCAGGCAGCGCGCGTGCGCCGCTATGAGCAGCCGGGAGGCAATGAGACTGACCTCAATCCCAAGATCGCAAATCGCAATGCCGGACCGAAGAAAAAGCCGGTGCGCAACGAGTTCAGCGATGAGGCGCAGCAGCGCATCGTCGAGGCCTTCAATGATTCGCTCTTCGATTATCAAAAGGTCTGGTATCGAAACGGCAGCGAGCGCACGCGCATCATTCTGAAGTCGCGCCAGATCGGCGCGACCTGGTACTTCGCGCGCGAGGCGCTGATTGATGCGATCCAGACCGGGCGCAATCAGATTTTTCTCTCGGCCTCGAAGTCACAGGCGCATGTTTTCAAGCAGTACATCATCCAGTTTGCGAAGGATGCATGCGGCGTGGAGCTGTCGGGCGATCCTATCGTTCTGCCGAACGGCGCGCACCTGTATTTCCTCGGCACGAATGCACGAACCGCGCAGGGCTATCACGGCAACTTCTATTTCGATGAATTCTTCTGGACGCACAATTTCACCGAGCTGAACAAGGTCGCGTCCGGCATGGCCTTGCACAAGAAGTGGCGTAAAACCTACTTCTCGACGCCCTCGGCGACCACGCACCAGGCTTATCCGTTCTGGACCGGCGAGGCGTTCAACAAGCGCCGCGCTAAGGGCGACAAGGTGAATATCGATGTCAGCCATAAGCGGCTGTCGTCGGGTTTCACGGGCGAGGACAAAATCTGGCGCCAGATCGTCACGATCATGGACGCTGCGGCCGGTGGCTGCGATCTGTTCGACATCGACGAGCTGCGCGATTTCGAATATTCGCCGGACCAGTTCGACAACCTCTTGATGTGTAATTTCATCGACGATTCTGCGTCGGTGTTCCCCCTGGCGGATCTGCAGCGCGGCATGGTCGATTCGTGGGTGGATTGGGACGACTATAAGCCGTTTACGGCACGCCCCTTCGGCCACCGGCCGGTGTGGATTGGCTACGACCCTTCGCTGACGGGCGACAGCGCCGGCTGCTCGGTAATTGCGCCACCGCTGGTCCCCGGCGGTAACTTCCGCATCTTGGAGCGCCACCAGTGGCGCGGCAAAGACTTTTCGGAGCAAGCCGCTCTCATCAAGGAAATGTGCGGCCGCTACAACGTCCAGTACATCGGCATCGACACCACCGGCATGGGCGTGGGCGTCTATCCCCTGGTGAAACAGTTCTTCCCGGGCGTGACCGCTATCAGCTACTCGCCGGAAGTCAAAACGCGCATGGTGTTGAAGGCACAGAACATCATCCGCAGCGGTCGCCTGCAATTCGATGCCGGCTGGACCGACATCGCGCAGTCCTTCATGGCCATTCGCAAAATCCTCACCCCCAGCGGGCGCGCGGTCACCTATGACGCCGGCCGTTCCGAAGAAACTGGCCACGCTGACTTGGCCTGGTCAGTCATGCATGCCCTCGACTACGAGCCGTTCGAAGGCACCACCGCCAACAACACTTCCTCCATGGAGTTCTTCTAATGAAACACCGAGCACGCCGCCGCGCGGCTGCATCCGACAACACGCTGGCGGCCAAGGTCGAAGCGCCGCCGGCGCCATCCGTTGAAGCGTTCTCTTTCGGCGATCCTTCGCCCGTGCTGGAAGGCCGTGACATGCTGGCGGACGTCGAGTGCTACCGTAATGGCGACTGGTACGAACCTCCCTTGAGCATGGCCGGCCTGGCCAAGTCTCTCAATGCCAGTGTCCACCACGCCAGTGCGATCTGGTGCAAGGTCAATATCCTGGCCTCCACCTTCCAGCCATCCGCCGTCTTGTCTCGGGGAGACTTCACTCGCCTGGCGCTGGACTTCCTGTTGTTCGGCAACTGCTACGCCGAGCGGCGCGAGAGCATGACGGGCAAGCTCTTGAACCTCAAGCCGGCATTGGCCAAATACACGCGCGTCGGGGTAGAGCAAGGCCGCTACTTCTTCGTCAACGGCTGGCGGGATACCTACGAATTCGAGCGGGACGGCATCTGGCACCTGCAGGCCCCAGATATCAACCAGGAGGTGTATGGGGTGCCGCAGTACGTGAGCGCGCTGCAATCTGCCTGGCTCAATGAGTCGGCCACGCTCTTCCGCCGTCGCTACTACCTCAACGGCTCGCATGCCGGCTTCATCCTCTACATGACCGACACGGCTAGCAACGTCAACGACGTGGACAAGCTGCGCGAGGCGATGCGCAACAGCAAAGGGCCTGGAAATTTCCGCAACCTGTTTGTGTATGCACCTGGCGGAAAGAAGGACGGTTTGCAGATCCTGCCGGTTTCCGAGATCGCGGCCAAGGACGAATTTTTCAACATCAAGAACTGCACGCGCGACGACGTGCTGGCCGCACACCGGGTGCCTCCGCAACTGCTCGGCACCATGCCCAACAACACCGGCGGCTTCGGCGATGTGACTAAGGCCGCCGCCGTATTCGGCTGCAATGAGATTGAGCCGCTGCAAGCCCAGTTCCTTTCCTTGAACGAGTGGGCCGGCCAGGAGGTGGTCCGTTTCCGCTCCTATCAACTTCCTACCAATGAGGGGAAATAAGCATGAGCGATTACGCGGATAACGCTGACAACACGATATACAGCACTATCGCGGCTAGTCTCGCAGCAGCCCGACGCGCACCGTCACTGATACCGGATCGCCGTTGCCATTTTTGCGCCGAAATAGTGGCGACTGATCTATTTTTTTGCAACCACGACTGTCGTGACGACTTCGAGCGGCAGGAAAGAGCATGGAAGATTCAGGGGAAATAGGAATTGAGATGATGGCTGCCGCAAAGTAAGGAAATTCCTGATACCCACCGAACTGTTGTGCTTGCATCATGCGGAATTCTAGGCTGATGCTTGGAGGGCGCTCGTACGTTGAGTCAACACGTTCTTTTCACGCCTAGCCAGTACGTCTATTCTCTTGGCTTGGAACGGATTTGAACAATAAGAAGATTTTCGAAAGATGTGCCAAAGGAGGACTCATAGCATCAGCATTGCCTGTGATTTTCTGTGCCTTTGTCTTGGGTCCTACTGCGACATTTTTGGGCCTAGTCGCAAACATCAACAAGCTTTCATCTCACCTGGAGAATTCTCTTCCGGTACGACTATTTTTCGTGAGTGCAGCCTATCCCGCGCTTTTTGTTGTGCAGTGCTATGTGGTCAAGTTTTGCATGTTGAATAGCAATAAGATGTGCGGGGTGCTGATAGCTTGGTCAGGGCTGACCATCTTCATATTCAGCCTTTTCTTCATAGGCTTTTTCTGAGTAAGTGAAAGGTTCTTGAATTCTGGTTCTAGGATGGGCCCGCCAACGGATCGGGGAAACTTATTTCCTGAGCGCCGCAACATCTAGAACCATGTTTCTCCAATCTGCAGCAGATGATCTCTGTTCGCCTTGGTGAATAATGCACAGAATAAATTGGAGAAGAAATGTCTGAGGTTATGTTGAAGGAGATAGTCGGGCGATATGCATTGGTAATACGGGAGATTGGGAAGAAGGCGGATCAAGGGCAAATCGTCGGTGATTTGATAAGAGTACAGGTGAGAAAGTGCTTAATCGAAATGCATGCGGCCGGCGCTGAAGCGGCCGATATTCGCGCAATCTTTGATAATCTTGAAAAGCATCCCCTTGAGGATTGCACTTCAGCTGATCACCGATTTTCTAAACTACTCACGACAATGAAGCTGCACGTTGAATTTTTGCTCTTCATCGAAGACCACGAGCTAGCCCCTTCTTCGCCAAAGAAAGGCAATAGTAGTTTTGGCTTTCATTAGCCTGGTGGTGTCGATTTTTTTTATATCTGGCAATTAAGTGTGGCCGGACGCTTGTACAAAAGCGAGTTCATGCGCCAAATTTCTTATCCAAAGTCTAACGCCTTTGTACAAGCAGAGCTCGTTTCATCTCAATATTAGCCGGCACCATTTCGAAGAAACACATAGCGTTTTCCCCAGCAACTCATGGAATAACCTTCCTTCCCGTTATCCGTAACTTTTGTATCGAAAAGGTCGAGTCGGCGCTGCGATTTGCAATTTAAATTGTCGGGACCTTTACGAGCGTGTCATCGGTGCCCAGCAAAATAGGGCGTCCATAATTTTCTCTTGATGCGAGAATTTTAGATGTTGCATAACTCATATGTCCTCGATTTGACGTAGTTTTTAGCGGTATTTACTTAATTGAAATTCCCATTTTGCGGGACTTTTGACATGAAACTGTGGTCGGGTAGGTCCATAATAGGTTCAGCCAATAAAACCCTTAACGGGCATATAGCCAGGAGCGGAGGGTTGACATCATGCACGGGAGACAACGTAGTCTACTAATCGCTGAGGACGATTCGAATGTGCGCAGCATCTTTGCGGAGATTTTCTCCGAGAGAGGCTACCGAGTGTTAGAAGCGTCAAATGGTGCCGAAGCATATGCCATGCTGTTGTGTCCCGATGTGGTGGTGAATGTTGTGCTGACCGATCTACGCATGCCCGTAATGGACGGACTGGAATTCGCGAGTAAGGTAAAAAATAATACGCAGCTTTCAGCTATTCCTATCGTCTTACTCAGCGCGACGCCACTGCCAAACTCTTGGCAAGCTCGGCAGATTTTTGATGCGCTATTAGTTAAACCATGCCCGCTGCCGCTTCTGATTTCAACTGTGGAAACCGTGCAAATAGCACAAAGCGGTGATGCAGTTCAATCCGAGTCTCCGATCTTGCAGGCTAGAGATGACTTCACGCGTCTGTGAGGCTCTTAATTTTCAGATGCGCAGCCCAGATTGCCATACTACGCAGGCTGTTGAAGTCAGGATAAACATTGGCAGTGTCCCGGATAATCTCAACCTCTTCTCCTTTGCGCAGTTCAAGGGCCATTCGCCAACCGCCATCGATCTCGTATCCGATGATGGTGATATCGAATCCCCTGTAGGCGAAGCCAAAGGTAAGGGATGTTTCCATTGCTTTCCTAAGTCACGCTGTTGATGAGCTGTGCTGCTTTGTAACGGAGCCTGGTGCGCACATTTTTTATTTTTGTTGTATGCGCAGCCGATATAGAAGCTGAAGAAAAGCTCGACAACGAGCCAAACCATTATGCCTAATGTTGTGTCCCGCCGCTGCTTTTGAAGAACTTCTCTCTTGATGTCTCCAGCAGTGGTCCTCCTGCCTGCACGCATAGCCAGGCCTGCGCAAACTCCGCCACGCCACGATCTGTTTTCCGTCGCTCGATGCCCTTGATCACCATGCGCGACGCTTTGATAGCATCGACATGGACATCAACCAGCTCCATGATCACGTCACCATTGTCCCGCTGAAGTCGCGCCGCCTTGGTTGGCCGGCGTCGTTCTCCATCGTGGAACACCCCCAAGCGCAGCTCACCAATATTGCGCGCCTCATCGCCTAACAGCTCGCCGGGGATCTCTACGCCGTTCCGGCGCATCTGATAAACGGTCACTTGCATGCTCATCCCACGTGCGGCAGCGCCGCCTCATCCGTTTTGTAATGCGACGTCACGTGCTCAAGCGTGCCGCCCAGCGATGAGTACCGGTAGCGCTGGCGAAGGCGTACGGTGTCTTGGTCGAATCGCTTGTAGTCGGCGGCCGGACTGGGGAAGCCGACATGCGGCTTGTGCGAGATGTGCAGAGCCAGCGGCTCGCCGGCGAACTGAATGGGCGAGGCGGGCTGGACAGGGCTCCCTGGCGGGATTGGCGCGGGATAAGTGGGGAATGACATATTGACAACAATGAATGGCGGTTGGAGAAATTATACTGTACGTATGAACAGTATAATTCACTTTCTTGGCCCTGCGCGCGCGGTTGCCCCCACCCCGCGCCTGCCCGCTACATGGGTCAGTTTTGACACAAATTTGCGTTAGGCGGAGGAGCCCGCCAAGCCTGACCACGTGACCCGTCCGACGGAGATCCAATCTGACGCATTTTGACGCATCTATCGGACTTTTTATCCAAGGGGGGGAAAGGCATGTAATGCCTAGTGCTTCGGAGAAAAGTATTTTCAAAATGACATCTTTTCGCGACAGCAACAAGCAAATGAGTAAGGAATCGGAGATAATCGTCCGCTGAATTTTTGCTAAGTAACAATGGGACTAATATGACCAAACCTCACCTCGAAACGAAACTCCGTGTCTTGGATACCTTTGCAGGTGCCGGCGGGTTTAGTTTGGGATTTGAGATGGCTGGCTGTGATGTAGTTGGTGCTGTCGAAATAGACGGTTGGGCAACTGACACGTTCAAACATAATCATCCCAGCGCAGTAGTGATGAAAGCAGATATATCGGCGGTGTCCGATGACGAATTCATTTCCATGTTTGGAGAGCTTTCTCCCAACATCGTTGTAGGCGGCCCTCCCTGCCAAGGTTTCTCAATAGCCAATCGAAATTCTGGAGATCCTAAAGACCCTAGAAATTCACTATTCAAAGAGTTCGTTCGTATCGGTCGACTGTTTTCACCCACATTCATGGTTATGGAAAATGTTCCTAACCTTCTTGCCGCAAAAACGAGTGAAGGCAGGCCTGTAATTGAGATCATTTCCGACTCCCTAAGGGAGTTGGGCTACCACGTTTACTCTAAGGTATTGCAGGCTACTGATTTCGGCGTGCCCCAGACACGTTCACGCTTGTTTGTTATCGCTTCCGTATTTTCCCTTGATAGGCCATTTCCTGAGCCGACCCACGTTTTACGCGCAGCGAATGTTGATGGGGATTTATTTGACAAGCCTTTACCATCCTGTCCAACACTTTGGGATGCCATATCGGACCTTCCCGAGCTACGCGCCAGCGAGGGGGGAGAGCAATCGGCATATACATCTTCTCCTCAGACGGACTACCAGCGGATGTTACGGCAAGGCTCTGAAATTCTTTTCAATCACAAAGCAATGAATCACACGCCCCGAATGGTGGAGCGTTTTTCTCATATGGAATGGGGGCAGTCTGGTAATGACGTTCCAGATCATTTAAAGCCTAGAAAACGCAACACTACGGAGATGGCGACAGCAGTTTTTGATCAAAATAATCGTCGAATGTATCCTCATCGTCCTTGCCATACGGTGCCCGCATCTTTCTATGCAAATTTTGTACATCCGTATCAGCATCGAAATTTTACGGCTCGCGAAGGGGCTAGAATTCAGTCCTTCCCGGATAACTTCCGATTTTTGGGGAAGCCAACCGTCGTTAGTCACAAGCTTTTAGCCAGAGAAGGGCGCGAAGAAGAAAAATTTCTTTGTCAGTACAATCAAATCGGGAACGCGGTTCCCCCGTTGTTAGCCCGTGCTGTGGCAAATAATCTCCTATCTCAACTCAAAGAACATAAAGAGGCATCGGATGTACGTTCACGGAAATAATCTGCAACAGAAAGAAAATCATTTAACAAAATACCGTGATGATGAGTCCTGCCGCTTCCTTCGGGAGATTCGCGCAAAGTACGAAGATTGGAAGGCAGCCAATTTGAGCTTACGCGGTCCCGTCCGTGATCCCGATGAACGAGATATGGAGATTATTAATCGAAGAGTAGCGTTGTTTAATGAATATAAAGATTTCATTGATCAACAACATTACGCTGAAAAATTCGATTCTCGTTCGAACCTGCATTCTTCTGTTCTTGAAGAGTTTATGTATTACCTTTTTAGGGATCTTGTCGAATCCATTTCAAATTCTGCGATGATCGGGAAGTCTCATACATTTAAAGACCTATTTTTCACAGCAAATAGCTTTCAAGAGATGCTTGTGACGCCTCAGATTCTTGTGGAACGGAAGGATCATGACTTTGCTATTGGTGTTCATATAGATGCGTCTTTTCGCGCCGCAGGCCAGCCTCAGCGAGAATTCGAAACCTGGGACTTGCCGGCTGTGGCTGTTGAATGCAAAACATATCTTGATAAGACTATGTTGCAAGATGCATCTACGGCGTCAGAAATCATTAAACATCGGAATCCAAATGCGCTATACCTGGTCGTCGCGGAGTGGTTGAAGCTGACCGAAGCCGTGAATCTTAGAAAATTTAAGATTGATCAGATTTATGTTCTTCGTAAGCAAAAAAACACGGATCGGGAGTATCGCTATCGAGAAGGATATGTAAAAAATCCTGTTTATGAGGACGTTGTAATGCAGCTGTTTAATGATGTTCGTAGTTTCTTGACGAGGTCCTGGGAAGGTGGGGTCTCGCATGGTCTCCAGCGAGGATTTTTGCTTTGATGCACAACTTTGGTAAATTGCCATAAGCCCAGAGCAGCGAAAACGTGGGGATGATGTCTCTAGGCGAGGCGCAGAAGTTTTATGTCAGCTTTATGCGTTGTTTCTGAATAACAAATCCTGCCCCCGCAACCAAATACCAGAAAGCCGTTATCAGCGAAAGCCGATAGCGGTTTTTTGCTTTTCGGGCGGTGTGCTTACCATGTGAGCCACCTTATGCCTCAGATCAAAGCCCCTCGGATGTGACATCGTGCGGGACCTCAACGCCTGCGTCGATAAGTACCACCGGGCAGAGCAATTGATCGAAGAGACTGATAATTGAGAAAGCCAAATGCGCCGCGTTATCGATTGCCATTATTTCGTGACCACGAAAGAGGAATTCTCGGAACTGCAGGCATCTCGCTGCTTTCTTCAATGGCTACAAAATCTGCGCTTATCGGACGTCGGTGTGCTCGACGAACGGACCCAACGACCTCCTCTAATAACTGTCGGCTTCTAAAGTGACGGGCATCGGAAAATCGCTGAGAATGCTGTGAGCGTGGGTATGACAGCAACAGCGAATCAGCCGATCTTATAAGGGACACGGGATGAATTGGCCACATTTCATTAGGCAGAATTTGAATAAGATAGTTAGATTGCACCCACCTGCGCGCTACTTCGACTCAGCGGATGTCGAGTTGCCCCCAGTCGACGATGATTGGGAAATAATGGGGTTTCCGGATGGAAATAAGATCCGATTGGCCAACTGCCGAACCAAGTCGATAGTATTCGTCGCAAAGGATGCGGTATATGGCTACGCGGATGACGCTCATCGAACCGTGGAAACAAAGGATGGTAAAAGCTACGGTTTCCTTACCCTCAAACTGGAAGTTCTAATTCGTAACGGAATTGTTTCGACGCGCCTAAACGGTAGGCCAGGGGAGGCGGTCGGCAATCGACTGCCTCCGCAGTGGACTAAGCCAATAGGTGTAAGTCTCAGTGATCTAATTCCTACAAGCGCACCCAGTGCGATCCTTCAGTACAAGCTATGGAGTGACGATGCCCGGATAGAACTTATGATCCGGGTAACCCAAGCTGGAGGCATAGCTCCGCGCGAATACAGTGGGGCCGCCGGTGTAATTGAATGGCATTTTTCACAAGACAGAAATATCTATATTTCTTTCTCTCATCCAAGAATAATGTTTGAAATCGCAGCGTTGGGGTGGCGTTCCGGCTGAGGAATGGGCCGTGAATGCATGGATCGCTCATAAGCTCATGGAGATAATGGAACCGTCGCCGGGAAGGCCACCCAGGCCGCAGGAGAACCAGAAAACACGCAAAACGTGATTGCTGCTATGCCCGCTGCTGAT
Organism: Herbaspirillum sp. BH-1; assembly: GCF_002870055.1. Lineage (NCBI taxonomy): Bacteria > Pseudomonadati > Pseudomonadota > Betaproteobacteria > Burkholderiales > Oxalobacteraceae > Herbaspirillum > Herbaspirillum sp. BH-1. The sequence continues at coordinate 74,722 of NZ_PKOI01000012.1, read as the reverse complement.
CCTGAGTAGCGGTTGCGAAATGACTGAACGCGTAAATCCCTCTGTTGCTGGCGCGCCCGCTATCGCAGACAACAACGACAACCGGATCCGTCCCATCTTCATCTGGAAGACCGACAAGCTGAGTCGGGGCGCCATCGACCAGATCCTGGCGCACAACATGACACTGTCAGACCGGGTGCCAAGCAGGAGATGACGGCCCGTTAGTTCGCGTCTGATGAAGATATAAGTTGCAGGCTATCTTATCTGCACGGTGGGTAACTCATGGCTAACGATGATTCGCACGGCGTGTTATTTGACACCGTTTCGGTGCTTGGCTTTGCCGCTGTCACAAAGCGCTCACGCAACCTTCTGAAAATGTCCTGCGTCTCGCAGTCTCTTCAACTTTTTGATGATATTTGCGCCAAGCTTGACTCCCCATTTTTCCACTGTGTAATGCGTGGCCAGGCAGATCAGGAACAAGAGCATCAGGATGGCCATCCAGCGGTGCTCCGGGCGGATTGCATGCCAGCGTGATACCGCAGCCAGCAGATAGGCCCAGATCCAGTTGTGAAACAGATAAACGGAATACGTCAGGTTTGAGAGCAAAGTTACGGTTGATGATGCTTTGATATGATTTCGAAGGCCCCATACGGAAGCAAAAAGCAGGAAGCCCAGAATCTGAAAGTGGGTATCTTTATTGGCAGGGTTGAGGCCCGGCCACAGCGCTAGGGTGGAAACGATCGCATACAGTACATATCCCCAGCAGGCAGGCCGGCTTGCAAGTTGATGCTCCATCAAATAGATGCTTGAGCCAATGAACAGGAAGGGAAAGAATAAGGTCAGGTAACCATCGGTAAACGCACCTGTCCGGGGAAATGCCGGTGCCAGTTGGATTGCCAAGGTAAGAATGAAATAGATCAGGGGAAGGCGCGTTGTGTCTTTGAGCAAATTGAGGGGGCGGAGCGAACCCATGAGCAGATAAAAAGACATCTCCAGTCTGAGCGTCCATTCGACGCCCCCCAGACCATACGGTGTGGAAAACAAGTCGCCAATCAACAACAAGCGCTGCAGCAGGACCGGATAGGGCGGGAACGGAGTCTGTGCGACCCAGTGGCTCATTCCGACTTCTGCCAGCACTGCAAACATATAAAGCGGATAAATGCGGAATATCCGCTTGATCAAGAATGTTGGCGTATTTTCAGTCTGTAATACGTGACTGATGATGTAGCCTGAAACAAGGAAAAAGACCACGACGCCGGCGCCACCGCTCCACGCCAACGGCCGGATGAGATCGATCACAAAGCGGATTGTCGCGTGGATGTTAAGGTTGGCTGAAGCTAGTTCAAGCTGTCCGTAGAATTTGTGACCAATCAGGACACTGACAAAAGCGAACACCCGCAGACCGTCCAAAAATTCTATTCGCTTTTGCATAGCAATCTATGAAGATGACTGACAATAAAGCGCACATCATAGTGGAAGCTTGGATGTGAAGCTACTTTCAGTATTTCAAGCGGATGGTTGAAACGTCATCACTCCATTTCCTGATCTGATGGCGAGCTGCAATGCGAGAAAGGCGGTTGCGGCACCACCGTCGAAGTGATGATGAACTGCTCTCTTCAGCAAAAGCAGAGGTCGGGTGGCCAGTCAGACTTTTGGAATTCGGTAACGCAAAGAATCCCGGAATGCATTTCCCGTGCAGTGAGGTGTTTCATGTTCGTGTTAGCATGCCTTAACCTTCATTCTTCACGAAAGAGAGATGTCCATGTCGGAACAGGATCCCTGGATCACCCGCGCCGAAGAGCTCAAGACGCAGATGGAAGCGCTGCTGGTGGCGCAGCTTGAGGAATATGAACAGATGACGGTCAAGCTCGAACAGTGGAAGCAGAATCCCGGCGGTTCGTGGTTGACCGAGCAGGATTACCGGCCCTGGCAGGAAGCCCTCAGGAAGCTGGAAGCGGCGCAGCGTGACTTCGATGCGCACATCAGTTCGCGTGTGAAGAAATAGGCAGCGCCCTGCGCCAACTAACGCATCCAGGCCTGGCCCAGACGGACGCCGTGACAATACCTCGTCACGGCGTTTTCGTTTCTACCTTGGTCGGACTCAGGACTTGAGCGCATCATCTTCCCTGGCACCGCAGGTCGGGGCGGAGCGCCGTCGGCGCCGCTTGCTCCAGCGGCGGGCGCGGTCAACCACGACTTCCATGTATTGCTGGCTGGTCTCGGGTTTGAGCAGGTATTCGACGGCGCCGGCTTCGATCAGGTCCGGCATCCCGGGCGGGTAGTCGCTGTCCGGGAAGACCACGATGGGTACGGCGCGGGTCGTCCGCCCCGATTTCATGGCCAGGATGAAGTCCAGTCCATTGTTTTCCATCATGGCCGGGTCGAGGAAGATCATGCCCGGCAGTACGCGGTCACTTTCCCGTCGGCCGCCCGACAACAGGCGCTCGATGGCGGCATCGGCTTCGTCATACCATTGCAGCACGCAATGGAAATTGTTGCGCCAGAGCGCAAAGCGCGCCAGCTCTACTGCTTCGCCGTTCGACTCTATCATCAGTATGATCGGCGGTTTCATGGACTTGTCCTTCTCTGCAAGTGACCCTGATCACCATTGCTGCGCCAAGGAATGATGCTTGCCTCTGCGGGCGTTCCTCCTGGCGTCTAACTTCAACTGCAGTCTGACAAAGATGAATGGAAACTCATATCATGATTTTCCTGATGAGGCGTCTCTGGCGCTGCGATGACATTGGCCAACCTGCGCCGCATGATTCCCGGTTTGCAGGAAAGCGAGGGTGCTCGGGTGGCGAGCCAAGGCCGCGATTGCAGTGTAAGCTGTCCGCTTCGAGCAGAGACGCCTCACGATAGCGTCGATCAAGCCAGTCCCATGCTATGGGAGGCGCGGTGTGGCGCAAACGCCCCGGCTCCAGTGAGCAGGGCGCCGGCCCAGTGGCGGCCCGTGGTGGCACGGGGCTTGCTGCATTTCAATGGGACGCCGGAGGCCGCTTGTCCTTCCTGCAGGCAGCCCGGTGTTCCGGATTTGAACAGGCAAAACATCATCATGAACGCAGCATTGAAAACAGCCGCTTCGGAACCGACGAAGCAGACGCTGGGTATCCTCAAGACCCTCATCGGTTTCAATACCATTAGCCGTGAATCCAACCTGGGCCTGATCGAATGGGTCCGCGATTACCTCGAACGCCACGGCGCCGTCACCCGCCTGACCTACGACGCCGAACGGCGCAAGGCCAACCTCTTCGCCACCATTGGCGATGCCGGGCCTGGCCGCTTCGGGACCGTCTTTTCCGGGCATACCGATGTGGTGCCTGTGAAGGGGCAGAACTGGGATACCGATCCCTTTGTGGCACACGTCGCGGATGGCAAGTTGTTCGGTCGTGGCGCGTGCGACATGAAGGGTTTCATCGCCGTCTGCCTGGCACGCCTGCCCGCCATCGATCAGGGCCGCCTGCAGACGCCATTGCACTTTTCCTTCTCCTACGATGAAGAGGTGGGCTGCCTGGGGGTGCGCGAACTGCTGGCCGACCTGCAGCAGAATGACATCAAGCCCACTGGCGTGATCATTGGCGAGCCGACCATGATGCAGCCGGTCATCGCGCACAAGGGCAAGCGTTCCTACCGCTGCTGCGTGCATGGGCATGCGGCGCATTCGTCCTGTCCGCATCTGGGCATCAACAGCATCGACTACGCCGCGATGATGCAGTTGAAGATTCGTGAAATCGCCCTGCGGGTGCGCAACTCCGAGGTGCAGGACTACGACTTCGATGTGCCGTATTCCTCCATCGTGACCACCCTGTCCAATGGCGGCAATGCGCCCAATATCATCCCGGACAAGGCCGAGTTCGTCTTCGAACACCGCTTCCTGCCGGGCATCGATCCGGCCGAGGTCTTCGACGAAGTGAAGCGCTATGCCGAGCAGGAAGTGCTGCCGCAGATGCAGATCGAGGGCGCGCAGGGGCGTATCGAGTTCGAGACCCTGACCGCCTATCCCGGCATGAGTACGCCGGTCGACGATCCCCTGGTGACCTCGGCGCTGCGCATTCTCGGCAGCGAGCGGGCGCGCAAGGTGGGCTTCGGGACCGAAGGTGGCCTGTTCGGCCAGGCCGGGATGCCGGCGGTGATCTGCGGGCCGGGCGACATCGTCCATGCCCACAAGCCCAATGAATTCGTCACGCTGGGACAACTGGCGCGTTGCGAGAGTTTCTTCGACAACTTCATCGCTTCAGCGCATCTGGCGCCGGTCTGAACTGTCCGGCATGGTGAAAAAAAGCGCTTGGCCCGGTGGGCAAGCGCTTTTTTTGCGTGGAGAGCGTGCTCAGGTGGCGGCGCGCACGCGCTTGTCCAGCGAGGCGGAGAAGGCCACGGTGGCCAGGCCCAGCAAGGCAAAGACCGAGCCGATCAGGGGCAGGTCGGTCAGCGGCAGGCCGGCCGAGATCGCCAGGCCACCCACCCATGCACCGGTGGCATTGCCCAGGTTGAAGGCACCCTGGTTCAGGGTCGAAGCCAGATTGGGGGCGCCGCGGGCGGTATCGAGCACCCGGATCTGCGCGCCCGGCACCACCGCGAAGGCGAATGCACCCCAGGCAAACATGGTGACCAGCGTGGGCCACTTGTAATGGCTCGTGAAGGAGAACAGGCCCAGCACGATGGCGATGCAGAGGAACACGGCGCACATGACCGGCATCAGCTTCCAGTCGGCCAGCTTGCCGCCGACCAGGCCGCCGACGGTGATGCCGGCGCCGAACAGCAGCAGCACCCAGCTCTCCTGTTGCGTGGTGAAGCCGGTCACGTCCAGCAGGATGTAGGCGATGTAGGTGATCACGCTGAACATGCTGATCGAGGCCAGCGTCGAGGTCAGCAGCGACAGCTGTACCCGGGTATCGATGATGGAGCGGAACTCCTGGAAGATATTGCCACCCTGCATGGGGATTTTCCTGGGCAGCATGGTCCACAGCATGATGGCGGCCAGCACGCCGATGCCGGTCACCACGCCGAAGGTGGAACGCCATCCGGCTGCGTGGCCGAAGGCCGTTCCCAGCGGTACGCCCAGGATATTGGCGACCGTCAGGCCGGTGAACATCAGCGCCACTGCCTGCGCCCGCTTCTGCGGCGAGACCAGCTCGGCCGCCACCACCGAGCCGATGCCGAAGAAGGCCGCGTGGCAGAAGGCCGTGACCACCCGGGCCACCATCAGGAACACATAGTTGGGGGCGACCGCGCACAGCACGTTGCCGAGGATGAACAGGCACATCAATCCCACCAGCGCCTGCTTGCGCGGCCACTTGGCCGTGAGGATGGCCAGGATGGGCGCACCGGCCGCCACGCCCAGGGCATAGCCGGACACCAGCATGCCGGCTGCGGGCGCCGATACGCCCAGGTCGCGTGCCACGTCGGGCAGCAGGCCCATGATGACGAATTCGGTGGTGCCGATGCCGAAGGCGGCAACAGCAAGGGCAAACAGGGGCCAGTTCATGCGCATTCCAGGTGGGAGGGGTGAAGGAAGGGCGCGACGTGGAGGTCGCGCAAAGCCGCCAGTTTACCGTCCTATGGGATCGCCTGCAGGACTCAGGCCGGATCGGCCGCCAGCGGGCGGGCGAACCAGCTCTTGAGCACCGACATCAGTGCGCCGTAGGCGGGCAGGAAGAACAACAGGCTGATGGCGATCTTGAAGCCGTAATCGACCAGCGCGATCTCCACCCAGTGCGTGGCCATGAAGGGGTCGCTGCTGCGCCAGAAGGCAATCGAGAAGAAGGCGACGGTATCGCTGGCATTGCCGAAGATCATCGACACCGACGGCGCCAGCCACCAGTGGCGCGAGGCGCGCAGGCGGTTGAAGACCTGCACGTCCAGTACCTGGCCCAGCACGTAGGCCATGAAGCTGGCCGCCGCGATGCGTGCGACGAATACGTTGAAGTGCGCCAGCGCGCCGAAACCCTGCCACTGGCCCATGTAGAACAGCGCCGAGATGCCGTAGGAAATGAACAGCGCCGGCAGCATCACCGCGAAGATGATGCGACGCGCCAGGGTAGCGCCGAAGAAGCGAACCGTCAGGTCGGTGGCCAGGAAGATGAAGGGAAAGCTGAACGCACCCCAGGTGGTGTGCAGCCCGAAAATGGACACCGGCAATTGCACGAGGTAATTGCTGGAAGTGATCACCAGCAGGTGGAACAGCGAAAGCCAGGTCAGCACGGCCGCGTGGCGGCGCAAGTCGAGAGTCGTCATCAGAACCTTTTTGATGGATGGGGGTGAGGGAACCCATGGAACAGAGGCCTGGCCCTAAATTAAAACGGCTGAACCAGACACGGAAGGGGCAAGATTCTAGCATAGTGCCGCCTCTGCCCGCCGGCCTGGCCGCATGGCGGCGGCCTTGAGGTACACTTCTGCGCTTTTGGGCAGGTGTAATGAACAGCAACAAGGCAACCCTGATCGGATTGACCGCCGTCGTTCTCTGGAGCGCCATCGTCGGCCTGATCCGTGGCGTGAGCGAACATCTGGGCGCCACCGGCGGGGCGGCAGCGATCTATACGGTGGCCTCGGTGATCCTGCTGGTGTCGGTGGGTTTTCCGCGCCTGTCCAGCTTTCCACGCAAATACCTGCTGTGGGGGAGCGTGCTGTTCGTGGCCTACGAGTTATGCCTGTCACTGTCGATCGGCTACGCCCATAGCGGGCGCCAGGCCATCGAGGTGGGCATGGTCAATTATCTCTGGCCGACCTTCACCATGATTGCGGCCATCCTGTTCGGCGGGCAGCGGGCCAGCCTGCTGGTGGTGCCGGGCTTTCTTCTTTCCATGCTGGGGATCTGCTGGGTGCTGGGTGGCGACCAGGGGCTGGACGTGGCCGGCATGCTGGTCAACATCCAGGACAATCCGCTCAGCTATGGCCTGGCCTTCGCCGGCGCCTTCATCTGGGCCGCCTACTGCACCGTGACGACCCGCATGGCCGGCGGCCAGAACGGCGTGACGCCGTTTTTCATGCTGGTGGCGCTTGCCTTGTGGGGCAAGTTCCTGCTGGGTGGTCATGCCGGGGAGATGTCATTGAGCCTGTCGGCGCTGGTCTACCTGCTGCTGGCGGCGGCCGCCATGGGACTGGGCTATGCGGCGTGGAACGTCGGCATCCTGCACGGCAGGGTGACGGTGCTGGCGGGCGCGTCCTATTTCATTCCGGTATTGTCGTCGGCCCTGTCGGCGCTGCTGTTGCAGGCACCGCTGCCGGCCTCGTTCTGGGTCGGCGCGGCGCTGGTGTGTGGCGGTTCCATCCTGTGCTGGCGGGCCACGCGCAGCCAGGCTGGCGTGGCCTAGGTCCGGATCAGAACCTGTAGCTCACGCCGATGCGGACGACCGGATACAGGTTGTAGCCATGCACCTTGTCGCTGAGTTCTGCGTTTTCCGCCGCGACGTCGGTGGCCAGCCGGGCGCACAGCGCAGCGGTGGCGTTGCATCCCGAGTTGCTGACCGAGGTCGACGCATTGCCCTGGAACATGACCCCCAGATCAGCCGTCACGCCCCAGCCGCGGTTGGGCGCCGCGGCATTGCCATAGCCCAGGCCCAGGTAGGGCGCGAACTTCTTGAAATCGATGCGGCCATCCACCTGGCCGGCCTGGGCCGCCGTATAGACATTGCCGTTGATGGTGTAGATACCGTTGGCCTTGGGCTTGCCGGTGGCGTCGATCTTGTTGCCGTTGTAGATCACGCCGCCCGAGAGGCGAAAGCCGTTGTCGAACGGGAACCAGTCCAGCAAGGCATCGAAGGTGCGCAGCTTGGCCCGGGCGTCGTAATTGACGTCATTGGTGCTGGAATTGAACGAGTAATCGAAGTAGTTGACACCGAAGCGCGCATTGAGCTGCTGGGCCAGCGGGACGCTCAGGTGAACGCCCACGCCGGTGGTGCCGACCTCGCCGCTGAGGCCGATGTTGGCGGCATGAACGCTGCCCAGGCTGGCGGCGCCCAGTCCGATGAGGCAAGCACAGGAAAGATGAAGACGGTGCACGAAGAATCCCCCGGGATAATAGAAAAGTGATGGTTCAGGCAGATGCAGACCTGACCATCGCAGCCTATGGTTGAGGGGGAGAGGGTGTAAAGCGCGACAGTGCCGAAAAGCAATGAAAGGGAGGCCCCGGCAAACGGTCGCGTTCCCTTTACGCCACAGTGCGGGCTCGCTTCACCCCGGCTTGATGTCGCTTCGTCAACCCGGCCGGCGGGCGCCATTGACGGCCAGGTAGATCGCATACAGCGAGGTCGTGGCCGTGATGAACAGGCGATTGTGACGCGGCCCGCCGAAGCAGACATTGGAAACCACCTCCGGCACCCGGATCTTGCCCAGCAGGCATCCGTCCGGCGCGTAGCAGTGCACGCCGTCGCCGGCGCTGGTCCAGACATTGCCCAGCGCATCGACCCGGAAGCCGTCGGCCAGGCCGGGCGTGATCGTGGCGAAGACACGGCCGCCGCTGAGCTGACCATCGTCGCCGACGTTGAAGACGCGGATATGGTGCGGCCCGTCGGCGCGATGGGTGCGGCCGGTGTCGGCGATGTAGAGCAGCTTTTCATCCGGCGAGAAGGCCAGCCCGTTGGGGCGCTCGAAATCTTGGCTGACCGGCGTCAGCGCACCGCTCTGGCCGTCGATGCGATAGACGTGGCAGCCACCGATCTCGCTGTCGGCCTTGTGGCCTTCGTAATCGCTGTCGATGCCATAGGCCGGGTCGGTGAACCAGATCGAACCGTCCGACCTGACCACTACGTCGTTGGGGGAGTTGAGACGCTTGCCCTGCCAGTGCGAAGCCAGCACCGTGCGGCGCCCATCATGCTCGGTGCGCACCACGGCACGCGCGCCATGCAGGCAGCCTACGATGCGGCCCTCGCGGTCCAGGGTATTGCCGTTGTTGTAGTCGGAGGGCTGGCGGAACACGCCGGCCCCTGCGCCTTCCGACCAGCGCAGCAGGCGATTGTTGGGAATATCGCTCCAGATCAGTTCATCGGTGGCCGGCAGATAGACCGGGCCCTCGGTCCAGCGACTGCCCTCGTGCAGGCAGTCCAGGCGGGCGCTGGGGACGATCAGGCTGGAAAAGCGGGGATCGCAATGTTCGTAGGGGTTGGCCGGCAGGCTGGAGGGGAAGGGGGAACAGGTAGGCGAAGCGGCGAGCGAAGGGGTGGTCATGGAGTCTCCTTGGTCTGTAGCCTGTCGTGATTGCAGGGCGATACTATGCTGGACAGGATGATAACCCGTGGCCATGCCGCGTCAGAAAAGGGACGGGACGGACGGCAGAAGCAGGACCTGGCTAGCCCTTTGATGCATATCAATGTAGTCCGGGTATGAAGTGACTATCCTGCAAGCTCCAGTCAATACCAGCTCGCCCGGTGGGCTCGCGGCCCAGCGCATGTGCGCGCCGCGTCAGTCCGGCGCGGCGGCCGGCCAGGAGCATCGCATGCAAGTCGCCCATCCGTCCACCCTGCATCCTTCCGCCAGTCTCGCCGGCATGAACAAGAGCGTGCTGCGCAAAATGGACCAGCGTGGCCCGCGTTATACGTCCTATCCCACGGCTGATCGTTTTTCCAACGACTTCGCCGTGACTGACTACCTGCATGCGGTCTCCGACCGTCGCAGCATGAGCGCCTGGCGCGCCTTGTCGCTCTATTTGCACATTCCGTTCTGCGACACCATCTGCTACTACTGCGCCTGCAACAAGATCGTCACCAAGAATCGCTCCAAGGCGGCGCTCTACCTGAGCTACCTCAAGCGCGAGATCAGCATGCAGGGCTCGCTGTTCTCAGGCATGAACCAGGTCGAGCAGCTGCATTTCGGCGGCGGTACGCCGACCTATCTCTCGGACGAACAGATGACGGACCTGATGGACCACATCCGTCATTGCTTCGCTCTGGCGCCTGATCACGTGGGGGAATACTCGATCGAAATCGATCCCCGCACCGTGTCGGTGGAACGCATCCACAAGCTGCGCGAGCAAGGCTTCAATCGCGTCAGCCTGGGTGTGCAGGATTTCGACCCGGAAGTGCAACTGGCGGTGAACCGCGTGCAATCCGAAGAACAGACGCTGCAGATCATCCAGGCCGCGCGTGACGCCGGCTTCCGTTCGGTCAGCATCGACCTGATCTATGGCCTGCCCAGGCAGAACGTGATGTCGATGTCGCGCACGCTGACCAAGGTGATCGCCGCCAGCCCCGACCGCATCGCCGTCTACAACTACGCGCACATGCCGCAGCTGTTCAAGACCCAGCGCCAGATCAAGGAAGACGAGTTGCCCAGCGCCGACAGCAAGCTGGACATGCTGTCCCTGTGCATCCGCCAGCTGACGGCAGCCGGCTATGTCTACATCGGCATGGACCACTTCGCCAAGCCGACCGACGACCTGGCCATCGCCCAGCAGCAGGGGCGTCTGCACCGCAACTTCCAGGGCTATTCCACCCATTCCGAAACCGACCTGGTGGCCTGCGGCGTCTCGGCCATCAGCGCCGTTGGCGGCAGCTACAGCCAGAACGAAAAGACCCTGGACGACTACTATGCCCGTCTGGAAAACTCGACCCTGCCCATCGCCCGTGGCATCCAGCTGGGCATGGACGATGTGCTGCGTCGCCTGATCATCCAGCGCCTGATGTGCAACTTCGAGTTGTCGATCAATTCGCTGGAAATCGCCTATCCCATCGTCTTCCGCGAATACTTCGCTACCGAGATGGAAAAGCTGAAGCAGCTGGAAGAAGACGGTCTGATCAAGATCGAACCCGAGTGGATCACCGTCGAACCCAAGGGCCGCCTGCTGATCCGCAATATCTGCATGGTCTTCGACCGCTACCTGACGCAGGATCGCGAGAAGGCCGCGAGCCAGAACAAGGATGCACCACAGCGCTATTCGCAGACGGTCTGAGTGGAGTCGACGTGAACCTGCTACCGATCTTCCTGGTGGGCCTGATGGGTAGCGTCCATTGCATCGGCATGTGCGGCGGCATCGTCGGTGCGCTCAGTTCGGCAGGTCCGGGCCGGGCCGCGTCGGCGCGTACACCGGTCACGCTGTCGGCCTCCGCACTCGGCGCGGTTGAGCCCGGGGCTCTTAGCCGTGTCATTCCCATCCAAATTGCGGGCGGTAGCACTGGCACCGTCCCGGTCTTCACGCAGGACCTGGTACGTGTGTTGAGCTACAACCTCGGTCGCCTCTCCAGCTATGCGCTGGCAGGTGCCCTGGCTGGTGGCATCGCAGCCGGGCTCTTGCGGGGTGCGGACGTGCTAGGCTGGCTGGCACCGGCGCAGACGGCCGCCTATGTGATGACCAATCTCGTCCTCGTTCTGCTTGGGCTGTACCTGACCCAATGGTGGACGGGCATGACCCGCATCGAACAGCTGGGCAGCGGCCTCTGGGCGCGCCTGCGTCCGCATGCGGCACGCCTGGTGCCGGTCGATACGCCCCAGAAGGCCTTGCTGCTGGGCAGCCTGTGGGGCTGGTTGCCCTGCGGGATGGTCTACAGCGCCTTGCTCACTGCCCTGATGGCCGGTAGCGCCGTGCAGGGTGCGCTGACCATGCTGGCCTTCGGCGCCGGCACCCTGCCGGTGTTGCTGGCGGCGGGTTTGTCCGGGGCACGCCTGCGGCAACTGGCGTCACGGCCGGCAGTCCGCCGCGCGGCCGGCGTGATCGTGCTGGCATTCGGCATCCTGGGCTTGCTGCGTGCCGCCGAGATCGGCGGCATGGGCATCGCCCGTGGCTGGATCGATGTGTTCTGCATCACGCCAGGACATGGAGCTTGAGCATGAACGGCAGCGATAAGGGCGACGGGAGCGGGGAGGGGAACCCGTGTTTCCACTGCGGTCAACCGGTACCGGCCGGGGAGACCTGGCCGCTGCAAATCGGTGGCCATACGCGCGCGATGTGCTGCGTGGGTTGCCAGAGCGTGGCCCGTCTGATCGTCGATAGCGGGTGTGAAGATTTCTACCTGCGTCGCACGGTGCCCTCGGCACGCGTCGATCCTGAACAGTTGCTGCCACCGGAACTGGCGCTGGTGGACCTGCCCCTGCAGGCGCAGCATCACGACGCCCCCGCTACCGACGACCAGGCCGCAGAACTGGTGCTCTCCATTGATGGCCTGCGCTGTTCAGCCTGCGTCTGGCTGATCGAAAAATACCTGGCGCGTCTGCCCGGCATCCGTATGGCCGAGATGAACGTCGCCAGCGCCCGTCTGCATATCCGCCGTGATCCGGCGCTGTGCTCCACCTCCGTCATCCTGCGCGGTCTGCGTGGCCTGGGCTACACCGCCTATCCCTTCGATCCCCTGCGCCAGGGCGAGCAGGCCAGGCGCGCCTCGCGTCGCCTGTTCCGGCAATTGTTCATCGCCGGGCTGTCGATGATGCAGGTCATGATGTACGCCGTGCCGGTCTACATGACGCATGAAGGTATCGATCCCGACATGATGTCGCTGATGCGCTGGGCCAGCCTGTTCCTGACCATTCCTGCCGTGTTCTATTCGGCCCTGCCTTTCTTCACCGGTGCCTGGGCCGGCCTGCGTGCGCGCGCACCGGGCATGGACCTGCCGGTGGCCATCGGCATCGCCGCCGCCTTCGCTGGCAGCGCCATCGCCACCTGGCGCGGCGAGGGCGAGATCTGGTTCGACAGCGTGAGCATGTTCATCTTCCTGCTGCTGGCCAGCCGCTATCTGGAGACGGCGGCGCGGCGTCGTTCGGCCTCGGCGCTGGAGCGCATGCAGCAAGCCTTTCCGGCGTCGGCCCTGGTGCTGGGCGGCTATCCGCAACAACGCGACACCACGCTGGTGGCAGCCGCGCAACTGCAGCCCGGCGATGTCATCCTGGCCCGACCGGGCGACACCATCGCGGCCGATGCCAGCCTGATCGAAGGCGAGACCGAACTGGACCTGGCGCTGCTCTCCGGCGAGAGTCGCCCGCAATCTTTCCAGCCTGGCCAGGAGGCCCCCGGTGGCGCCGTCAACCTGAGTCAGCCGGTGTTGCTGCGGGTGGTACGCACCACCCGCGACAGTACCCTGGCCGCCCTCACGCGACTGGCGGAACAGGCCGGGCAGGGCAAGCCGGCATTGGCGCAGTGGGCGGACCTGGTGGCTTCGCGCTTCGTGGTCGCCTTGCTGTTGCTGGCGGCGGCGACCTTCCTTGCCTGGCATCTGATCGATCCCTCGCGCGCCTGGGCCACGGCCATTGCGGTGCTGGTGGTGTCCTGTCCCTGCGCACTGTCACTGGCCACGCCCTCGGCGTTGGCGGCGGCGACCGACCGGCTGCTGCGCGAAGGCACGCTGGTGGTGCGCGGCAATGTGCTGGAAGCCCTGCAACGCGCCGATACCATCGTCTTCGACAAGACCGGCACCCTGACCCAGGGGCGGCCGCAACTCACCGCCTTCTGGAGTGAAGCGCCGCAGTCGCGGATGCTGGCGATGGCCGCCGCCATGGAGCGTGGCAGCCTGCATCCGCTGGCGCGCGCGCTGGTGCAGGAAGCGATGGCGAAACAGGTCCGGCCGGTCGACGTCACCATGCTGGAATCGGTGACCGGGGCCGGCATGCAGTGTCAGATCGACGGCGTGATCCACCGCATCGGCGCGCGCCGCTTCGTCGCCGACATCGCGGGTGACGTCCTGCCCGATGCACTGAACCAGCCGGTGGCAGCCGGTGCCGGCGCGGTGTACCTGGGCAGCAGTGCCGGCTGGCTGGCGCGCTTCGACCTGGCCGATGCACTGCGGCCCGATGCCGTGGCCACCGTGGCCGCGTTCCGCCGGCTCGGGTTGCGCACCATTCTTCTCAGCGGCGACCAGCCCGAGGTGTGTGCCGACGTCGCCGCCGCAACAGGCATCACCGATGTGGTCGCCGGATGCACGCCGCAAGGCAAGCTGGACTACGTGCGTCAGTTGCAGCAGGGCGGGGCGGTGGTGGCCATCGTCGGCGACGGCATCAACGACGCGGCCATGCTGCGTGCCGGCGATGTCTCCTTTGCCATGGGCAAGGGCGCGGCGCTGGCGCAGATCAGTGCCGATGCCGTGATCATCAGCGACCGCCTGCAGGCCGTGGCCGATTGCGCCGGCATGGCGCAGCGGACCATGCGCATCGTGCGGCAGAACCTGGTGTGGGCCACCCTCTACAATTTCCTGGCCATCCCCGCCGCTGCCTTCGGCCTGCTCGATCCGTGGATGTCGGCGGTGGGCATGTCGCTCAGTTCGCTGCTGGTGGTGGGCAATGCCCTGCGTCTGAGCCGCCGCGCACGCGGCTCCGGGCGTGCTGTCGACGAGGCCGCCAGCGACATCGCTGCGCCCGCGCCGGCGCTGGCAGGAGGTGTCTGATGGAAGCGCTCTACCTGCTCATTCCCTTGAGCACCTTGCTGGTGTTCGTGGCGATCTGGATCTTCTTCCGCGCCTCCGATAGTGGTCAGTTCGATGACCTGGAAGGTCCGGCCATGCGCATCCTCCATGACGACGATGCCGTCCCCGGCAAGGATGCTCCAGGCGCGCCCTGAGTCCTTCCTCCAAGCCTGTCCCTGGGGGCAGATACCGTCTTTTTCCTGCGTTTTTCCTGTTGTTTATCCGTCTTTGTTTTCATGCTTCTCCCCGCTTTGATACACGTCAATGCCCCAGGGGAACTCGACCCGTAAGCTCGCGTTGATCAGTACTCAACATAGTGGGGAGAGTTTCGTGAGCAAAGAAAATAGCTACAACTACAAGGTTGTGCGCCAGTTCAGCGTGGCGACCATCCTGTGGGGCGTAGTCGGCATGCTGGTCGGCGTGTTCATCGCCGCCCAGCTGGCATGGCCCGAATTGAACATGGGGATTCCCTGGCTGAGCTTCGGCCGGCTACGTCCCTTGCATACCAACGCTGTCATCTTTGCCTTCGGCGGTAGTGCGCTGATGGCAACCTCGTATTACGTCGTGCAGCGTACCTGCCAGGTACGACTGTTCTCCGACTTCCTGGCCGCCTTCACCTTCTGGGGCTGGCAGGTGGTCATCGTCGGCGCGGCGGTCTCGCTGCCGCTGGGCTTCACCCGTGGCAAGGAATACGCCGAACTGGAATGGCCCCTGACCATCCTGATCGCCGTGGTCTGGGTCGCCTACGCGGTGGTGTTCTTCGGCACCATCGTCAAGCGCAAGGTGCAGCACATCTACGTGGCCAACTGGTTCTACGGTGCCTTCATCATCGCCGTGGCCATCCTGCACATCGTCAACGGCATGACCATGCCGGCGACCATGACCAAGTCCTACTCCATGTACAGCGGCGCGCAGGACGCCATGATCCAGTGGTGGTACGGGCACAACGCGGTGGGCTTCTTCCTGACCGCCGGTTTCCTGGGCATGATGTATTACTTCATCCCCAAGCAGGTCAACCGTCCGGTCTATTCCTATCGCCTGTCGATCGTGCACTTCTGGGCGCTGATCTTCACCTACATGTGGGCCGGTCCGCACCATCTGCACTACACCGCACTGCCTGACTGGACCCAGTCGCTGGGCATGGTGTTCTCGCTGATCCTGCTGGCACCGTCCTGGGGCGGCATGATCAACGGCATGATGACCATGTCGGGCGCCTGGAGCCAGCTGCGCACCGATCCCATCCTGAAGTTCCTGGTGGTGTCGCTGTCCTTCTACGGCATGTCGACCTTCGAAGGTCCGATGATGGCCATCAAGACCGTCAATGCCCTGTCCCACTACACCGACTGGACCATCGGCCACGTGCACTCCGGTGCCCTGGGCTGGGTCGGCTTCGTCACCATGGGTGCGATGTACTACCTGATTCCGCGTCTGTCGGGCAAGACCCAGATGTGGAGCAAGGACCTCATCGAGATCCACTTCTGGGTCGCCACCATCGGCATCGTCCTGTACATCGCCGCGATGTGGATCGCCGGTGTCATGCAAGGCCTGATGTGGCGCGCCGTCAACAGCGACGGCACCCTGACCTACACCTTCGTGGAAAGCGTCAAGGCGACCTATCCGTACTACATCATCCGTCTGATGGGTGGACTGATGTACCTGTCCGGCATGCTGGTGATGGCCTACAACACCTGGCGCACGATGCGCGGCACCGAACTGGCCGTCGCACCGATTCCTGCCGTGACCAACGCTGCGCACTGATTTGGGGGAAATATGAAGTTTTCGCATGAATGGATCGAGAAGAACCCCTGGCTGCTGATCGGCCTGGTGCTGCTGGTGGTGAGCGTCGGCGGCCTGGCCGAGATCGTGCCGCTGTTCTTCCAGAAATCGACCACCGAGCCGATCGCCGGCCTGAAGCCCTACTCGGCGCTGCGCCTGGCGGGCCGCGACGTGTACATCCGCGAGGGTTGCTACAACTGCCACTCGCAGATGATCCGCCCGCTGCGCGCCGAGACCGAGCGCTATGGCCACTATTCCGTGGCGGGCGAATCGGTCTACGACCACCCCTTCCAGTGGGGTTCCAAGCGGACCGGACCTGACCTGGCCCGCGTCGGCAGCCGCTACAGCGATGAATGGCATCGTGCCCACCTGCACAACCCGCGCGACGTGGTGCCGGAGTCCAACATGCCGGCCTACCCGTGGCTGGAACAGACCAAGCTGGACAACTACGACATCGTCTCGCGCATGAAGGCCTTGAAGCGCATCGGCGACCCGTACACCGAAGAAGACATCAAGAACGCCCCGGCCGAACTGGTCGGCAAGACCGAGCAGGATGCGCTGATCGCCTACCTGCAGGGCCTGGGCATCCTGATCAAGGCGGAGAGATAAGACCATGATTGAAATGATTACCGATCCACGCAGCCTGATCACGCTGATCAGTTTCATCACCTTTGCCGGCATCCTGTGGTGGACCTACGTCGGCCACAAGCCCGCCGATTTCAAGCAAGCCGAGATGATTCCCTTTGCCGATGGCGATATCGGCCAGCCGGCTTCGGAAGGCGTCGACAAGGAGGTGCGCCATGGCTGATTTCACCAATGGTTTCTGGAATATCTGGATCATCGTCCTGACCGTGCTGGGCATTGCCGGTTGCGCGCTGCTGCTCTGGCAGCAGTCCAACTGGAAGGTCAAGAAGGGGGACCAGCCGGTCGCCGGTTCCACCACCGGCCACGTCTGGGACGAAGACCTGAGCGAACTGAACAACCCGCTGCCGCGCTGGTGGATGTGGCTGTTCTACCTGACCATCTTCTTCTCGGTCGGTTACCTGATCGCCTATCCAGGCCTGGGCAACCTGCCCGGTACCCTGGGCTGGCGCTCGACCGGCGAGCACGATGCCGACGTCAAGGCCGCCGAGGCCCAGTACGGTCCGCTGTTCGAAGGCTTCATGAAGCTGGACCTGAAAGAGGTCGCCGCCAATCCGCAAGCCCATGCCATCGGCGAGCGCCTGTTCCTGACCTACTGCGCGCAGTGCCACGGTTCGGATGCCCGCGGCAACAAGGGCTTCCCCAACCTGACCGACAACGACTGGCTGCATGGCGGCACCCCGGAGATCATCAAGGAAACCATCCTCAAGGGTCGCCATGGCGTGATGCCTCCGATGGGCGCCGCAGTGGGCAGCGACAAGGATGTCGACAACGTGGCCAACTACGTGCTGAGCCTGTCCGATTCGGCCCATGACCCGATCAAGGCTGAACTGGGCAAGTCCAAGTTCGCGGCCTGCATGGCCTGCCACGGTCCCGGCGGCAAGGGCAACCAGGCACTGGGCGCGCCCAACCTGTCGGACAAGATCTGGCTCTATGGTGGCAGCATCGACACCATCAAGGAAACCATCAACAAGGGCCGCGACAACACCATGCCGTCATTTGGCGAGTTCCTCGGCGAACCCAAGGTGCATGTCCTGGCCGCCTATGTGTGGAGCTTGTCCAACAAGCCCAGCAATGCAGCCGCCAAGTAAGCCGTCTTGACGACGTGACGTCATCCGCCGCCGGGACTGACGCAGACAAAGATCTGCGCGCTCCCGGCGGTTTCGTGAAAGGCGCTTCTCACCACAGTCTGGAAGCGCACAGAGAGTGAAAGCAGATCAGGCAATACCATGGACAAGGCCGTAACGAAACCCGGGCAGGACAAGGAAGGGGACCTGCCACCCCAGAGCGCCGACAGCAAGGACGGCAAGGAGGAATACGCCGTCATACGCATGTATGCCGCGCGTGAACAGATCTACCCGCGCGAGATCCAGGGCCGGTTTGCCAGCCTGCGCTGGCTTTGTGTGTTCCTGACGCAGCTGGTGTTCTACGGGCTGCCGTGGATCAACTGGAACGAGCGCCAGGCCGTGCTGTTCGACCTGGCTTCCCGCAAGTTTTACCTGTTCGGCCTGGTGCTCTGGCCGCAGGACTTCATCTGGCTGGCCGCATTACTGATCATCTGTGCGTTCAGCCTGTTCCTGTTTACGGCCGTGGCCGGCCGCGTCTGGTGTGGCTATGCCTGCCCGCAGACGGTCTATACCGAAATCTTCCTCTGGATCGAACGTCGCATCGAAGGCAACCGCAGCGCCCGCATGCGCCTGGACCGCCAGGGCTGGTCGTTCGACAAGCTGTGGCGCAAGTCGGCCAAGCATCTGGCCTGGGGCGCGCTGGCCTTGTGGACGGGCATCAGCTTTGTCGGCTATTTCTCGCCCATCCGTGACCTGCTGCCGGAGATCGGCAGCCTGGCCCTGGGTCCGTGGGAGATGTTCTGGATCGGCTTCTATGGCTTCGCCACCTATGGCAATGCCGGCTGGATGCGCGAACAGGTCTGCAAGTACATGTGCCCCTATGCCCGCTTCCAGAGCGCCATGTTCGACCGTGATTCACTCATCATCACCTATGACGCTGCCCGCGGCGAGCCGCGCATGCCGGCCGCCAGGGCCGCCAAGATGGAGACCGGCAGCAAGGCCGGCGACTGCATCGATTGCACGATGTGCGTGCAGGTCTGCCCCACCGGCATCGATATCCGGCAGGGCCTGCAGTACATGTGCATCGGCTGCGCCGCCTGCGTCGACGCCTGCGACAGCGTGATGGACAAGATCAAGCGCCCGCGTGGCCTGATCCGCTATTCCACCGAAAACGCCGTCGAGCAGGGCTTCTCGACCTCGGAAATCCGCCGTCGCCTGTTGCGTCCGCGCATCCTGATCTACACCGCCATCCTGGGCGTGGTGATTGCCGTGTTTGCCAGCTCGCTTTGGATACGCACGCCGCTGAAGCTGGATGTGATCCGTGATCGTGGCTCCATGGGACGTGAGGTGGAAGACGGCATCATCGAGAACGTCTACCGCCTGCAGGTCATCAACACCGATGAGCGCGGTCATCGCTACCGCATCAGCGCCAGCGGCATCGATGGATTGACGGTCGATCCGGCTGAACCCATCGAGATGGCCGCCACCCAGACCTTGATGGTGCCGATCCGCGTGCGCGCGCCGCATGGCGCGGGTGAAGTCGGCTCCAACAAGATTCGCATCGCCCTGCAGGCGGAAGACCAGCCGTCAGTGCAGGTCAGCGAAAAGGCCGTGTTCCTGGTGCCGCGACGCTGAGCCAAGACCTGTCCCCATCCGTTCAGAGAGTAGAGAGGAAATCATGCAAACCTTATCCCCCAAGCTGGCCCCCGCCACACCCTGGTATCGTCATCGCTGGCCGTGGCTGCTGATGTCCGGCCCGGCCGTGGTCGTGGTCGCCGGCATCTTCACCGCCTGGCTGGCCATCTCGCGCGCCGATGCGCTGGTGGCCGACGACTATTACAAGCAGGGCAAGGCCATCAACAAGGACCTGCGTCGTGATCATGAGGCGCAGCGCCTGGGCGCGGCCATCGGCATCGGCTACGACCCGGCGGCTGCCGTGCTGCGGGGCCGGCTGCAGATGCGCGAAGTACCGGCGGTCGGCCAGGAAGGGCAGACCCTGATCATCAGCCTGGTGCATCCGACCCAGCCTTCCAAGGACCGGACCCTGATGGTCCGTCCTGCCGCCGACGGAACGTTCTCGGTTCCCCTGGCGGAGATGGAGCAGGCGCGCTGGCGCCTGGTGGCCGAAGATGGCGGCCATGCCTGGCGGTTGCACGGCAACTGGGTGTGGCCGCAACAGCGCAGCATCGAAATGAATGCAGAGGCCTACGCACCGGCCGAATAATGCGCTAAGCTGCGATGAAGCCAGCTGCAAGACCGGTCAGTCTACGGATGAAATAACTGAAGGAGACAGCCATGCGCAAACAACAACGCAATATCGCCATCGTTCTCTGGGTGGCGTTTCTGATGGCCATCGCGGCCGAAGGCGTGTTCTTTTCCCTGTTCAACCCGGACGAGCTGGCCATGGCCTCAGGCCATGAATGGGAAGCGATGGGCGCCTACACCGTCGGTTTCTTCTGCTTCTGGGGGAGTTTCGCCGTGTGCGGCCTGCTGGCCGTACGGCTGACCCGGGCGCTGCCTCGCGAGCGCCTGCGTCATTTCGTCCAGGGCTGAACGCCCCGGACGAGGTCGGGCCTACACGGCTGCGCGTGCGGTCGTGGCAGGTGCGGGGGTGGAAGACTCTACCCCGGCCGCCAGACGCTTCAGGGCCGGCAGATCGACCACTTCCACGTCACGTTGCTCCACGGCCAGCAAGCCCAGCTTGCGGAACTTGGAGATCAGCCGGCTGATGCTTTCGATCGTCAGGCCGAGATAATTGCCCACGTCCTGGCGCGTCATGCGCAGCTGGAAACGGGTGGATGAATACCCACGGGCTGCATAGCGTGAAGACAGGTTGACCAGGAAGGCGGCAAAGCGTTGTTCGGCACGCATATTACCGAGCAGCATGATGACGTTCTGTTCACTGGTGATCTCGTGGCTCATCATCCGGTGGAAGTGGCGCAGCAGATGCGGGATCTGGCCGAACAGCTGTTCCAGGCGGGCAAACGGGATCTCGCAGACTTCGCTGTCCTGCAGCGCCACCGCATCGCATTGATGCCTCTCGGTGCTGATCGCATCCATGCCCAGCAGTTCGCCAGGCATCTGGAAACCGGTGATCTGGCGGTCACCGTCGAGGTTTTCCTGATAGGTCTTGAAGTGGCCCACGCGTACAGCGTACAAGGCCGTGAACTGGTCGCCGATGCGGTAGAGGAAATCATCGCGGGCCACCTTGCGGCGACCGATGATCTTGTCCAGGCGTTTCATGTCGGATTCGTCCAGGCCCATGGGCAGGCACAGCTGGTGCATGCCGCATGCGGTGCAGCTACGCAGTGCGGAGCTGGCGGCCGCCTCACGTGCAGCCGTCAACGACGAACACTGGGACAGGGGAGCAGCGGCATTGGCCGATGCGGAAAGTGGAGCGGAGTGACAAGACTGGTTCATACGATGTTCCCGGCGGACATGTGGCAATCGAATGACTCGATTTTAAGTGCGCGGAACAAGATAAGCAGCACAGTATTCCCGAATCAGACGGCATTTCTTGTCCCAGATCAAACATGAACAAAGTAATCGTCGCATCGGGCTGCAAGGCGGGCATTCCGGGCTGAAACTCCGCTGAAAAGCGACAGTTGTCCGCTTTTGGCGTGAGAAGTGCAAGCAGGGAGGAGCGGCCTTGATGGGGGAAAGTGGGCGGTATCGCGGGGTTACCGGGGACCCGCGAATGCCCTTCCATGCGACCGTCTTGTTATTGAAACTTCAGCTACATCGTGGCTACCTGAACGGATGGCACAGGCTGTGCCATTGATTGCCGATCACGCCTCTGCCGTGCTCCTGCTCATGTCCGGCAGCGGCAGCGGGGTGCTGGTGGGGCGACCGCGATAGTCGGTCCAGCACAGGCGCTTGAAGTCGTACAGCTTGCAGCGGCGGGCGGTATCGAAGTACCAGCGCCACGAGAAGCGCTGGATCACGATCCGGCCCGGCAGCATGGTTTCCAGCTTCTTCTGGGCCTGCTTCAGGCGGTACAGCGGCACGCTCATGTCCACGTGGTGCGCGGTGTGTTCCATGATGTGATGCAGCAGCGCGCCCCAGTAGCGACCGAAGGTCAGGTGCACGGTGGTGGAGACGAAGGGCTGGGCAGCGGCCCAGGTGACCTTGTCTTCATACCAGGCCACCGAGGTATGCGTATGGTGGACATACACCACGAAGCCGATCATGGCCTTCCAGAACAGCAGGGGAATCGCAAAGCCGGTCACCAGCAGCGTCCAGAACGACTGCTCGGTGGCTTGCGCGGCCCAGGCCAGGCCACCGATCCAGAGGGCGGCCACGATGGTCACCAGCACGCCATCCCACATGAATTCGGCGCGACGGGTAGGCATCTGTTTCTTCGAGGGGAAGTACATGCGCTTCCACCACATGTCGATCATGTAGTACAGGCCGGGACCGAAGCCGCTGCGGTAGATGCGCTCCAGGCGCTGGCGCCAGCGCGGCAGGGCGCGGAACTCTTCCAGCGAACGCGGTTGCCAGACAAAATCGAAACCCTTCAGGTTGGTATAGCCGTGGTGCACCACATTGTGACCGACGGCCCACAGGCTGTAGGGGGTCAGGGAGGGCATGAACAGCATGCGGCCCAGCCAGGTATTGAGCTTGCGGTTGGGCGTGAAGGCCTGGTGGCAGGCATCGTGGCCGAGGATGAACAGGCGCCCGATGATGAAGCCATTGACCACGCCCAGCGCGATCTTGGCCAGCAGCCAGGGGACCCAGATCACGGCCGCCAGGCTGGCGCCGAACAGGCCGAAATCCAGTACCGACAGCGCCAGCGCAATGGCGGTGCTGCGCTGGCTGATCGGGATCACCCAGGATCGGATGATCTTGCGATGGGGCATCGGTGCGCCTGGCGCGACCGGTGTGTTGGGGTGCGAAGTCGTCGACATCGAATTTACCTCTTCCTACTTTCAAACGGTGGACGGGGGAGCATGCCGCATGAGACTGCTCCTGCTAACGCTGCAAATGGCGGATGGCGTTTGCAAAGGTGTGGGCGTTCGGCTCGGGACCGATGGCGGGGACGTTAGCGCTGATCCCAAAAAACAACGCGACCGGTCATCAGGGATGACGGATCGCGCCGTTTGGGTGCGGCAAGAATACCTTAGAAACGGTAACCCACGCCAACGCCGATCAGCCACGGGTCGATCTTGACGTTGCTGATCTTGGTGCCGGAGGCGGTCTTCACGTCGCTGGAGATCTGCACCTTCTTGACGTCGAAGTTGAGCACCCAGTTCTTGTCGATCTTGTAGTCCGCGCCCACCTGCAGGGCACCGCCCACGCTGCTGCTGTCCAGACGCAGGCCACCGTCGATGTTGACGCTGGAGATGCGGGTGTAGTTGATACCGGCGCCGACGTAGGGGCTGAAGGCGGCTTCAGGCATGAAGTGGTATTGCAGGGTCAGGGTCGGCGGCAGATGCTTGAAGGTACCGATCTTGGTGCCGGACAGGCGCACGTCCTGCTTCTGCGGATAGGTCAGCACCAGCTCGGCGGCGATGTTCGGGGTGAAGAAATAGCTGATGTCGAATTCGGGGATCACCTTGTTGTTGATGGTGATCAGATCCGATGCGCCTTGTCCGCCGACCGGGTCGGACTTGTTTTCCGGGCTCAGGTTGACGGCGCGTACGCGCACCAGCCACGGGCTTTGGGCTTCCTGTGCGAAGACGGGGGCGGCAAACGAGGATGCCAGGGCTGCCACAGCGGCAGTGATTGTGACGATTTTTTTCACGGTTTTTACCTGTCGAGTGAGGATGAGCGAAAGGTACGCGTGAAGCGGCTGGCGGGCTTTGATGCCGATCAAGCGGGTCGGCACAAGGTAAAGAAACAGCAGATCAGCGGGCAGTGGAGTGACCAAGAGTGACGAAAGAGCGACGAAAGAGCGACGAAAGAGTGACGTACGAGTGACAGAAAACGCAACAGCCCGACCTGCATATACAGGTCGGGCTGTTGACGTCCATCGGCATGGCGTACGGCCCGCGGGCCGCGCCCGGGCTTACTCCTTGAAGCGGGCTTCGCGGGCCAGCTTGGTCAGGTTTTCCGGATCTTCGAAGGCCTTGTAATAGGCATTCAGTGCCGGTGCGCCGCCCAGGTGGGCATACAGCACGCGCTGGCCCTTGAAGTGACCCTTCTTGGCCATGTCGATCAGGCCGTCGATGGATTTACCTTCATAGACAGGATCGGTCAGCATCGCTTCCATCTCGGCCGCGGTGCGGATGGCGGCGATGGTCTGCTCGCTCGGCAGGCCATAGGCCGGGCCGCTGTAGTCGGGGATGATCTCGATGTCGGCATCGCGCACCACCACGCGCTGGCCACCCTTGGAGGCGATCAGCTCGCTGGTGTCGTTGGCGATCTTGGTGACGGCGCGGCGGGTCATGGCTTCATCGTCGGCGGTATCGATACCGATCACGCGGCGACGCTTTTCCTGCGCGGCGAAGCCCACCACCATGCCGGCCTGGGTGGAACCGGTGCAGGTGGCCACCACGATGTTGTCGAAGAAGATGCCCAACTGCTGCTCCTGCATCGCCACTTCGTCGGCGAAGTTGGCATAGCCCAGGCCGCCCAGCGGGTGGTCCGAGGCACCGGCCGGAATTGCGTAGGGCTTGCCGCCCTTGGCGCGCACTTCTTCCAGGGCACGGGCCCAGGTGTCCTTCTCGGTGGTCGAATAGCCGTAGCCGCCCATGATGGGGTTGCCGCCCATGATGCGGGTCAGCAGGATGTTGCCGACCTTGTCATAGACCGGGTCATCCCATTCCAGCCAGGTTTCCTGCACCGTATAGGACTTCATGCCCACTGCGGCCGCTGCCGCACAGACTTGACGCGTGTGGTTGGACTGGATGTTGCCGATCGAGACCAGGGTGTCGCAACCCTTGGCCAGGGCATCGGCCACCAGCCATTCCAGCTTGCGGATCTTGTTGCCACCGAAGGCCAGGCCCGAGGACACGTCATCGCGCTTGGCCCAGACTTCCACGCCCAGCATGGCGGAGAGTCGTTCCAGCTTGTGAATGGGGGAGGGGAAGAAGCCCAGCGTCTTGCGCGGGAAGAGTTTGTCGAGTGCCAGCATGGGGTTGCTCCGGTTCAGGTGGATTCAGGAAAAGTGGTCCGATTCACATCGAATCGCCGGGATCAACTTTACGCCGCCTCATTTAAATGGTGCTTCCGAATTTATGGCATGATTCGGTTGAAAGAAGTGACGTAAATTGTTTCGTGAAAATATCCATTCGATTTTGCAGGAATTATCGGAATAATCATCATGACGCTAGATCGCATGGACAAGCGCATCCTCAAGGCGCTGCAGAAGGATGGCCGCATCGGCAATGCCGAGCTGGCCAAGAAGCTCGGCATGAGCGCCACGGCCTGCTGGAATCACACCAAACGCCTGATGGACGAGGGTTATGTGAAGGAAGTGCGCGCCATCCTGGACCCCGAAAAACTGGGCCTGCCGGTGCTGGTGACGGTGGGCGTGGTGCTGGACCGCTCCACGCCGGAGAGTTTTGCCGAATTCGAAAAGGCGGTGCGCGACATCGCCGCCGTGCAGGAGTGCCTGCTGCTGGCCGGTGAATTCGATTACTGGATCAAGTTGCGGGTCAAGGACCTGCAGGCCTTCAACCGGCTGCACGCCAATACGCTGCTGCGCCTGCCGGGTGTGCGGCAATTGCGTTCCTTCTTCGTCCTCAACGAGGTGAAGAACAATCCGGAACTCGTGGTCGAGTGAAGGATCTCGATTCCAGTCCTATACTTCACCTTTCTTCACCTTTGCGTTTCACGTCTGAACGTTGTTCCCGTCTTGCATTCACCTTCAAGGATTCCCGATGACCTCGACCACTTCCACCTCCAGCACCTCCTTGCGCGGCCTCTATCCCCCGATAGAGCCCCATGATCACGGCCTGCTGGATGTCGGCGACGGTCACCAGATCTATTGGGAAGTCTGCGGCAACCCGGCCGGCAAGCCGGTGGTGTTCCTGCATGGCGGGCCCGGTGGCGGTAGCGGCCCTTCGCACCGGCGACTGTTCAATCCGGAGAAATACCGCATCGTCCTGTTCGACCAGCGCGGTTGCGGCCGCTCGCAGCCGCACGCCAACCTGGAGGCCAACACCACCTGGGACCTGGTGGCCGATATTGAGCGCCTGCGCGAGATGCTGGGCATCGCGCGCTGGCAGGTCTTCGGCGGTTCCTGGGGCAGCACCCTGGCACTGGCCTATGCCCAGACCCATCCGCAGCGCGTGACCGAAATGGTCTTGCGCGGCATCTTCCTGCTGCGCCAGGCCGAGCTGGACTGGTACTACCAGGAGGGCGCATCGTGGATGGTGCCGGACCGCTGGGACGAGTTCCTCGCGCCGATCCCCGCCGCCGAGCGCGGCAACCTGGTGCACGCCTACCGCAAGCGGCTGACCGGCGACGATCAAGCCGCCAAGCTGCAGGCCGCACGTGCCTGGAGCCGCTGGGAAGCCAGCACCATCACGCTGGTGGCCGATGAACGCCTGATCGATTCCTTCAACGATGCCCAGTTCGCGCTGGCCTTCGCCCGCATCGAGAACCACTACTTCTTCCACAAGGGCTTCATGGAAGAGGGCCAGTTGCTGGCCAATGTGTCGCGTCTGGAAGGCATTCCCGCCGTGATCGTGCAAGGGCGCTACGACCTCGCCACGCCGGCCAGGTCGGCCTGGGATCTGCACCAGGCCTGGCCCGGCTCGCAGCTGCACCTGATCGACAGCGCCGGCCACGCCTACAACGAACCCGGCATCCTGGACCAGTTGGTTGCCGCCACCGACCGCTTCGCCGGCGGCTGATCGGCGGACCGGCGGACCCTCCAGCCTGCCCGGCGCCAAGCGCTCCCTTTCACGGGGAGCGCTTTTTTTACGCCTCAGTCTTTCCTGCGGCCGCGCTTGCCGGCTGGCTCATCCGTGGCGCCGGCCGCGGTGGCGGCGCTGGCAGCCTGTGCCGAATAACTTTCCTCCAGTTCCGCCAGCCGCCCGTTGAGCTTGCCCAGCACCCGGGTCAGCGTGGCGATTTCCTCTTCCTCCAGCGCCGCGAACAAGCCATCGATGAAGGTTTTCTTGACCGGCTCCGAGGCGCGCAGCACTTCTTTGCCGGCTGCTGTCAAAGCGATGTGCTTGACCCGCCGGTCACTGATGTCGCCCGTCCGTTGCACCAGCCCGTCGCGCTCCAGCGCATCGATGGCCTCGGTGATGGTGCGCGGCGCGAAGCCGAAGGCCGTGGCCAGGTCGGCCGCCCGCACCGGACTGTTGCGCTCGATGTGGCCGAGCATCTTGTTGCGCGCCAGCGAAGCCCCTTCGCCGGCCATGAGCTTGTCCAGCGTGCGGTGCGAGCGGATGTAGAAGTCGCGCAGCGCCTCGGCGGCCCCGCTGTAATCGTTTGAAAAGCCTGTAGACATGATTTTCCTGGATACCATATCATATGGTACCTCATTAATATTTTCGCGCACAAAAAGTGAAGCGTAGTGTTGCTGATCAGAAATCTTGATGACGCCACATTGAAGCCCCCGGCAATTCCCCAACGTCACTCCACGCCATCATCGCCCCGATATTAGGATAAAAAAGATGACCGACGCCACACCCAGCAGTCAGCAGCCAAACCAGCAGCCCAGTCAGCAGCAAGCAGAGCCATCCACCTCCGCCCCCGGCGCCAATGCCAATACGAACACCAACGGCGACAAGAACAACCCTCCCAAGAAGCGCATGAGCCCGCGCGCCCGCTTCATCCTGCGCGCCCTCGGGCTGGTGGTGCTGGTGGTGGTCGTGGCCTGGGTGCTGTACTACCAGTTCCGCGGCAAGTACCTGGAAAGCACCAACGATGCCTTCATCCATGCCGATAGCGTGACCGTATCCTCCAAGGTCACCGGTTACGTGGACCAGGTGCTGGTGGCCGACAACCAGATCGTCAAGGCCGGCCAGCCGCTGGTACGCATCGACGCCCGCGACTATTCCGCCCAGGCGGCGCAGGCCAAGGCCCAGATCGACGCCGCCAGTGCCAGCGAAGAAGCCGCCAATGCGCAACTGGCCGAGCAGCAGGCCGCCATCGCCCAGGCCAAGGCGCAACTGGCCGCCGCCGAAGAGGATGCGCGCTTTGCCGCTTCGGAAGTGGATCGCTACACCCCGCTGGCCGCCTCCGGCGCCGAAACCCGCGAACGCCTGACCACCCTGCGCAACCAGCAGGCCCAGGCCCGCACCACGGTGGCGGCGCGTCGTGCCGCCCTGGACGCAGCCCAGCTGCGGGTGCGTTCGCTGCAGGCCCAGGTGCGCCAGGCCCAGGCCCAGGGTGAAACCGCCAAGGCCCAGTACGACGCCGCCAGCGTCAACCTCGGCTATACCGAAATCCGCGCCAGCGTCGATGGCCGCATCGGCGACAAGCAGGTGCGCGTCGGCCAGTTCGTCACGGCCGGCACGCGCATGATGACGGTGGTGCCGACCCGCTTCTACGTCTCCGCCAACTTCAAGGAAACCCAGATCGGCCTGATGCGCATCGGCCAGCCGGCCAGCATCAAGGTCGATGCCTTGCCCGGCGTGGAATTCCGCGGTCATGTGGAAAGCCTCTCGCCCGGTACCGGCGCGCAATTCTCGCTGCTGCCGCCGCAGAACGCCACCGGCAACTTCACCAAGATCGTCCAGCGCGTCCCGGTGCGCGTGGCCATCGACGCCACCCCGGAAGAAACCCGCGCCTTCGTGGCCGGCCTGTCGGTGACGGTGGAGGTCAATACCATCGCCGCCAAGGATGAATTGCGCGCGCTGCGCGAGCGCACCAGCGAAGCCAACGCCACCCGCAAGGAGCCGCAGTGAGCAGCGCCGCCTCCACCCCTGCGGTGAAGGCCAATGGTGCCAACCCGGAGAAGGCCGACGCCGGCGCCTGGCTGGCCGTGGCCGCCGGCACCCTGGGCGCGCTCATGGCCACGCTGGACATCTCCATCGTCAATTCTTCGCTGCCCACCATCCAGGGCGAGATCGGCGCCTCCGGGACCGAAGGCACCTGGATCGCCACCGCCTACCTGGTGGCCGAGATCGTCATCATCCCCATGTCGGCCTGGCTGGAACGCCTGCTCGGCCTGCGCGTGCTGCTGTTGACGGCGGCCAGTCTCTTCACCCTGTTCTCGGTGCTGTGCGGCCTGTCCACCACGCTACCGATGATGATCGTCGGGCGGGTAGGGCAGGGCTTCACCGGTGGCGCGCTGATCCCCACCGCCATGACCATCATCGCCACCCGCCTGCCACGCGCGCAGCAGCCGGTGGGCAATGCCATGTTCGGCGCCACCGCCATCCTCGGGCCGGTGCTGGGGCCGGTGATGGGCGGCTGGCTGACCGAGAACGTCAGCTGGCACTACGCCTTCTTCATCAACCTGCCGGTGGGCGCGGCGCTGATCACGCTGCTGCTGGTGGCGATTCCCTATGAGCGTCCCCGCTTCGAGCAACTGGCTCAGGCCGACTGGTTCGGCATCGCCGGCCTGGCGTTGGGCCTGGGTGGCCTGACGGTGGTGCTGGAAGAGGGCGAGCGCGAGCAGTGGTTTTCCTCGCCCGACATCCGCTGGCTGGCCGCGACCTCGCTGCTGGGTTTCCTCCTGCTGGCGATCGGTCAGATCCGCTCGCGCCACCCGGTGATCCAGTTGCGCCTCTTGCGGGACCGCCAGTTCGGCTCGGTGGTGATGATGGCCATGATCGTCGGCGTGGCGCTCTACGGCACGGCCTATGTGATCCCGCAGTTCCTCTCCGGGATTGCCGGCTACAACTCGCTGCAGTCGGGCTGGATCGTGCTGCTCTCGGGCGTGCCGATGATCCTGATGATGCCCTTCACGCCGCTGCTGATGCGGCTGGTCGACATCCGCATCGCCGTCGGTACCGGCTTCCTGCTGCTGGCGGCCTCGGCCTTCATCGAGACCGATCTCAGCCCGCTGTCCTATGGCGGTTCCTTCGTGGCCTCGCAGCTGATGCGCGGTGTCGGTACCGTGCTGGCCATGCTGTTCCTGAACCAGGCTGCGATCCGCTCGGTGCCGGCCTCGCAGGCCGGCGATGCTTCCGGTCTCTACAGCGCGGCGCGCAACCTGGGCGGCTCGCTGGCCCTGGCCGCCATCGCGGTGATCCAGGACCAGCGGCTGTGGCTGCACAGCCGCCGCCTGGAAGAAAGCCTTTCTGCCAATTCAGACCTGGTGCAATCCGGCATCGGCGCGCAAGCCCAGCTGCTGGGCGGCCAGGATGCTGCCATCCAGTTGCTGGGCTCCACCATCCAGGCCCAGGCGCTGACCATGACCTATGCCGACCTGTTCTGGATGCTGGGCGTGGCCATCCTCTGCGTCACGCCGCTGGTGCTGTTCCTGCGCCCCTTGCCCACCCATGCCGCGCCGGTGGCTTCTCATTGATGATGAACATGGACAAGACTCTCCCTCTCTTTACTCCCGTACGCCTGGTCGCCCTGGCGGCTGCCGCCCTCCTGGCCGGCTGCGCTCTCGGGCCGGAATACGCCGGCCCACCCGAGGCCGCACCGCAGGCCCAGCGCAGCGGGCAGTTCGTGCGCGCCGGCGATCTCGCCAATGCCGCCGCACCGCTGAACCGCTGGTGGGAAGCGCTCAACGACGCCCAGCTCAACCGGCTCGTGCAGCAAGCCCTGCAAGCCAATCCCAGCCTCGCTAGCGCCCGCGCCCGGCTGCAGCAATCGCGTGCCAACCTCGACCTGGAACAGGCCAACGCCGCCCCCAGCGTCGGTGCCTCCGCGCTGGCCGCGCATGCGCGTCTGCCACCGGCCAACCTGGGTGCGCTGACCGGCGGTTCCAGCTCCGGCGGTTCTTCCGCCTCCAGCGTGAACCTGTACAACCTGGGCGTGGACGCCAGCTGGGAAGCCGACCTCTTCGGCGCCCATCGTCGTGCCATCCAGGCCGCCGGTGCCAGCGCGCAAGCCGCCGAAGCCTCGCTGGCCGATGTCCAGGTCAGCCTCACCGCCGAAGTGGTCAACGCCTACATCAACCTGCGCGACCGCCAGCATCGCCTGGCCCTGGGCGAACAATCGGTACAGGCCCAGCAGGACATGCTCGCCCTGACCGGCCAGCGCGTGCAGCGCGGCACCGCGTCCTCGCTGGACCAGATCCGCGTGCAGAACCAGCTCGACGCCACCCGCGCCGAGCTCTTGCCGCTGCAGGCCGAACGCGAGGCCTACCTCAACCAGCTGGCCACCTTGCTGGGGCAGGAGCCCGGCACGCTGGATGCCGAACTGAACGCGGCCTCACCCTTGCCCCTGCCACCGCAACAGGTCGCGGTCGGCGATCCGGTCGCGCTGCTGCGACGTCGTCCCGACGTGCGCGCTGCCGAACGCACCCTGGCCGCGGACACCGCCAAGATCGGCCAGGCCGAGGCGGCGCGCTATCCCAGCCTGAAGCTCTTCGGCGTGATCGGCCTGGGCGGGACCCATCCGTCCGATCTGACCCGGCTGGATGATTTCCTGGCCCTGGGCGCGCCGATGCTGAGCTGGAATTTCCTCGACTTCGGCCGTGCCAAGGCACGCGTCACGCAAGCCGAGCAGGTGCGTGACGAAGCCGAGATGAAGTATCGCCAGGCCGTGCTGGAAGCCCTGCGCGACGCCGAGGATTCGCTCTCGCGCTTCCGCTACGGCCGCATCACGGTCGCTACCCTGGCGCGCAGCAAGGCCTCCGCCGACCGCGCGCTGGAGTTGGCCAGGCAGCGCTACCAGGCCGGCACCGGCACCTTGATCGAGGTGCTCGATACCACGCGCCAGCAGATCAGCGCACAGCAGAACCTGCTGCAGGCCGAGGCCAACCTGACGCGCAGTTTCGTCGGCATCCAGAAAGCCCTGGGACTGGGCTGGGGAGAGGCTGAAAGCTGAACCCGCGAGCGGCTATCTCGCTTTAGGAGGACGGGGCGCGGCGGCTCCGTCCCCGCTGCATTTCTCCATCACTACACCGCCGTCCTTCCCATTTCTGCAGAACTTCCGCGCAGTTCTTCACCATCCCTCCTTGTGCGTCGGCGGACATGTGCGTCCGCCGTCCATCCTCTGCACAACTCTTCACTTTTTATTGTTCTGAGCCTCGACCCTGGAAATAGGCGCGACGTCAGGCATGGCAGTCTCGGTGTCGGTCTTCGTCCGCTTTCCAGCGCGGGTGCATGCCCGAAACATCGTCCAGCCTGCACCATCGGACAATATTAAGAATCGGATCACAACCGGACAATCCCCTCCCAAAAAACCATCGGGCCATCGGATAACGCGGCCTCGAGAAAACCATAAAAACAGGACGTCAGGGAGACTCCATGAGAGAGGGATGCGTCCTATCGAAGACGCCGCCGCAGGTCGCCTGGGCCACCAGGCCCGACGCCGTCGGCTGCCGTTCGCCACCGCCTGCGCGCCGGCAGCCTGGTCGCCAGACCCATCGCATCACAACGACAGCCGTCGCAGCCTTCTGCGGCGAGTGGGTCCCCATCAAAAAATACTCAGGGCAGGGAAAATGAACATCAAGAAAACCGCGCGCCGATCCCGTGCGCGTGCCGTCGCACCCCTCTTCAAGAAGCATCAACTGTACTGCGCCGTGCTCATGACGCTGGCACCGGCGCTGGTGCTGCCGGCCAGTGCACAGAACTTCGTCCACTACGACGGATCGCGCAGCAAGGACCGCGACGCGGCGGTGGCCAGCTGGGTCAGCGCCGACGAATTCAATGGCGACTGGGGCCTGGCCGCGATGAACGCGCAGCAGGCCTACGCGGCAGGCTTGAGCGGGCGTGGCGTCAAGCTGGGGGCGGTGGATTCCGGCCTGTCGCTGACCCACCAGGAATTCGCCAAGCGTGACGTCAAGGCCCTGAGCGTCACCGGCGTCTACGCCAACGAGGGCTTCCAGCTGTCCGGTTCACGACAGCCCTGGAAGGCCGGCGACCCCTTCAGCACGACCGGTGCCAAGTCCTCCCGCAACGACAACCACGGCAGCCACGTTTCGGGCAGCATCGCCGCCGCCAAGGACGGCGTGGGCATGATGGGTGTGGCCTTCGAGAGCGACTACCACATCACCAACAGCAACGGCACCGATGCCTCCGTGTATGGCATCAACATGGACTACAACTACTTCAAGGCGGCCTACGGCAACCTGGCCGCAGCCGGCGTGCGCGCCATCAACAGCAGTTGGGGCAACCCCGATTCACGCGACAACCTCAGCACCGTCGCCGGGGTGTATGCCGCCCATCTTCGGCTGATGGCCAGTGACAAGAAGTCCTGGCTGCAAGCCGCCGCCGATGTGGCGCGCGAAACCAACGTACTGCTGGTCTGGGCGGCCGGCAACAGCGGACGCGACAACGTCAACGTGCGTTCGGCCCTGCCTTACTTCCAGCCCGAACTGGAGCAGAACTGGCTGAGCGTGACCGCCCTGAACATGGACCTGGTGCAGCCGAACTTCAGCAACCGCTGCGGACTGGCCAAGTATTGGTGCGTGTCGGCCCCGGGGGTGGCGATCAACAGCCTGGGTGCCAGGTCCGATACGGCCTACGAGAACCTGAACGGCACCTCGATGGCCGCGCCGCACGTCACCGGCGCCCTCGGGCTGCTGATGGAACGCTATCCCTCCCTGGACAACCAGGCCATCCGTACCATCCTGCTGACCACCGCCAAGCACCTGGGCAATGGGGCGCCGGATGCGCCCAACGAGGTCTTCGGTTGGGGTATCCCCGACCTGGGCAAGGCCCTGAACGGCCCGGCGCAATTGCTCGGCCGGTTCAATGCGCATCTCGCCGCCGGTGTCGAGGACACCTGGAGCAACAACATCTCCGAAGCCGCGCTGATCCAGCGCAAGGCCGAGGAAAGACAAAAGCTGGCGGACTGGCGCGCCATTCCCGGGGCCAGCCTGCAGGCAGCGGTGCAGGAGGCGCAGCGCGAGCCGCTGGTGCGCCTCGGCGAATACGTGACGTCCTCCTATGACGCCTCCATGCTGCTGGTGCAGACCTTGCGCCAGCTGGAGGCCAAGCTGCAAGCCGATTCGGGCGATGAGCTGATGAACGCCTACCGGGCCGCCGCCAATGAGGTGAACAATGACGCGCTTGCCTCGACCATCCTGAGCATCATGAAGACCGGTGAAAGCCCGACGGTAGACAAGCTCATCGCCACGCTGATCGCCGGCGACCCGTCCGTGAAGCTGGCCCGTGGAGCGTTGGACGCCTACGAGGCCCAGGGCGCCACCATGCGCTACGTCGCCAACAAGACCGATGCCGACTACGTGGGCGTGCTGGTCAAGACCGGCCCCGGCAGCCTGACCCTGAGCGGCGACAACAGTTATTCCGGCGGCACCCTGCTGCAGGGAGGCACGCTGGGCGTGGGCTCCAAGACGGCATTGGGGAGCGGCCCGCTGTCCATGTCCGATGGCACCACGCTGCGCGCGGCCGCCGACAAGCTCACGCTGGCCAATGCGGTCAGCCTCAGCGGCACAGGCAATATCGACACCCAGGCCTACAACATGACGCTGTCGGGGGCCATCAGCGATGGCACCAGCACCGGCAGCCTGACCAAACGTGGCAGCGGCACGCTAACCCTGACCGGTGCTCCAAGCTACTCGGGCAACACCACCATTGCCGAAGGTACCCTGGCCATGGCCAGCTACCGGCAGACGGCGGACCAGACCCCTTCAATACGACCGGCGCCAAGAGTCCGGTCAACGACAATCATGGCAGTCATGTCTCCGGCACCATCGCCGCCGCCAGGAACGGCGTGGGGATGATGGGCGTGGCCTTCGGCAGCGATTACCACATCACCAACAGCAACGGTACCGACGACTCCGTGTATGGCGTGAACATGGACTACAACTACTTCAGGGCGGCCTACGGCAAGCTGGCCCAAGCCGGGGTAAGGGTCATCAACAGCAGCTGGGGCAGCCCCGACCCGCGTGACGATTTCGGTACCCTCGCCGGAGTGGCCGCGGCCTATGAGCGCCTGCAGGGCGGGGGCAAGAAATCGTGGCTGGATGCCGCCGTGGACGTGGCCAAGGAAAGCAATGTCCTGCATGTATTTGCCGCTGGCAATGCCGGTCGCGACAACGTCAACATCCGTTCTGCCCTGCCTTACTTCAGGCCGGAAATGGAGCAGAACTGGATCACCGCCGCCGCGCTGACCAGCGATCTGGAGCTGCCGTCCTTCAGCAATCGCTGCGGGCTGGCCAAGTACTGGTGCGTGGCGGCGCCGGGCGCGGAGATCAACAGCCTCGATTCGAGCTCGGACAAAGGCTACGAGAATGAGAGCGGTACCTCGATGGCAGCACCGCACGTCACCGGCGCACTCGGTTTGCTGATGGAGCGTTATCCGTCGCTGGACAACCAGGCCATTCGCACCATTTTGCTGACCACCGCCAAGCATCTTGGAACGGGGGCAAGCGACCTTCCCAATACGACTTTCGGTTGGGGCATTCCCGACTTGAACAGCTGCCGCGGCCAAGGCGGCTGAAGCAGCAAAGGCGGCTGAAGCAGCAAAGGCGGCAGACGCAGCAAAGCCTGCAGCAAAGACGGATGCCGCAAAGGGAGGAGCGACGGCATCTGCCGCAGCAAAGCCTGCTGCTGCAGCACCTGCCGCTCCTGCCGCTGTGGCACCTGTGGCAGCAGTTCCCGTACCCGCAGCGCCCGCTCCCGTCGTCCGTCCCTCACCTATCATGATCGCCGCCACCGCTGCAGCACCAGTTGCACCGGTGCTGGGCCAACAGATCCAGGCGCCGTCCACCAAGGATATGGCTGAGGTTGCCGCTACGCTGGCCCGGTTGCCGGATGCTGCCAGCGTGCAACGTGCCGCCAGCCAGACCTTGCCCAGCAACGTCGGCGCCGGTGCCATTCGTGGCACCATGACGTCCGTGAATCGCGTCATCGCCTCCCGCGTCGAGACCGGCAGGGCTGGTGGCGCCGGTGTGGGCAGCGGTGTTTCATCAGGTGAAGCGGGCGGTGATCGTCAGGTCTGGCTCATGCCCTTCGAATCGCGCACCAACCAGGGGGACCGCAACGGCGAGTCCGGTTTCAGTGCCAGTACCTGGGGTATGGCGACCGGCGCCGAGATGGACCTGGGCAGCGGACGCATCGGCCTCTCTTACGCCTATGCCAGCACCAAGGCCAACGGCAATACCGCCCTCACCGGTACCGGCAGCCGCAGCCGCCTCGAGTCCAACATGGTGGCCCTCTACGGCAGTGTCCCGCTGGGTGAGCTGTCGCTGGCCTGGCAGGCGGATGTGGGGCGCAACGGCAACCGTCTGTCGCGCGAGATGCGGTTCGGTGGCCTGAATCGTACTGCCAGCAGCCGCTACCACACCTGGGATGCGCATCTGGGTACCAGCGCTTCATTCACTCTGCCCTTGAGTGAAGTGATGAGCCTGGTGCCTTCCCTGCAGATCGACTACACCCGTCTGCAGAGCCCGTCCTACAACGAGAGCGGGGCAGGGGACCTGAACCTGTCGGTGCAGGGCAAGAGCAGCGAAGCGCTGTTGCTCGGCACCGGTGCAAGGCTGAACTACGTGCTGACGCCGTCGTCGCAGATCAGCGGCCACCTCGGTGTCAGTTACGATGTCATCAACGGCCGTGACGAGCTGGTGGCCACCTATGCAGGCGCACCGGGCCAGGCCTTCACCACGCCAGGACCGACGCACTCACCCTGGCTGTTGAAGGCCGGTGTGAGCTATGGCTTCAAGCTGCCGAAGATGACGGACATCGCCTTGCGCTACGATGCCGAAGGCCGCAGTGGCTTCATCAACCAGTCGGCGTCGGTCAAGGCGCGCTGGCGCTTCTGATCCATCCGTGGATGCGCTGACACGCTGACACCCTGAAGTCCCCATGCGGCCGCTCTCGTAGCGGCCGCATGGCGTTTACCGGTCTTTGAGCGGCGCCGGGGGGCGCGTCTTCGTAGGCCAGACTGCAGAGGGCAGGCGCTCACAGATCCTTGCTCAGCTCGGCCACCAGGTAGTCCAGGAAGATTTCCACACTGCGCGGCAGGGTCCGGCCGGCCAGCGTCTGCACCTCGACGAAGCGCCCATCGGCAGGACAGTCGCGGATGGGGCGCATGGTCAGCTCTCCGCGTGCGATGCGGTAGCGCACGGTGACGTCGCCGGTGATGGAGAGCGCATCGTTGTCCAGCACGTAGTTGTGCAGGGCCTGGATGTAGTTGCTGGTCATCACCGGTTCGATGGCCACCTGTTGCCGGCTGCAGGCGATGTCGAAGAGCTGGCGCAGCGTCGTGGTGGGGTCGGGCAGGGCCATCGGGTAGGGCTTCAACTGCCCCAGCGAGAGATGACGGAAACGCGCCAGTGGATGGTCGTTGCGCATCACCAGGCCGATCGGTCCCGGCTGCCGGTGCACCACCTTGATTTCCGGTTCGGGCAGGCGCGCAAAGGTCAGTCCGATATCCGCATTGCCTTCGCGCACCTGGCGCGAGACCACCGCCGGCGCGCCCACGAACAGCTGGAATACGAAGCCCGGATATTTCTTCTGGAAGGCGTTGATCACGCGCGGCAGGAAGTCGATGGCGAAACCCTCCGAGGCCGACAGCCGGACCCGCCCGCTGCGCAAGCCCTTCAGGGCTTGCAGGTCGGCCACCACGCGGTCGGCCTCCAGCGCCATCTTGCGCGCATGCGCGGCCAGCATCTCGCCGCCGGCCGAGAGCACCATGCCGCGTGGCCGCCGTTCGAACAGTACCGTGTCCAGGATTTCCTCCAGGCTGCTGATCTGGCGGCTGATGGCCGAGCTGGCCACGTTGAGCCGCTGCGACGCCTCGCTGATGGAGCCACAGCGAACGACTTCCAGGAAGTAGCGCAGGGCGGTGTCTTGCAGATGCTGCGATTTCATCATTGACCTCGTTGGATGCGGTCAGCTCGGATCAATCCCGATTCCTGACCAATGCTGACCTTCTTTTCGCGCCGGCTTGCAGCAAGGGAGGCTGCTTTATTTGGTGCGCGCCTCACGCCTTTGGTGCAATGCCCTCGTCCTTCCTCCACACGCCGATGCTGCACCTGCGCCAAGGGCCCCGGCCCAGTAGCGATGCGGCTTTGGTAGGGGTGTGTACATTGTGGTGCACAAATTATGCGTTGCTGGTTTGCGAACGCAGGCATAGAAATTTGATGATTGCGGCATCGATAAATCCTAGCCTAGTATGCCCTTCGACGTCGCTGTTTTTTCACAATTCTCTTATTCGAATGAAGGGGCTGGAATGAACGCACTACAGAAATCCATGCTGGGCTGGTCACGATGTGCAGTGTTGGTGGCGGGCGCCATGACGGCCTTTGCGGCCCATGCCAACAAGGCCAACGACACCCTGGTCTATGCCTCCGACAGCGAAGTCGAAAACATCAGCCAGTATCACAACAATCTGCGTGAAGGCGTGATCCTGGCCCACCTGATCTGGGACACGCTGGTCTATCGCGATCCCAAGACCAACGAATACAAGCCGCAACTGGCCACCGCCTGGAAGTGGGAATCGCCCACGGCCCTGGTGCTGGACCTGCGCCAGGGCGTGCAATTCCAGAACGGCGACAAGTTCACAGCCGACGATGTCGTGTTCACCTTCAACTATGCGGTCTCGCCCGAATCCAAGGCCGTCACCCGCCAGAACACCGACTGGATCAAGAGCGTCGACAAGCTGGGCGACTACAAGGTGCGCATCAACCTGAAGGGACCCTTCCCGGCGGCGCTGGAATACCTGGCCGGCCCGCTGCCGATCTATCCCGCCGCCTACTTCAAGAAGGTCGGCCTGGAAGGCTTTTCCAAGGCGCCCATCGGCACCGGTCCCTACAAGGTCACCAGTGTCACCCCGGGGCAGGGCGTGACCCTTGTCAAGAACACCTCGTATTTCAAGGATAGCCCGCAGGGCCAGCCTTCGATCGGCAACATCAAGTTCGTGGTGATCCCCGATCCGGAAACCCGCGCCGCGCAACTGATGACCGGCGCCATCGACTGGATCTGGCGCGTGCCGCCGGACCAGGCCGATTCGCTCAAGACCAATCCCAAGCTGGCGGTGCAGAGCGGCGAGACCATGCGGGTCGGTTTCATCACCCTCGACACCACCGGTACCTCGGCCCCCAATTCGCCGTTCAAGGATGTGCGCGTGCGCCAGGCGGTCAACCATGCGATCAATCGCAAGGGCTATGCCGAGAACCTGATGCGCGGCGGCAGCCAGCCGGTCTATACGGCCTGCTTCCGCACCCAGTTCGGTTGCGACAGCAATGCCGCCATCAAGTTTGACTACAACCCGACCAAGGCCAAGGAACTGCTGGCGGCGGCCGGCTACCCGAACGGCTTCGATACCGACATCTATGCCTATCGCGAACGCGAAGTGGCCGAAGCCATCATCGGTGACCTGCGCAAGGTCGGCATCCGCGCTCGCCTGCACTACATGAAGTTTGCCGCCCTGCAGACCGAGTACCGCAGCGGCAAGACGCCGATGAGCTTCTACTCCTGGGGCTCGTTCTCGATGAACGATACCTCGGCCTTCGCCGGTGTCTACTTCAAGGGCGGCGCCGATGACATCACCAAGGACCCGCAACTGCAGCAGTTCCTGCAGACCGCCGATACCTCGATCGATCCGGCAGTGCGCAAGGCCAACTACACCAAGGCCCAGGAACTGATTTCCAAGCAGGCCTACGTGGCGCCGATGTTCTCCTATTCGACCTTCTACGCCTACAACGCCCAGCTCAATTTCCAGGGTTACCCGGATGAGCTGCCGCGTTTCTACGAGGCTTCCTGGAAGTAAGTCTGGCAGTCGTCCAGGTTACCGTTCGTCCTGAGCGCCTTATACGGCCCCTGGGGCCTGCTCAGTGCGAACGGTAGGTGATGGGTGTTGGATGAATCACGCAATAATCTTCAAGGAAGGGTCGCCATGTTGATCTACATCCTGCGCCGCCTGGCCATCGCCCTGTGCGTGGCGCTGACGGTATCCGTCGTCAGTTTTTCCCTGCTGCACATGTCGGGTGACCTGGCGGTCTCCATCGCTGGGCCGGAGGCCACGGCCGCCCAGGTCGAATCGGTACGCACCCAGTTCGGTCTGGACCGTCCGCTCACCACGCAATATGCGGACTGGCTCGGTCGTGCGGTGCAGCTGGACTTCGGCAAGTCCTTCTACTTCCAGGGGCAGGTCATGGAGATGATCGCCGAACGCCTGCCGATCACCTTCAAGCTGGGTGGCAGTGCCTTGCTGCTGGCCATTCTCACCGCCATTCCGCTGGGCGTGCTGGCGGCCATCTATCGCGATACCTGGCTGGACCGCGTGGCGCTGATGATTGCCGTGGTCGGGCAGGCCATGCCCAGCTTCTGGTTCGGGCTGACACTGATCCTGATCTTTGCCGTCACGCTGCACTGGCTGCCGGTGGCCGGCAACGAGAGCTGGCAGCACTTCGTCCTGCCAGCGGTGGCGCTGGGTTACTACGCCATGCCGGCGATGATGCGCCTGACGCGCTCGGGCATGCTGGAAGTGCTGGGCTCAGACTACATCCGCACCGCCCGCGCCAAGGGCCTGTCCAAGTCGCGGGTGGTGTTCAAGCATGCGTTGCGCAATGCGGTCATCCCGGTGGTGGCATTGGCGGCGGTAGAACTGGGCTTCATGCTGGGCGGCTCGGTGGTGATCGAGTCGGTCTATTCCATGCAGGGCCTGGGCCAGCTGGCCTGGGACGCCATCTCCCGCAATGACTATCCGGTGGTGCAGGCGGTGGTGCTGATCATCGCCATGTTCTACATCGGCCTGACCTTCCTGGCCGATGTCATCAATGCGCTGCTCGATCCGCGCATCCGTACCCGTTGAGCCCATGGGAGCCGACATGACCGCCACTTCCAGTACCACCGTCACCATGCCTTCCACGCCATCCACCTCGTCCACGCCCCTGCTGCAGGCGGCATTGCCGCCGCTGCCGGCCTGGCGCCGCAAGCTGCGCCGCCTGCTCGGCCATCGCGGCCTGATGCTGGGCACCGCCATCCTGGCCGTGATCGTGCTGGCGGCGATCTTCGCGCCCCTGCTGGCGCCGCACGATCCCTTCGACCAGGATGTGACGGCGCGCCTGATCCCGCCGGTATGGCAGGCCCAGGGTAGCTGGGAACACATCCTCGGTACCGACAAGCTGGGCCGTGACTATCTCTCGCGCCTGATCTACGGCGCCCGCGTGTCGCTGACCATCGGCATCGCCGCCGCCCTCATCTCGGGCCTGATCGGTACCACCCTGGGGGTGCTGGCCGGTTACTTCGGCGGTCGTACCGATGCCTTCATCAGCTACCTCATCACCACCCGCCTGGCCATGCCGGTGGTGTTGGTGGCGCTGGCGATGGCCTCGCTGGTGGGCGGTTCGCTGAAGGTGGTGATCCTGCTGCTGGGGCTGCTGCTGTGGGACCGTTTCGCGGTGGTCACGCGCTCGGCCACGCAGCAACTGCGGGACGCCGAATTCATCGCCGCCGCCAAGGCTATCGGCGCCTCCACGCCCTACATCCTGCTGCGCGAAATC
Source organism: Herbaspirillum sp. BH-1 (assembly GCF_002870055.1). Taxonomy (NCBI): domain Bacteria; kingdom Pseudomonadati; phylum Pseudomonadota; class Betaproteobacteria; order Burkholderiales; family Oxalobacteraceae; genus Herbaspirillum; species Herbaspirillum sp. BH-1. The sequence continues at coordinate 33,503 of NZ_PKOI01000012.1, read as the reverse complement.
CTGCCCAACATCATGGGCGCGCTGATCGTGGTGGTCACGCTGGAAATGGCCCACGCCATCCTGCTGGAGGCCACGCTGTCCTTCCTCGGCCTGGGTGTGCAACCACCGACGCCGTCCTGGGGCCTGATGGTGGCCGAGGGCAAGACCTACATGTTCTTCAAGCCGTGGGTAATCGTCATCCCGGGCGTGGCGCTGGCACTGCTGGTGCTGGCCATCAACCTGGTCGGCGATGGCATGCGCGATGTCAACGCGCCCGACGGCCGTAACTGAATCCCACCGGGAGCACACCATGAGCGTATTGCTGGACGTGAAGAATCTGAAGGTGGACCTGCCCACCGAGCGCGGCACGCTGCACGCCGTGCGCGGCATCGATTTCCAGGTGCGCCGGGGCGAGATGCTGTGCCTGGTCGGCGAATCGGGCTGCGGCAAGTCCATGACCTCGCTGGCCCTGATGGGGCTGCTGCCGCGCAAGGCACAGTGCAGCGCCGACCACATCCGCTTCGATGGCATGGACCTCAACGGCATGAGCGAGAAGCAGTTGCGGCAGTTGCGCGGCAAGCGCATGTCCATGATCTTCCAGGAGCCGATGACCTCGCTGAACCCCGCCTACACGCTGGGTAACCAGCTCTGTGAGGCCATGCTGCAGCAGCCCGGCGTCACCCGCGCCGAGGCCCGCGAGCGCGCCCTGTACCTGTTGCATCGCACCGGCATCACCAATGCCGAGGACCGGTTGCGCCAGTATCCGCACCAGCTCTCCGGCGGCCTGCGGCAGCGGGTGATGATCGCCATGTCGCTGATGTGCAATCCCGATCTGATCATCGCCGATGAGCCGACGACGGCGCTGGATGTGACCATCCAGGCGCAGATCCTGCGCATGATCCGCGAGCTGCAGCAGGAGTTCGGCACGGCCGTCATCTTCATCACCCACGACCTGGGCGTGGTCTCGCGCATCGCCGACCGGGTGGCGGTGATGTATGCCGGCCAGGTGGTGGAGACCACCGATGTCGGCTCGCTGTTTGCGCAGCCGCGTCATCCCTACACGCGGGGGCTGCTCAATTGCATCCCGGTACGCGGCAAGACGCCGCCGGGCAGCCGCCTGCAGGCCATTCCCGGCGTGGTGCCCAGCCTGGTCGGCCAGGTCAGTGGCTGTGCCTTCCGCAATCGCTGCGCGCTGGCCGATAGCGTCTGCGAGACCGATCCGCCCATGGTGCAGCAGGGCAGTGCGGCCGCACCGCACGCGGCGCGCTGTCACAAGCTCGATGTTCCCGTTTCAATCGCGTCCGCCATGGAGGTGGCAGCATGAATGACCATCGTCCCCTGCCGTCGGCCCCGCTGGGTGACATCGCCCTGGAGCTGTGCGCGCTGTCCAAGGTCTATCCTTTGAAGCGCGGTCTGTTCCAGCCGCCAGGCCAACTGAAAGCGGTCAACGATGTGTCGCTACGGCTGTATCGCGGCGAGACCCTGGGCCTGGTCGGTGAATCCGGCTGCGGCAAGAGCACCCTGGCCAAGATGCTGCTGGGCCTGCTGGCACCGACCTCGGGCAACGTGCTCATCAACGGCCAGGAAGTCGATCCGACCCAGCGCAAGGAACATGCGCGGCATATCCAGCCGATCTTCCAGGATCCGTATTCCTCGCTCAACCCGCGCAAGACCGTGGGCGAGATCGTCGGCCTGCCGCTCAAGCTGCACGGCATCGGCACCGCTGCCGAACGCGCCCGCCAGGTCAAGGACATCCTCGACCTGGTCGGCATGCCCGAGCGCACCCATGCCCAGTATCCCAACCAGCTCTCCGGCGGCCAGCGCCAGCGCGTGGCGATTGCCCGCGCCCTGATCCTGCGGCCGGACATCCTCATCTGCGACGAGCCGACCTCGGCCCTGGATGTGTCGGTGCAGGCGCAGATCCTGAACCTGTTGCTGGACCTGAAGGCCGAGTTCGGTCTCACCTATCTCTTCATCAGCCATGACCTGGGCGTGGTGGAGCATCTGGTGGACCGGGTGGCGGTGATGAACCAGGGCTGCATCGTCGAACTGCAGAGCCGCGAGCAGATCTTCAGCGATCCGCAACATCCCTACACCCGCATGCTGCTGGCCTCGGCGCTTACGCCCGAACCGGGACTCGGCATCCCGGCACTGGCTGCGGCGGCGTGAGGACGTATCCCACGAATCAAAACGATCAAAACGATCACAACCACACCTACAGAGGAGCAGCAGCATGAGCAGAGCACAAGCCATCGCCGGCGTGGAAGCCTACTTCGACGACGGCCGTTTCATGGACACGCTCAAGCGCCGCGTGGCCATCCGCACCGAGAGCCAGGAACCGGCCAGCCGTCCCATCCTGTACGACTACCTGCAGCAGGAGATCACGCCCTATCTGCAGTCGCTGGGCTTTGGCTGCGAGATCATCGACAATCCGCTGCCCGGCGGCAGCCCCTTCCTGATCGCCGAGCGCACGGAGGAGGGCGCCGCCTTCACCCTGCTGACCTACGGTCATGGCGACGTGGTGCGCGGTTACGACAAGCAGTGGCGCAGCGGCCTGTCGCCGTGGGAGATCGTGGTCGAGGGTGAGCGCTGGTATGGGCGCGGCATCGCCGACAACAAGGCCCAGCACACCATCAACTTTGCCGCGCTGGAAGAGGTCATGAAGGTGCGTGGCGGCAAGTTGGGCTACAACGTCAAGCTGATCCTGGAAATGGGCGAGGAAACCGGCTCCCCCGGACTGAACGCGGTCTGCCAGCAATATGCCGAGCGCCTGAAGGCCGACCTCTTCATCGCCTCCGACGGGCCGCGTGTGAATGCACCGACGCCGACCATGTTCCTGGGTTCGCGCGGCGGCTGCAACTTCGACCTGAAGTGCCACCTGCGCGACGGTGGCCACCACTCCGGCAACTGGGGCGGCTTGTTGCGCAACCCCGGCGTGCGCCTGGCCAATGCGATTGCCTGCCTGGTGGACGAGCACGGCTGCATCCGCGTGCCGGCGCTGTTGCCGGATTCGCTGCCGGCCAGCGTGCGCAAGGCCCTCGCCGATGTGAAGCTGGGTGGCGGTCCGACCGACCCCGAGATCGACGAAGACTGGGGCGAGCCCGACCTGACCCCGGCCGAGCGCGTGTTCGGCTGGAATACGCTGGAAGTGCTGGCCTTCAAGACCGGCAATCCCGAGGCACCGGTCAATGCCATTCCCGGTCAGGCCAGCGCGCACTGCCAGATCCGCTTCGTGGTCGGCAGCGACGATGCGCACTTCATCGAGCACATCCGCGCGCATCTGGACGAGCATGGCTATGACGACATCGAGGTCACGCTTTCGGGCGTGCAGTTCGCCGCCACCCGGCTCGACCCGAACGACGAATGGGTGCGCTGGGGCCTGGCCTCGATGCAGGAGACCAGCGGCAAGCAGCCCACGCTCCTGCCCAACCTGGGCGGCTCGCTGCCCAATGACGTGTTCTCCGAAACCCTGGGCCTGCCGACCCTGTGGGTGCCGCACTCCTATCCGGCCTGCTCACAGCACGCGCCCAACGAGCATATACTGGCCAGCGTGTCGCGCGAGTCGCTGCAACTGATGGCGGGTCTCTTCTGGGACCTGGCCGAGCAGGGCCGGCAAGTGCTGGCGCGACGCGCCCCATCACCGGAGAAGACATGAATCACCCCCACCCGCACAAGCTGTGCGAGGTCGCCGACCTGCACGACCTCCACGACGAAATCACCGGCCTGCGCCGCCATATCCACCAGCATCCCGAGCTGTCTTTCCAGGAAGTCGATACCGCCGCACTGGTGGCCGATCGCCTGCAGGAATGGGGCTATGCCGTGACCCGCCATATCGGTGGCAACGGCCTGGTGGCGACCCTGCGCGCAGGCAGCAGCACGCGCAGCATCGGCCTGCGGGCCGACATGGATGCCCTGCCGATTCAGGAAGAGACCGGTCTGGACTGGGCCAGCGTCAAGCCCGGCGCCATGCATGCCTGCGGCCATGACGGCCACACCGCCATGCTGCTGGGCGCGGCCAAGCACCTGGCACGCACCCGCCATTTCGACGGCACCCTGAACCTGATCTTCCAGCCGGCGGAAGAAGCCGGCTTCGACAGCGGCGCCCAGAAGATGCTGGCTGATGGCCTGTTCGAACGCTTCCCCTGCGATGCCGTGTTCGGCATCCACAATCATCCGGGCGTGGAGACCGGCACCTTCATGTTCCGCAGCGGCCCCTTCATGGCGGCCTGCGATACGGTCAAGATCCGCATCACCGGCCGGGGCAGCCATGCGGCCCGCCCGCATCTGTCGGTCGATCCGGTGGTGGCCGCGGCCAGCCTGGTGATGGCCTTGCAGACCGTCGTCTCGCGCAATGTCGATCCGATGGAAACTGCCGTGGTCACGGTAGGCAGCCTGCATGCGGGCAAGGCATCCAACGTGATTCCCGAATTTGCCACCCTGGAACTGAGCGTGCGCTCATTCAAGCCGGAAGTGCGCGAGCTGCTGGAGCAACGCATCCGCGCCCTGGTCAGCACCCACGCCGAGAGCTATGGCGCGCAGGCCAGCATCGAGTATCTGCGCGGCTATCCGGTGCTGGTCAACAGCGAGGCCGAGACCGACTTCGCCCGCAGCGTGGCCGAGGAACTGGTGGGGCCGGAGAAGGTGATCGCCCCCTTCGGACCGATTGCCGGCAGCGAAGACTTCGCCTACTTCCTGCAGCAGCGGCCAGGCTGCTTCCTGCGCGTGGGCAATGGCCAGGGCAAGCCCATGCTGCACAATGCCGGCTACGATTTCAACGACGACAACATCCCCGTCGGCGCGGCCTACTGGACCCGGCTGGTAGAGCGCTGGATGCCGGTCAAGCCGGGCTGATGCCACATTGATGGCACGTTGATGACGGGCGCTGCTCTGCGGCGCATATTCCGGCAGTGCATAAGCGCATGACGAATGCTTCGTTGCCGCCGCCACGGCGCGCCGTTACAGTGAGTGCGTCTCCTCAGACGTCCTGGACTTGGACAATTCGAGCCTGAACCCGCCACGCGCAAGCCTGGCGGGTTTCTTTTTTTGCATGTTTCCCCGGTGCACCTATCGTTGTCGCGACGAGGATTTGCGCGGGAACGTAACTCAGCCGTGACTGCCGCGTGATTGCCGCTGCCCCTGCGAGATCCCTCTCGCGCCCCGCCAGCCCAGCGCCCGCCTACTGTTGAGCTGGATCAGGCAGTGTGGCGGGGTCAGGAATTCCCCGATGTTCGACGCCCGGCCGGATGACTACCATGGGAACCAATGAAACGCGGTCTGTGCTTCGGACTCCCGGCATCACAGTGGAGTCGTGATTGGCACGCAAGACCTCGCCGAAGTATCTTGCCAGGAGCCAGTCATGCACTTCATCACCGAATCCGTACCGGGTGAAATCACCCTGATGTTCATCAGTTACCTGGTGTTCTGCACCGTGTTGATGTACCTCTTCGTGAGGACCGACCGCGAGTGGGGCAGCCTGGAAGTATCGCTCGATGAACTGGCCGAGAACCGTCTGCCGCTGGCCAACGCCATGCGCTACGCGGCCGTGGAACGGGATGAACGCTCGATGTTCAACAACGGCCTGACCCGGCCTTCGTTGCAGCATTGCGCCCAGTATCACGATGTGGATTGCACCTGCTTCATGCCGGAGCAGAAGAAGCCTGACTGAATGCCTGAGGGGAATCTGGAGGGGAGCGGTAAAGAGGGGGAGTAGCAGGTGGGGATGTTGCAGGTGGGGGAGTAGTGGAGCAGTAAAGCAGTGAAGCAGTAGCGTTGCAGGTTCTAGGGGTAGTGCCTGCAACAAGGCAATACGGCAGTATCGGCAGTTTCCGCAGTAGCAGTGAGCAGCAGGCAGCAGCGAGCATGAGCCAAGGTTGTAACGCGGTTGCAGTTGTCGTAGCAGTTGCAGTGGTCGGTGTCGTCGCAGTCGCAGTTGTTGTAGCAGTTGCAGTGGCAGTAGTAGTGGCAGTAGTAGTACGGCAGTAGCAGCAAATATCTCTTGAGGGTGGAACGGCAAGTCGTGCAGCCGCTTTTGTTCCAAAGCGCGCGTCACGCGACGCAGACGTGCAGTGCGGCGTTTGCGTGAAGCGGCCTAGCGGCTTGCCCGTTCTTTTCCATGAGAAAATAGCGCCCATGCAAAGCTCATCCTCCTCCGCGCAGTCCCTGCGCCCATTGATTCCCCTGGCCGATTACCAACGCATCTTCCGCGTCATCCATTCCGTGCTGCACAGCGTGGAAGCCGATATCCCGGCCGCCAGTTTCTTCTTCAGCGTCACCGCGGCGCAGATCCTCAAGAAGTTCTACAAGCGCAATGCCTTTCCGGTCGCCGGTGCCGCCTTCTATCTGATCCGCGAGGACGGTGGCGGCGCCTTGTCCTTCGGCACGCTGGCCGACGACGGCCAGAGCGTGGCCAGCACCCACGATGCGTTCCACGCCTGGGTGCAGTGCGACGGCTATGCCATCGACTTCATGGCGCCGCTGTTCCAGGAACTGCTGGCGTCGGCCGGCCATCCGCTGCCGGTGCCGCGCCAGATGTTCCAGAAGGACCTCGGGCGCATGCGCGAGAGCGTGCAAGGGCTGGCGCAAGCCGGTGACTTCCACCTGGCCCCCAATCTGGAACTCACGCGCGAACTGCTGCAGCAGTTCATGGCCAAGAAAGCCCTGACCAATCTGTCGCAACTCTGTCTGGAATGGTTCCGCAAGCCGCCCAAGGCGATGCCGGACGATCTGGCCCTGCAGGGCGCCGATGGCGAAGTCTCGCGCATCAAGCTGCAAGCTACGCGTATCGACGGCGTCTGGTAAGACGCATCGTTGTTTTTTACAGGGACGGGATGAGGCGAATGCCTCCGAGGGGAGGGTGTGCTGGACAGGCGTCCAACACACCGTACGATCATGCATATCGGTTGCATGTACCGCACTAGGGTTCCTATATTAGGTCGCTGATGTGACGGCTTGATGACAGTGCTCCCTTCCCATCACCTTGTTCTGGCCGCGCGCGTTCCGCCTTTTCCTTCACATTTCTTCCACTGTCATTGCACGGTCATACGGGCTGGCTAGACTGCCGCCTGTCTCCTCTGTACCTGTGCAGATGTTTTGCCTGCGATGCGAGCGCATCGCAGGCTTTTTTCTGCCGGGCAGCCGGATTCCCTTGCTTCAAGCTTCACGCCCATGCCGGACAGTGGCGTCGTAACCCGGCAGTACGCACACGTGTTGGAAGCCGCGGTCCTCCCTTCCCGCCGGGCGCTAGCCTGACGGTGCGCGGCGCGGGGTGCGTCGCCCCCTCTTTGGCCGGTTTTGCTGGCGGCCCTGGCCCGTGACCATCCTGCCTGATCCTTCCCGCTGCCCACCGCTTGCACTCCCGCTGTTTTCCCTTTGCTTTCAATCACTTGCATCGCTTGCTAAGCGCTTGTCCACAGGCTTGCCACCAAAACATGTGGATATCCGTCCGGCGCCGGCTAAGCGGTCGATGCTGATTTTATTGTGGTCGAAACAAGAAAATCCTTTCGAATCAATGTGTTGAGTCGCTTGTCCAGCCCTTGTCCACAGGCTTGCCACCAAAATGCGGGGATATCTCGCCAAAAGCCAGGCCCCATCTGGCCTGGCGCCCGATGCCTGTTCGCTGCCACGGACTGCGTCGAACATGAAAAATCCTTGTAAATCAGGGACTTGATCGTGTTGCCAAGGCATTGTCCACAGGCTTGCTCCCAAAAAATGTGGATATCCGCCAAAGACCGGTGAAAAGCCGCTTCCCGATCCTGGGAATGTGCCTCCGGTAGAGGATTCTGGTCGGTTTCCAGGCCTTTGCCGAGCTTTGTTGCATCAACGAAAAGTTGTTTGAAATCAATCGCTTGAATGGCTTGTCAAGACCTTCTCCACAGGCTTGCCACCAGAAAATGTGGACAGCTGCATGCCACGCGCCAGGCAAGTGGCCGGCAGGCAGCTGCTCATTTTTTGCCACTGCTTGCGCCGCTGGACAAAAGCGCTTTGGAATCAATGGCTTGTCTGGCTTGCCCAGCGTTTCTCCACAGGCTTGCTCCCAAAAAATGTGGATATCCGTCACGGTGCGGCTGCAGCGATGCGTTGGGAAATCCGGGCAGGGTGTTTGCGCATTGCTTGCGCGGTGCGAAGGCGGGGAAAGAAAAGGCTTTGCATCAAGGGCTTGGGAGGCTTGTCAAAGCCTTGTCCACAAGCTTGCCCCCGGAAAGTGTGGATAAGGGCCTGCCTGGCGCAGGCCCTGCCGGGGAAGAGGAGAAGCTGGGGATAAACCCCTCGGGGTAGAGAAAGTGATCAGCCCTTGTCCGGAGCCGTATAGGGTTCGACGCTGACCGCCTTCATGCTGTAGCTGGAGGCGCCCATGGAGGAGTCGGAGCGCTCCACCTTGATCACCCCGCTGATCCAGACGGCATCCATGGTGCGCACGTTCTTGACGGCCTTGGCGCTGCGCACGTGGATGATCTGGTTGGCCGGTGGCGGCGGGACGTGGATGCAGGCGCCGAAGTAGGGCACCAGCAGGAATTCCTTGAGCGCCTCGCCTTCGCGGTCCAGCGAGACCACGAAGCCCGGCAGCCGCACCGGCTTGCCTTCCATGGAGGCATCCACCGGGGCGTCCTTCCAGTATTTCTTGGCCTTCCACAAGGCCGCATCGGCGCGTGGATCGTCGTCGGTCAACTGGTCCAGCTTCAGGCCCTTGAACGGCGCCATCGGGTCCCAGTCCTTGGGGATCAGGGCTTCCCAGGCGATTTCCTGGTAACCGTTGACCAGCTTGCCCGAGGCCTGGTAGGGCTGGTCGGTGACGGCGGGGCTCTGCTTGAGCTGTTCGCCGACCTGGTATTGGCCACTGCCGGCATCCGCCACGCCGCTGACGGTGCTGCCGGTGGCGGCACGGGCCGTGACCGCCGGCACCGCGCCGGCCAGCGGGCCGCCTGCGCTGCCGTGGTTGTTGGCGTTGGCGGCAGGCGCCGTTGTCGGCGCAGCTGCCTGGGCGTCGGCATGGCCCAGCAGGCGCACGCCGGTACCGACCAGCAGGCCGGCGGCGACGATGCCGCCTATCCAGTAAAGAGTCTTCATCTTGATGCGTCCAGATCAGATTTTCGGGGTCAGACCGTCGGACAGGCTCAGGCGATACGCCCGCAAGCCCGGCAGCAGGCTGGCCACGAGGCCGGCCAGCACGGTCCAGAGCAGCAATTGTAATTCGCCCGGCCCCGGCCATGAGGGCTGCAGCAGGATGCCGAAGTGGTCCGCCAGCAGCGGTCCCAATCCCCACACCAGCGCGCTCAGCAGCACCAGCCCGGCCAGCACGCCGGCCAGCATCACGCCCAGGCCCTCCACGCACAGCAGCAGGAACACATCCAGCGGGCGCGCCCCGACCGAGCGCAGGATCGCCAGCTCGCGCCGCCGCTCGCCCAGGCTGGCCAGGATGGCCGCCACCAGGCCGGCCAGTCCCACCACCATCACCATGCCGGAGACCACCAGCAAGGCGTTTTCGCCAATGCCCACGACATCCCACAACTGGTCCAGCGCCACGCCCGGCAGGACCGCCATCAGGGGCTCCCTGAAGCCATCGCCGTCGGCAATGTCACGCTGCAGGGCGAACACCCGGGCGCGGCTCTTCAGGCCCACCAGCACGGCGGTGATGCTGGTGGGGGTGAGGTCGAATTTCTTGACGAATTCGGCCGGGATGTGCAGCCCCGGCATGGGCGCGCCGCCTTCCCAGTCGAGGTGGATGGCCTGCATGCCGTCCAGCCCGATATGCACCGTGCGGTCCACCGGCGTGCCGGTGCGCGCCAGGATGCCGACCACCTTGAACGGCTTGTCCGCATGCTGGGTCAGGCTGCGGCCGCCGACACTGCCCATGCCGTGCGACAGGATGATCACATCGCCCAGCTGGTAGTGAAGCTTCTCGGCGACCTCGGCGCCCAGCACGGCATCGAAGACGCCGCTGAAAGGCTGGCCCTGGGCCAGCTTCAGGGGCAAGCCGCTGCCGTAGCGGAAATGCCTGAAGTAGTCGCCATTGGTGGCCAGCACCGGGAAGCCACGGTGCGAGTCTCCCAGCGAGATCGGAATGGTCCAGGCCACGGCCGGATTGCGCGCCAGCGTGAGCGCGCTGTCCCAGCCCATGTTGTTGGTGGCTCCGCCGATGCGGAAGATGGCATACAGCATCAACTGGATCGGGCTGGTGCGGGCGCCCACCACCAGGTCGGTGCCGGATACCGATTGCGAGAACCCGGCCCGCACTTCGTGGCGCACCCGTTCGATGCCCAGCAGCATGGTGGTGGACAGGGCGATGGCCAAGAGCATCAGGCCCAGCGTGAACCGGCGGTTCCAGGCGCTGTGGGCGGCCAGGCGCAGCAGCAGCTTCATGCGGCCTCCTCGGGACGGGCGGCGTGATTGATCTGTTCCAGCGCGATGCGGCGGTCGAAGCGCTCGGCCAGGCGCTGGTCGTGGCTGACGAACACCAGTGCCGCACCGCTCTGCGCGCATTCGCGTTGCAGCAGGTCGAGGAAGGCTTGCTGGCGATCGCTGTCCAGGGCCGAGGTGGGTTCATCGGCGACGATGATCTCGGGCCGTCCGATCAACGAACGCGCTGCCGCCACCCGCTGCTGCTGGCCGATGGAGAGCTGGGTCACGGGACGCTTCCAGAGCGCCGGCGCCAGGTCCAGGGCCACCAGCAGGCCCTGCGCCACCGTGGTCAGGTCGGCCCCCTGCTGGCGAGCACGCTCCTTGCGGTAGGCCGAGAACTGGCAGGGCAACAGCACGTTGTCGATGATGGAGAGATACGGCAGCAGGTTGAACTGCTGGAAGATGAAACCGATGTGGTCCACCCGGAAACGGTCGCGGCGCGCCGCCGAGAGCGTGTGCAGGGGCTGTCCCAGCACATCGATCTGCCCGGCCTGGGGCACGATGATGCCGCCGATGGCGGCCAATAGGGTGCTCTTGCCGCTGCCGCTGGGACCGCTGACGAAGACATGTTCGCCGGCCGCCACCTGCAGCGATTCCAGCGCCAGGGCCGGGTGATCCTGGCCGGGCCAGGTGAAGCGGAGTGCCCGTATGGCGATGGTGGCGGCCGGGGAAGGGGGAGCGGAAAAATTCATGACCAACCGGAAGGACAGGAAAGGCGACCCGCGCGGGACGGATCGCCAAGGATAGCCGCTGCGGCTGTCAGGGGCCTGACGGCGCCGGGCGGCCCGGGATCAGTGCAGCGGGCTCAGTTCAGTGGGATCAATGCAGTGCCCGGCACCAGTTGCGCGGCCCCCTGCTTCTTGGGGGTGGCCAACTGCACGTCGATGCGCTGGAAACCGGGGAAGGCGGCAAACAGGCCACTGGCGTCCACCGTGGTGAGCGCGCCGGGGGTGGCGCAGACCAGGGTGAAATCGGCATCCAGGTCGGCGTGGCCGTCGGCAGGCGCGGTTGACTCGGTGGCCGGGGTCTTTTCACCCAGCAGGGCCGGTGGCAGCACGGCCGACTCCAGCTGGATTTCGGCCGGCTTGCACTGGGCCGCGGCATCGGTGACGAACAGGCGGCCGACGTCGCGCAGGGTCTTGGCGGCGGCGCGTACGGTGTCCTTGTCGCGTGCGCTGTTGGCAGCGTGCTCGAAGCCGACCACGTTGATCAGCGGGGTATCCAGGTGCAGGGTCAGGGTGTTGCCCTCCAGCGCCAGGTCCAGCTTGCCCACGCCATGCACGTGCGCCGGATGGTTGCCATGATGGTCGTGCGCATCGTCGGCCGCCAGCGCAGGCAGGCTGGCCAGGGACAGGAGGAGCAAGGGCAGCAGGGGACGGGAACGGAACATGGGTGGCTTTCGTGTACGTATCTTGGGTGGATGGGATGACGGTAGACCGTCTATGGCTCTCGGAGCACAGCATTGGAGCACAGCAGCTAGCCCGCATTGTGACCCGGCCGGGACCGAAAATTCAGGCTTGTTACATTCTGCAACAGGGTTGCATTATAATGCGTCCTTTCCCTGTTTCTGCAACTCGGTTGCGCAAGGGGCATCCGCAGGTGCGGCCGCTGGCCGCCGCTGCGGTCTGCCCGGGTACCCTTCATTCTTCTCAGGTTTCTGCCGTGTCGGTTTTCTCTCGTTTTCTCTTGAAGCAAGGCGTGCTCGCCAGCCCCTGGTGGCAGCGTGTGATCGCAGTCCTGCCGGTGCTGCTGCTGTTGTGGCTGGGCGTGCACTGGGCGCTGGGGGAGGGCTGACATGGATGCCGCCATCTCGCTGGACAACCTGACCGTCAGCTATCGCCGCCATCCGGCCTTGCACCACGTCAACGGCAGTTTCGCACGCGGTTCGCTGACCGCCATCGTCGGCCCCAATGGCGCCGGCAAGAGCACCTTGCTCAAGAGCATGCTAGGCCTGGTGCCCTGCAACGACGGCCGGGTCCATACCCATGTCGATGCGCGCCGCATCGCCTACCTGCCGCAGCAGGCCGAGATCGACCGCAGCTTCCCCATCAATGTGCTGGATTGCGTGCTGCTGGGTTACTGGCAGGCCAAGGGCAACTGGGGCGGTATCGATGCCGCCATGCGCGCCCGCGCCATCCAGGCACTGGCCGCCGTCGGGCTGGACGGTTTTGCCGGGCGGGCGGTGTCGAGCCTGTCGGTGGGGCAGTTCCAGCGCGTGCTGTTCGCCCGCATCCTGCTGCAGGATGCCGAGGTGATCCTGCTGGACGAACCCTTCAATGCCATCGATGCCCGTACTACCGGCGACCTGTTGCGCATCATCTCGGCCTGGCATGCGGAACGTCGTACCGTGATCGCGGTGCTGCACGACCACGACCAGGTGCGTCGTGCCTTCCCGCAGACCCTGCTGCTGGCGCGCAATGTGGTGGCCTGGGGCGAGACGGCCGAGGTGATGTGCGAAGACAACCTGCAGCGTGCTCGTGCCATGGCCGAAGCGGTCGACGAGCATGCCGGCGTGTGTGCAGTCAGCGAGGCCGAGGTGCTGGCGTTGTCCGGCGCATTGCGGCCGGCGCATGAACATAGCCATTCCCATTCGCACGGGCAGGCGCAGCATCCGCATCCCGCCGTCGCCAAGGGAGGCCTGCAATGAGCGTGCTGACGACCGTCCAGCAACTGGCGATTGCGCCGTTCCAGGAATTTTCCTTCATGCGCCGTGCGCTGGTGGCGGCCTTCGCGCTGGCCCTGGGCAGCGCCCCGCTGGGCGTGCTGCTGACCCTGCGCCGCATGAGCCTGTTCGGCGAGGCCCTGAGCCATGCCGTGCTGCCGGGGGTGGCGGTGGGTTTCATCTTCTTCGGCCTGTCGCTGCCGGCCCTGTCGATCGGCGGGTTTGCTGCCGGCGTGCTGGTGGTGGCGGTGGCCGGCTGGATCAGCCGGCACACCGAGCTCAAGGAAGATGCCAGCCTGGCCGCCATCTATGTGGTGGCACTGGCGCTGGGCGTGATCCTGATCTCGCGCCACGGCACCCAGCTCGATCTGCTGCACATCCTCTTCGGCAATGTGCTGGGCGTGGACAGTGAAGGTCTGGTCCTCATCGCCGGCGTGGCCAGCGCCAGCGTGCTGGGCATTGCCGCCCTGTATCGCGGCCTGTTGCTGGAGAGTTTCGATCCCTCCTACATGGCCGTGGGCAGCCGCAGTGGCGGGGCGATCTACCAGCAGGTGTTCCTGATGCTGGTGGTGATGAACCTGGTGGCGTCGTTCCAGACCCTGGGGACCCTGATGGCCGTGGGGCTGATGATGCTGCCGGCGGTGTCGGCCCGGCTGTGGCACGACACGCTGCCGGCACAGCTGTGCAACAGCGTGCTGCAGGCGGCGCTGGCGGGGTATGCCGGGCTGCTCATTTCCTACTACGCCTCGGTGCCGTCCGGGCCGGTCATCATCGTCTGTGCCGGCGTGCTGTACGCCGCCTCGCTGCTGTTTGCGCCCCGTGGCTGGCTGCCGCGCCTGCTGCGCCGGCCGCACCTGCAGGCTTGAAACCCTTCGTTTTTCCTTCCCCGGAGCTACCATGAAACTGTTTCGTCCCCTCTCTGCGCTGCTGGCCGTGCTGGCCCTGGCGCTGACCCTGCCGGCCGTCGCCGCCGAGCGCATTCCGGTGCTGGCCAGCTTCAGCATCCTGGGCGACATCGTCGCCAACGTCGGCGGGGATCGCATCAGCGTCTCCACCCTGGTGGGACCGGATGAAGACGCCCACGTCTTCCAGCCGGCGCCGGACGACATCAAGGCGGTCTCGCGTGCCCGACTGATCGTGGTCAACGGCCTGGGTTTCGAAGGCTGGATGGAGCGCCTGGCGCAATCGGCCAACTATCGCGGCCCCATCGTGGTGGCCTCGGCCGGGATCAAGGCCCGCGAACGCTTGGGGGAGGACGAGGACGAGCATGATCACGGCGGCGCGCATGCGCACCACGGCAAGGACGATCCGCACGCCTGGCAGGACCCGCTGAACGTGATCGTCTATACCCGCAACATCGTCGCCGCGCTGGCCAAGCTGGACCCGGCCGGCGCCGAGGTCTATCGCAAGAACGGCGAGGCCTACGTCGCCAGGCTGCAGGACCTGGACGCCTGGGCGGCCCGCCAGTTCGGCCAGATTCCTGACGCCAAGCGCAAGGTGATTACCTCGCACGATGCCTTCGAATACTTCGGCGCCCGCTACAAGGTACGCTTCCTGGCAGCCCAGGGCGTGTCCACCGATAGCGAGCCCAGCGCCCGCGATGTCGCCGCCCTGATCCGCCAGATCCGCAACGAAAAGATCAAGGCCCTGTTCTTCGAGAACATGAGCAATCCCAAGCTGCTGCAGCAGATCGCCCGCGAATCCGGCACCGCCCCGGGCGGCAAGCTCTACGCCGATGCGCTCTCGCCGGCTGCCGGCCCCGCGCCGGATTATCTGACGCTCATGCGCTACAACATCACGCAGTTGCTGGAAAAGATTCGTCTGAACTGAGGCCTGACCTGAGGCCTGAAGCGGGTGCCGGTCACCGTCTCCCTCCCGAAAGGGCAGGCGGCGTCCAAATCGCGTATGCTGATGGCCCGCGCCGCCAGGCTGGCGGCATGTCCATCAACAACATCAGGAGAATCCCCGCATGAGCACCGTTACCGTCGTCGCCATCATCACTGCCAAGCCCGGCAAGCGTGAAGACCTGCTGGCCCTGGCCCGCGCCAACCTGGCCGCCGTGCGCGCCGAAGCCGGCTGCATCGAATACGGTCTGGTGGTGGATGTCGACGGTTTTGGCCCGAACCAGGCGCCGATGGGGCCGGATACCTTCGCCTTCGTCGAGAAGTGGAAGGACGAGGATGCCCTGCGCCTGCACTTCACCCTGCCGCACATGCTGGATTACCGCGACAAGTCCAAGGACCTGATCGCCGACCGCAAGGTGCACGTGCTCAAGTCGGCTGACTGAAGCGGCCCGGCCCCGGCGCCGCCTCAGTGCTCGCCGGGGAAGTCCGCCGGCCAGGTGCGCTGGGCATCGAAGGCGGACGCCTGTCCCATCTGCTTCAACCACATGATGAAGGTCTTGAGCGCCGGGTTGGTCTCGGCGCTGCTGCGATACATCATGTGGAAGCCCTCCCCATGCAGGACCACCTCCGGGAACAGCTGGATCAGCCGGCCGTGGGCGAGGTCGTCGTCCACCAGCGCCAAGGTCCCCATGGCCACGCCCAGATCGGTGGCCGCGGCCTGCAGGCTCAGGAAGAAGTGTTCATAGACGGTGCCCGGCATCTTGCGCCGCACCGCCACGCCGGCCTTGCCCAGCCACTGCGACCAGGCCGCCGAGCGACTGGAGAGGTGGATCAGCGGCACCTCCACCAGGTCCCGTGGCACCGTGATCTTGTGCGTTTCCAGGAAGTGCGGCGAGGCCAGCGGCACCGAGACGTCATCCAGGAAGCGCACACATTCATAGCCGCTGCGTTCCAGCGGACTGCGCCAGAGGATCACGTCGAACGGATCCTTCACATCCTCGAAATACTCCGACATGGTCGTGGTCACCCTTACCTCGATGCGCGGGTTGTCGATCTGGAACTGCGACAGGCGCGGGATCAGCCAGCGCATGGCCACCGAGGGCGCGGCGATCAGGCGTACCACGCGGCTCTTGCCGGCCAGTGACAGTTGCTCCGCTGCAAGTGCGATCCGGTCCAGACTGGCCTTGACCTCGGCATAGAAGGCCAGGGCCGCTTCTGTGGGTTCCACACCACGCGACTGGCGTAAAAACAACGGCTGTTCGAAATACTCTTCCAGTGACTTGATCTGCTGGCTGACCGCGCTATGGGTGATGAAAAGTTCATGGGCCGCCAGCGTCAGACTCCGCGTCCGGACTGCCGCTTCGAACACTTTGAGGGCTTTCAACGGGGGCAGGGAAGACGACATGATGTAAGAAAAACTTATAGTGGTGTCGGAAAATGTTGCTTTGCAAACGCCAGGGGCGACCTTATTCTTCAATCACCCAAACGTTAAACAGAAGGAAGTTGCAATGAACTCCGTGAGTATATTGGCAAAAGATGCCGGTTTTTCTAACAATTTGCGCTCGCTGGTCGAGCTGGTGAAGTTTGCCGTTCAGCAAGTCATCGCCGCCCACGCCCTCAAGCCTGTGCGCAACGATGCTGCCGAGATGCAGGATGCCGCCTATTTCGACGGCGTGACCGATCACTTCGAAATGGAAGTCCGTCTGCGTCAACTGGATCACAGCCATCTGCACGCCGTGTGGAAGCTGCAATCGCAGATCTGAACCGACTTCGACTATCGACGGTAGGTCGGCCGCATTCCGGCGCGACGCGCAAGTTGAAATACCGGTAGATGTCAGCAGTACCTGCAGCACCAGGCCCGATGCGCCTGAAGAAAAAAGAAGAGACCGGTTCCGTATGGTCGGAACCGAAGGCGGCACCAGCCGCAGCCCAGTAGCATCGCACCCCCCAGCAGCATCGCAGCCGCGATGCAGGCAGTCCAGCGCCGCAGAACCTGTCCCCGCCATTAGCGGGGATTTGTCGTTTACGGCACCCGGATTGACGTCTGCCTTTTACGGGCGCTTCTCCAGCAGCCGCATGGCACCGAACAGCTGCTGCATGCCGCTGTGTTCGATGAAGCTGAGGTTATAGGGATGTTCAGCCACGGCACGGGGGAAGGACTGCACCAGCGGCAGGCTGTCCAGCTGTTCGGCGATCCTGCCCCACAGGACGAGGGTGGGCAGGGGCGTCGCCTGTTGTGCGCCATGCTCGGCCAGGGCGCGCAGCACGGTATCGAAGAAGGGTTTCCAGGCCCGGGCGTCCTTCACCGGCGCCACATGGGCGCGGAAGACCAGGCTGGCATTGAGCAGCAGGAAGCCGTGCGCCGTCAGGTTGTCCTGCAGGTCGGCCAGGGTCTGGATGGTGCCGGCAGTATCGGCCTGGGCCTGGACGGCAATGCCGGCGAGCGCGTCGCCACTGGTCTGGCCGGCCGGCACGCGGCCATCGGCCACCAGCAGCATCTTCATGAAATTGCGCAGCGAGGTGGCGCGATTGACCTGCTTGGACAAGCCCTTGTCCGACCACAGCGACCCCACCGCCCCATCCATGAAGCACACCCCGGTGGCGCTGGCCGCGCGCGGGTAGGGGCCTTCGCCCACCAGCACGTAGCGCACCTGGTCCATGGGTTGGCGGAAGGCGGCGAAGAGTCGCCCTTCGGTGGGCAGGTAGTCATCCTGGGCGAGGACGCCCAGGTAGGCCGGATCGGCCCGCTGGATCGCCTCCAGCCCGGCGCGCAAGGCCGGGTGCCAGGAAGGGTGGGCGCTGCGGATCAGGTCCAGCAGTGCGGCGGGCAGGGCGGGGAAGGGTGTGGCGGCGAGAGTGGCGGTAGACATGGGCGGGAAAGGCAGACGGCCGTAGCGATAAAGTGGCGGCATTGTATACCGCCTGATCGCCAGGCCGGCCTTCCCATGGCGCCTACCCTGGCGCCTGCGTTCAGGCGACGGCCGTATCGCTGCCGGGCGCGCCGAAGAGTTGCTGCTTCAGCACGTGCAACTGGTCGCGGGCGGCTGCCGCCTTTTCGAACTCCAGGTTCTTGGCGTGTTCCTGCATCTGCTTTTCCAGGCGCTTGATCTCCTTGCTGATCTGCTTCTCGCTCATGGATTCGTAGTTCTTCTTCTCTTCGGCCACCATCAGCTCGCTGCGTGCCTGGGCCGGGTTGAAGACGCCGTCGATCAGTTCGCGGATTTCCTTCTTGATGCCGGTGGGGACGATGCCGTTGGCTTCGTTGAAGGCCATCTGCTTGGCGCGGCGGCGCTCGGTCTCGCCGATGGCCTTGTGCATGGAGTCGGTCACCACATCGCCATAGAGGATGGCCATGCCGTTGAGATTACGGGCTGCGCGCCCGATGGTCTGGATCAGGCTGCGTTCGGAACGCAGGAAGCCTTCCTTGTCCGCATCCAGGATCGCCACCAGCGAGACTTCGGGAATGTCCAGGCCTTCGCGCAGCAGGTTGATGCCGACCACCACATCGAAGGTGCCCAGGCGCAGGTCGCGGATGATCTCCACGCGCTCCACGGTGTCGATGTCGCTGTGCAGGTAGCGCACCTTGATACCGTTGTCGGAGAGGAATTCAGTCAGCTGCTCGGCCATGCGCTTGGTCAGTGTGGTCACCAGGACCCGTTCGTCGCGGGCGACGCGGTCGTTGATTTCCTGCATCAGGTCATCCACCTGGGTGGTGGCGGGACGCACGGAAATGATCGGGTCCACCAGGCCCGTGGGGCGCACCACCTGTTCCACCACCTGGTCGGAATGGGTGTTTTCGTAGTCCGCCGGGGTGGCCGAGACGAAGATGGTCTGGCGCATCTTCTTCTCGAACTCGTCGAACTTCAGCGGCCGGTTGTCCAGTGCCGAGGGCAGGCGGAAGCCGTAGTCGACCAGGTTCACCTTGCGCGCACGGTCACCGTTGTACATGCCGTTCAACTGACCGATCAGGACGTGCGATTCATCCAGGAACATCACCGCATCCGGCGGCAGGTAGTCCACCAGGGTGGGCGGCGGATCGCCCGGCTTGGCGCCGGAGAGATGGCGCGAGTAGTTCTCGATACCCTTGGTGAAACCGATCTCGGTCATCATCTCGATGTCGAAGCGGGTGCGCTGTTCCAGCCGCTGTTCTTCGATGAGCTTGTTTTCCTTGCGGAAGAATTCCAGGCGCTCGGCCAGTTCCTGCTTGATGGTCTCGATGGCGCGCAGCACCGTGGAGCGCGGCGTGACGTAGTGCGAGCCGGGGTAGATGGTGAAGCGTGGAATCTTCTGGCGCACCCGGCCGGTCAGCGGGTCGAACAGTTGCAGGCTGTCGATCTCGTCGTCGAAGGTCTCGATGCGCACCGCCAGTTCGGCGTGCTCGGCGGGGAACACGTCGATGGTGTCGCCGCGTACGCGGAAGGTGCCACGGCCGAAGTCCACTTCGTTGCGGGTGTATTGCATCTGGATCAGGCGGGCGATGACGTCGCGCTGCGAAACCTTGTCCTTGGCGCGCAGGGTCAGGATCATCTGGTGGTATTCGTTGGGATTACCGATACCGTAGATGGCCGAGACAGTGGCCACGATCACCACGTCGCGCCGTTCCATCAGCGACTTGGTGCAGGACAGGCGCATCTGCTCGATGTGTTCGTTGATCGAGGAATCCTTCTCGATGAACAGGTCGCGCTGGGGGACGTAGGCTTCGGGCTGGTAGTAGTCGTAGTAGCTGACGAAGTATTCCACCGCATTGTGCGGGAAGAATTCGCGGAACTCGCTGTAGAGCTGCGCCGCCAGCGTCTTGTTGGGCGCGAATACGATGGCCGGGCGGCCCAGGCGGGCGATCGTGTTGGCCATGGTGTAGGTCTTGCCCGAACCTGTCACGCCCAGCAGGGTCTGGTAGAACAGGCCGTCGTGGACGCCTTCGACCAGCTTGTCGATGGCCGCCGGCTGGTCGCCGGCCGGCGGGAAGACCTGGTAGAGCTTGAAGGGCGAGTCGGGAAAGGTGATGAACTTGCTCTCGTCCAGCTCGGTGCTAATGGGGGTCAGTTCTGCCATGGTGTCGCTCGCCTCTGTCGCTCGATTGCTCGGTGGGCCGCCGCAGTGCGCAGGGTCGCAGCAATGCCCGGATTCGGGGCATTGCGCGCAGGCAATGTGGTGGCGTGAATATTCATCAAATGCTGCCGGGATGTGGAAGTTCAAGACGCAAACGGCATGCCGGGATCAGCGCGACCGGACGCAAAGTGGCGTCAGGCGGCAGCTCATCGGTGCCAGACCGCGACACGACGCGGGCCGGGTTATGTCGTCTCTGCATGGGCTCATGCAGATTCGGCAGGCAATTCACCCCGGCTGTATCTGTGATTGGGCATCCACTTTTGTTAGAATGCAGTGTTGCAAAAAGGTGCATGTCCGGCCGCTTGGACCTGCATCCATTTCCTTCTGCTGCGCTTTGTTGCAGCTAACTTTTCATGTTATCACGATGAACGCACCTGTCTCCGCCTCCCTGTTTTCCGCCATCGAAATGGCGCCGCGCGACCCTATCCTGGGCGTGACCGAAGCCTATAACGCCGACCAGAACCCGGCCAAGACCAATCTGGGCGTGGGTGTCTACTACGACGACAACGGCAAGGTCCCCCTGCTGGAATGCGTGAAGAAAGCCGAGGCGGAACTGGCGGCCAAGCTGGCCCCGCGTACCTACCTGCCCATTGACGGCCTGGCCACCTATGACCGCGCCGTGCAGGAGCTGGTCTTCGGCGCCGGCAGCGCCGTGGTGACCGAAAAGCGTGCAATCACCGTGCAGGCCCTGGGCGGCACCGGTGCCCTGAAGCTGGGCGCCGACTTCCTGAAGCACTTCTCGCCGGCCGGCACCGAAGTCTGGATCAGCGACCCGAGCTGGGAAAACCACCGCGCCCTGTTCGAGATGGCCGGCTTCAAGGTCAATGCCTATCCCTACTATGACCCGTCCACTCGCGGCGTGAACTTCGCCGGCATGCTGGATGCCTTGAAGACCATGAAGGCCGGTTCGGTCGTGCTGCTGCACGCCTGCTGCCACAACCCCACCGGCGCCGATCTGACCGACGACCAGTGGACCCAGGTCATCGAAGTGGTGACCTCGCGCGGCCTGGTCCCGTTCCTGGACATGGCCTACCAGGGCTTTGGCGACGGTATTGCCGAAGATGGCCAGGTGGTGCGCCGCTTCGCCGAAGCCGGCGGCCCGCTGTTCGTGTCGAACTCCTTCTCCAAGTCCTTCTCGCTGTATGGCGAACGCGTGGGCGCATTGTCCATCGCCGCCGCCAGCGCCGAAGAAGCTGCCCGCGTGCTGTCGCAACTGAAGCGCGTGGTCCGCACCAACTACTCCAACCCGCCGATCCACGGTGGCCAGGTGGTCGCGACCGCCCTGGCATCGCCCGAACTGCGCAAGCTGTGGGAAGACGAACTGGCCGAGATGCGCGTGCGCATCCGCGAAATGCGTCAGCTGCTGGTCGCCAAGCTGAAGGAAAAGGCGCCCAGCCATGACTTCGATTTCGTTACCCGCCAACGCGGCATGTTCTCCTACTCGGGCCTGACCAAGGCCCAGGTGGATCGCCTGCGTAACGAGTTCTCGATCTACGCCGTCGATACCGGCCGCATCTGCGTGGCTGCGCTGAACACCAAGAACATCGACGCGGTCGTCAACGCCATCGCCAAGGTGCTGTAAGAAGGGTGTTTCCCGTCCCGTCTTCGGACGGGCGGGAAGGCAGTTTCTCCTATGAGGAAATGGCCGTTTCCCTGAAAAAAGTTTTGACATGAAGTAAAAATCGGGTCATAATCTTTTTCTCAGCTGTTCCCTGATAGCTCAGTCGGTAGAGCGACGGACTGTTAATCCGCAGGTCCCTGGTTCGAGTCCAGGTCGGGGAGCCAAAGAATGCGAAGGCCTCGCAAGCAATTGCGGGGCCTTTTCAATGTGTGTGAGGCCTGTGATACAGGTCGTGCGCAAGGGCGGCAGGGCTATGCCGCCACGATGCAGAACGGTGTAAAAAATTTTCGTTTTCCTCTCTGGTCATTCGGAAAAAAATCGTTCATAATCGCGCCCTCAATTGATCCCTGATAGCTCAGTCGGTAGAGCGACGGACTGTTAATCCGCAGGTCCCTGGTTCGAGTCCAGGTCGGGGAGCCAGAATACGAAAGCCTCGCAAGTTTCTTGCGGGGCTTTTTTGTTTTTGGCGCCGCGTCGGCATGGAGCAAAGTCTGTCTGGTGCCATGCGGATTGCGCTGGAAACTAGCGCATTCGAGCCAATTTCTGGCGCATCATCTCACCGCCTGCTGTGCTTGAGCTACCGTGCGTTGAACCCCCTCAAACGCTGCTAGAATCGGCATCCCCTCCGAACAGCCAGGACATTCCCATGAGCGAATCCATTCGTCTGACCCAGTACAGCCATGGTGCCGGTTGCGGCTGCAAGATTTCACCGCAGGTGCTGGAAGTGATCCTCGCCGGTAGCGGCGCCCAGCATCTGGACCCCAGGCTGTGGGTGGGCAATGCCTCCCGCGATGACGCTGCCGTCTATGCCATCGACGAAGAGCGTGGCGTGGTCTCGACCACCGATTTCTTCATGCCCATCGTCGACGATCCCTTCGACTTCGGACGCATCGCCGCCACCAATGCCATCAGCGACATCTACGCCATGGGAGGCGACCCGCTGATGGCCATCGCCATTCTCGGCTGGCCGGTCAATGTGCTGCCGCCGGAGGTGGCGCGTGACGTGGTGCGCGGCGGCCGCGCGGCCTGCGATGCGGCCGGCATCCCGCTGGCCGGTGGCCATTCCATCGATGCGCCGGAGCCCATCTTCGGCCTGGCCGTGACGGGCGTGGTCGACAAGCGCAACATGAAGCGCAATGACACCGCCACCGCCGGTTGCCTGCTCTATCTCACCAAGCCGCTGGGCATCGGCATCCTCACCACCGCCGAGAAAAAGGGCAAGCTGCGCGCCGAAGACGTGGGCAGCGCGCGTGACTGGATGTGCAAGCTCAACCAGCCCGGCAGCCGCTTCGGCAAGCTGGCCGGGGTGACCGCCATGACCGATGTGACCGGCTTCGGCCTGCTGGGTCACCTGGTCGAGATGTGCGACGGCAGTGGCCTGACGGCGCGCATCGAATCGGGTCGCGTACCGAGCCTGCCGGGCGTGCCGTATTACCTGGCCGAAGGCTGCGTGCCGGGTGGTACCTTGCGCAATTTCGAGAGCTATGGCGCCAGGATCAGCCCGCTGAGCGATAGCCAGAAGCACCTGCTGTGCGACCCGCAAACCAGCGGCGGCTTGCTGGTGGCGGTGCGCCCCGACGCCAATCCCGAATTCCTCGCCACGGCGGCTGCGCTGGGCCTGGAGCTGGCCCCCATCGGCGAACTGGTGGAACGACAGCGATACGCCGTCGAGGTCCTCTAATGGCCGATATCCAGCCCAGTCAGGCGCTGTTTCTGGCCGATACGCCCATGCTGGATGCGCGGGCGCCGGTGGAATTCGGCAAGGGGGCGTTTCCGACGGCAGTGAACCTGCCGCTGATGAACGATAGCGAGCGCCATCAGGTCGGCCTGCGCTACAAGGAACAGGGGCAGCAATCGGCCATCGAACTGGGTCACCAGCTGGTCAGCGGCCCGGGCAAGGAAGCGCGCATTGCCGCCTGGGCGCGATTTGCGCAGGCGCATCCTGATGGCTGCCTGTACTGTTTTCGCGGCGGTCTGCGCTCGCAGATCACCCAGCAATGGTTGAAAAGTGAAGCCGGCATCGCCTATCCCCGCGTGGCCGGCGGCTACAAGGCGCTGCGGCATTTCCTGATACAGTCCATCGAAGAGGCGCTGGCGCAATGCCAGTTCGTGGTAGTGGGCGGCATGACCGGCAGCGGCAAGACCGATGTGCTGCTGCAGCTGGACAATGCGCTGGATCTGGAAGCCTACGCCAACCACCGTGGCTCCAGCTTCGGCAAGCGCGCTTCGGCGCAGCCGGCACCCATCGATTTCGAGCACCGGCTGGCGATTGCCATGATCAAGCTGCGGGCGCAGGGCCATCACTGGTTCGCGCTGGAAGACGAGAGCCGCCTGATCGGCGCCTGCGCCTTGCCACTGGCGCTGCACCAGCGCATGCAGAGTCTGCCCATGGTATGGCTGGAAGACAGCCGGGCAGGGCGCGTGGAGCGCATCCTGCGCGATTATGTCAGTGGCTTGAGCGAGGAGTATCTGGCGCTGGACCCGCGCCACGGTTTCGAACGCTATCGGGCCCATTTGCTGGCCGCGCTGGGCAAGCTGGTCAAGCGCCTGGGCGACCAGCGCTACCGGCAGTTGCTGCAGCTGATGGAAACCGCCCTGGCGCGCCAGGAGAAAGATGGCGTGGTCGACCTGCATCGGGCCTGGATCGAGTCCTTGCTGACGGACTACTACGACCCGGTCTATGCCTTCCAGCGCGAAGCCAAACGCTCGCGCCTGCTGTTCGCGGGCAAGCAGGCCGAGGTGGTCGACTTCCTGCGCCAGCATCGGCCGCAGCCCATGTCGATGGCGCAAGCCCCGGCCTGAGCAGGCCCTAGAACAGGGCCACGGCGGCCAGACCGCTAGCGGCACCGATCAGGATGGTCATGACGGTCACCGTCACCAGCACGCGTGGCGTGAAGGAGTTGCGCAGCATCAGCAGCGAGGGCAGGCTGATGCTGGGCAGTGTCATCAGCAGCGCCACGGCCGGACCGACGCCCATGCCCAGGGACAGCATGGATTGCACGATGGGGATTTCGGCTGCCGTCGGGATCACGAACAGCGTGCCGACCACGGCCAGCGCCACGATCCACAGCAGGCTGTTGCCCATGCTGGCATCCATCTGCGGGAACAGCCACACACGGGCCGCGCCCAGGGCCAGGACCACCACGATGTAGATCGGGATCGTGCTCCAGAACAATTGCCAGAGTTGACGACTCCAGCGAAGCAGGAAGGGGCGGGCGCTGTCTGCCTGTTCGCCTTGGTCCGCCTGGGCTACGGCATCCAGCGCGGCTTGCGGCACAGCGGCTTGCTGTGCCTGAGCCTGCGAGACGCGCTGCGCCACCAGCGCCACGCCCACCACCAGCAAGATACCCGCCACCAGCCGCAGCGCAGCCATCTGCCAGCCCAGCACGAAGCCCATGAATACCAGCGTGGCCGGATTGAGTACCGGATTGGCCATCCAGAAGGCCAGCGCCGCCCCGACCGATACCTGCTGGCGGCGCATGCCGGCCACCACGGGCGCGGCGCAGCAACTGCACATCATGCCGGGCAGTGCAAACAGGCCGCCACGCAGCGTGGAGCCCAGACCGGCGCGGCCGAAGACGCGCAACAGCCAGTCGCGCGGCACCAGGACCTGTACCAGCGACCCCAGCAATACGCCCAGTACCGCGGCCTTCCAGATGGCTGCGAAGTAGACGCCGGCATATTCCAGCGCCGCCGACCACGGCGCCGTCGGTGCGTTGGCCAGGATGGAAGCGCCGATGCTGTGTTTGTCGGCGGCCACAAAAGACTTCAGGTAATACGGCGACCACTTGACGTAATACAAGCCGATGGCTGCCACCAGCACGAACAGCAGGGGTTTGAGCCAGGGGGCTGCCGGGCGCGATGGTGGCAGGGAGGGAGAGGTATTCATGGTTGAAGCATGGGAATGGAAGAATGGGCGCATGATACGCGTGCCGGTGCGCTACGTCAGGTGCGGCCAGCATGTCGTACAACTTCGTCTGGTGCGAAGGCGCTTCGAACCCGTTTGCATGGTCCCCACGAGCCGCTGCCGGGGCGTGTGGATGTGTCGGGAAATGGCGCGTGGCCCGCGCCGATGGTGGGATTCGGGCCTCTGCCCGGGGGCAGTCGGCGGCCCGGCCCGGAAAAGCATTCATCGCTTGCGGTTGGCTTTCTTCCTGTTATACTGCGCGTGCTGTTGTATGACGTCTTATAACAATTCAATCGATACCCATCAACAACAATACGTCATAGGATGTCCGCGCCCACCGGGCCGGCCCTGCAAGGCGAGTCGAGACCTGGAGAAAGCAATTGGCGCAAAGCAATGACACCGGCCTGGCCGGCGGGGCGGGCAAGCCCACCCATATCCGTTACCTGATCCTGTTCCTGTTGTTCGTGGTGACCACGGTCAATTATGCCGACCGCGCCACCCTGTCCATCGCCGGCTCGGCGATGAAGACCGAGTTGTCGCTGGACCCGGTGATGATGGGCTACATCTTCTCGGCCTTCAGCTGGGCCTATGTGCTGGCGCAATTGCCGGGCGGCTGGCTGCTGGACCGCTTCGGCTCCAAGAAGATCTACATGTGGAGCATCGGCCTGTGGTCGGTCTTCACTTTCCTGCAGGCCGGCGTGACCTGGATGAGCACCGGGGCGGCCGTGATGTCGTTGTTCCTGCTGCGCTTCATGGTGGGTCTGGCCGAGGCACCGTCCTTCCCGGCCAACGGCCGCATCGTGGCGGCCTGGTTCCCGACCAAGGAACGCGGCACGGCGTCGGCCATCTTCAACTCGGCGCAGTATTTCGCGGCCGTGCTGTTCACGCCGCTGATGGCCTGGATCGTCCATACCTATAGCTGGCACCATGTGTTCACGGTGATGGGCGTGGTCGGCATCGCGCTGGCGCTGATCTGGGGCAAGATCATCTACAGCCCCAAGGACCATCCGCGCATCAACCAGGCCGAGCTGCAGCACATCGAGTCCGGCGGTGGCCTGGTGGACATGGACAACCGCAAGGTGGCTGCACCCTCCACCAAGGGCAAGGGTTATATCCGCCAGCTGCTGTCCAACCGCATGCTGCTGGGCGTGTATATCGGCCAGTACTGCATCAACGTGATCACCTATTTCTTCCTGACCTGGTTCCCGGTGTATCTGGTGCAGGAGCGCGGCATGTCCATCCTCAAGGCCGGTTTCGTGGCCTCGATCCCGGCGGTGTGCGGCTTCATCGGCGGCGTGGTCGGCGGGCTCATCTCGGACCGCCTGATCAAGAGCGGCATGTCGGTGACCTGGTCGCGCAAGATCCCCATCGTGGGCGGCATGCTGCTGTCCATGACCATGATCCTGTGCAACTATGTCGAGGCGCAGTGGATGGTCGTGGGCATCATGGCGCTGGCCTTCTTCGGCAAGGGCGTGGGCGCACTGGGCTGGGCCGTGGTGGCCGATACCGCCCCCAAGCAGATCGTGGGCTTGTCGGGTGGATTGTTCAACATGTTCGGCAACGTGGCCGGCATTACCACTCCGATCGTCATCGGTTACATCGTCAAGGAAACCGGTTCCTTCTCGGGCGCGCTGGTGTTCGTGGGTGTCAATGCACTGATTACCGTGATCAGCTATCTTGTCATCGTCAAGGAAATCAAGCGCGTCGAATTGAAGGACGCCTGAAGACCTTGCCGGCGGCCGTCGTCCTGACGCGCCGCCGTTTCATTTGATTCGCAGCATTCTGTCGTATGGGACTTAGCATGAGCAACGATATCGCCGCCAGCCAGGCAACCAGCCCGCGCTACATCATGATGAACGACACCGACAATGTCGCCATCGTCGTCAACGACGGCGGCCTGCCGGCCGGCACCGTCTTCCCGGATGGGCTGACCCTGGTCGACCGCGTTCCCCAGGGCCACAAGATCGCCTTGCGCGACCTCAAGCAGGGCGAGGCCATCACGCGCTATGACGTAGCCATCGGCTATGCGGTGCGCGATATTCCCAAGGGCAGCTGGATCGAGGAGTCGCTGGTGCAGATGCCGCCGGCCCGCGAACTGGACAACCTGCCCATCGCCACCAAAAAGCCGGCGCCCCAGCCGCCGCTGGAAGGCTATACCTTCGAGGGCTATCGCAATGCCGATGGTTCGGTCGGTACCCGCAACCTGCTGGCCATCACCACCACCGTGCAATGCGTGGCGGGCGTGGTGGAGCACGCGGTCAAGCGCATCCGCGCCGAACTGTTGCCCAAGTATCCCAATGTGGAAGATGTGGTGGCGCTGGAGCATACCTATGGCTGCGGCGTGGCCATCGATGCGCCCAATGCCGGCATCCCCATCCGCACGCTGCGCAACATCAGCCTGAATCCCAACTTCGGCGGCCAGGCCATGGTGGTCAGCCTGGGGTGCGAAAAGCTTCAGCCCAATCGCCTGCTGCCTGAAAACATGATCCCCATCCACAAGGCCGGCGAGCCCTATGTGGTCTGCCTGCAGGATGCGGAGCACGTGGGCTTCAATTCCATGATCGATTCCATCATGAAGATGGCCGAGGCGCGCCTGACCGAGCTCGACAAGCGTCGTCGCGAGACCTGCCCGGCCTCCGACCTGGTGGTGGGTGTGCAGTGCGGTGGCAGCGATGCCTTCTCCGGCGTGACCGCCAACCCCGCCGTGGGCTTCGCCACCGACCTGCTGGTGCGGGCCGGGGCGGCAGTGATGTTCTCGGAGGTGACCGAGGTGCGTGACGGCATCGACCAGTTGACCTCGCGCGCAGTCAACGAGGAAGTGGCGCAGGCCATGATCCGCGAGATGGACTGGTACGACAATTACCTCAAGCAGGGCGGCGTGGACCGCAGTGCCAATACCACCCCCGGCAACAAGAAGGGCGGTCTGGCCAATATCGTCGAGAAGGCCATGGGTTCCATCGTCAAGTCCGGCTCCAGCCCGATCTCGGGCGTGCTAGCGCCGGGCGACAAGCTGCAGCAGAAGGGCTTGATCTACGCCGCCACGCCGGCCTCGGACTTCATCTGCGGCACGCTGCAGCTGGCCGCCGGCATGAACCTGCATATCTTCACCACCGGCCGTGGCACCCCCTATGGCCTGGCAGCGGTGCCGGTGATCAAGGTCGCCACCCGCAACGACCTGGCGCGGCGCTGGCACGACCTGATGGACGTCAATGCCGGCCGCATCGCCAGCGGCGAGGCCAGCATCGAGGACGTGGGCTGGGAACTGTTCCAGCTGATGCTGGACGTGGCCAGCGGCAAGAAGCGCACCTGGGCCGAGCAGTGGAAACTGCATAACGCGCTGACCCTGTTCAATCCGGCGCCAGTGACCTGATCCTTCCTTGGGGCCCGCTTGCGGGTCCTTTTTTTTGCTTCAGTTTTTCGAACAACAATATGAATCGACAGGAGACACCATGAGCCACGACAGCGCCCGCAACCCTTCCGCCACCCCATCCCGCCTTGCCACCTTGATCGCCACTTCCGTCCTCAGCCTGGCCGCTGCCCAGGCCGGCGCCGCCACGGTGGCCTATGTCTCCAACGCCGACAGCCAGGACATCTACGTGTTGCGCCTCAATGGCGACGGCAGCGTGAACCTGATCGACCGGGTCGACACCGGCAGTACCGTCATGCCGCTGGCCATCAGCCCCGATCACAAATACCTGTATGCCGCCCTGCGCGGCCAGCCTTACTCGGTGCTCAGCTACGCCATCGACCCCGCCAGCGGCATGCTCAAGGCGCTCTCCAGGACGCCGTTGGCCGACAACATGGCCAACATCGCCACCGACCGTACCGGGCGCTACCTGCTGGCGGCGTCGTACTCCGGCAACAAGATCTCGGTCAATGCCATCGGTGCCGATGGCGTGGTGCAGACCCCGCCGCTGGCCGTGATCCCCACCGGCAAGAACGCCCACTCGGTACAGGTGGACCCCGACAATACGCACGTCTTCGCCAGCAACCTGGGCAGCGATGTGATCCTGCAATACCGCTTCGACGCCGCCACCGGCAAGCTCACTGCCAATACGCCGCCCGCAGTCAGTACCCAGACCGGGGCAGGGCCGCGTCATTTCGTGTTTTCACGGGACCAGCGTTTCGTCTATTCGACCAATGAGCTCGATGCCACCGTCAGTACCTATGCCTATGACCGCCAGAACGGCACGCTCAGCCTGCTGGGCAGCGACTCGCTCCTGCCCGAGGGCTTCAAGACCAGCGAGCAACTGGCCGCGGCCGATCTGCACCTGACCCCGGACGGCCGTTTCCTTTACGCTTCCGAGCGCAGCTCCAATACCCTGACCGGCTTCAGGGTCGATCCCGCCAGCGGCAAGCTCACCCGCATCCTCAACATCCCCACCGAAACCCAGCCGCGCGGCTTCAACATCGATCCGCGTGGCCGCTACCTGCTGGCGGTCGGGCAGAAGGCCGGCCTGACCAGCTACGCCATCGACCGCGATACTGGTGTCCTCACGCCGGTCCTGCGCTATACCCTGGGCCGCAACCCCAACTGGGTCGAGATCATCGACCTGCCTTGATCCCTTCGCTTGCCACCCTGGTTATCCCGGCCCACCCTCCGATGGGCGACCGGCCTTGTCATGATGTTCATATGGCAAGGCCAATTTCTGTCTCTTTTGCACGCGCCTTGATCCAGGACAGGCGGCGCTTCGCGTTGCCATTGCACAATGCCGCCTGACAGCCTGCTGACCGCCCTAACCGGGAAATAGGGTGGTTTTGGTCTGGTTGCCGTCCGATTGGAGAAGGGGCGGCTGCTGTATCGTCAGGTGCTAGTCTCATTTCTAATGTTGTCCAAAAATTAAGCGGAGAGAGGGAATGCGGAATCTTACGGTTCGCTTCAGCCTGATGAGCGCGCTTGCGCTGTTTTCTTGCATGATCGTGGTCGGTGCTGCGGTCGGCATCTTTGCCCTGGGCCGGGCCAATCATGCGACCGAGTATGTGCACGAGATCACCGAGCGCGCCTTGTTGATCAATGATGCCTACAAGGACACCACGCGCACCCGCGCGGCCCAGTCCCGCATCTATTCGACCTTGATGGAAAAGGGTGACCAGGCAGTGATCGACGCGGCCTTCAAGAGCGCCCAGACCACCTACGAACGTAGTCTCAAATACCTGGACGACTACGCCAAACTCCCCGATCTGGAGGGCCAGGATCCTGCTACCAAGACCGAATTGATCGAATCG
Organism: Herbaspirillum sp. BH-1; assembly: GCF_002870055.1. Taxonomy (NCBI): domain Bacteria; kingdom Pseudomonadati; phylum Pseudomonadota; class Betaproteobacteria; order Burkholderiales; family Oxalobacteraceae; genus Herbaspirillum; species Herbaspirillum sp. BH-1. Next base: position 2,760 of record NZ_PKOI01000012.1, on the reverse strand, counting down.
GCCAAGGCCTTGAACGAGATCCTGAAGAAGGCCACCGAGGTGCTCAGGAGCGGTGATGCCGCCGCCTATTCGCAGCTCAACAACAACTTCATCAGCAAGGGGGGCGCGCGCTTCTCGACCGCGCTGGACGTCTACCAGAAGCGGGCCATGGAGCTCAACGACAAGGCCACCACCGAACGCCAGCGTGAATACAACCTGGTGGTGTGGCTGGTCGTGGCCGGTCTCATCGGTGCCATGTTCCTGGTCATCGGTGTGCACTTCATGCTGCGCAACATCGTGCTTACGCCCCTCAATCGCGCCGTGCACCTGCTGGACCTGGTGGCCAATGGCGACCTGACCACCAAGGTCGATGTCGAAAGCAGGAACGAGATCGGTCGCCTGTTCGCCGCCATCCGCAGCATGCAGCAGGCGCTGCTGACGACGGTGTCCAGCGTGCGCAGCAGTTCCGACAGCATCGACACCAATGCCAAGGAAATCGCCGCCGGCAACATGGACCTGTCCTCGCGCACCGAGCAGCAGGCCAGCTCCCTGGAAGAGACCGCCGCCTCGATGGAGGAATTGACCGGCACCGTCAAGCAGAACGCCGAGAATGCCCTGCAGGCCAACCAGCTGGCGCATTCGGCTTCTTCCACCGCCAGCAAGGGTGGCGAGGTGGTGTCGCAGGTGGTTGATACGATGCAGGCCATCAATGAATCCTCGCGCAAGATCGTGGACATCATCAGCGTGATCGACGGCATTGCCTTCCAGACCAACATCCTGGCGCTCAATGCAGCGGTGGAAGCGGCCCGTGCCGGCGAGCAGGGCCGCGGCTTTGCCGTGGTGGCGTCGGAAGTGCGTTCCCTGGCCCAGCGCTCGGCCGCTGCCGCCAAGGAAATCAAGTCCCTCATCGACGATTCGGTGGACAAGGTCGAGGCCGGCAGCCAACTGGTCGAGCAGGCTGGCGCCACCATGAGCGAGGTGGTCACCAGCGTGCAGCGCGTCACCGACATCGTGGGCGAGATCGCCGAAGCCAGCCGCGAGCAGAGCACCGGGATCGAGCAGGTCAACCGGGCCATCACCCAGATGGACGAGGTGACCCAGCAGAACGCGGCGCTGGTGGAAGAAGCTGCGGCCGCCGCCCAGTCCTTGCAGGCGCAGGCCACCAACCTGGTGGCTGCGGTCAGCATCTTCAAGATCGATGCGCATCAGGTCGCCAGTGCGTCGGTCAAGGCGCGCCCGATGCCCAAGGCGGCACCAGCCTCCAAGGCTGCGCCTGCGATGGCGTCGGTCAGCGCGCCGGTTGCGCCCAAGGCCGCGCCTGCTGCCGCGCCCAAGCTTCCCCCGGCCAAACCAGCCAAGCCGGCCGGCGCATCGGCGAGCTCATCGGCCAGCGCCCGGGGCAAGGATGACGCCCAGGATTGGGAAGAGTTCTGAACCCATCATCAGGATGCCGGCCTGGCCGGACCTGAGCGGAAGGAAACCTCCGTCGCACTGGCGCCGGAGGTTTTTTTTCGTGCTCGCACCTCGTCAGCGGGGCGGCAAAGCAAAAGGGCCGCAGATTTCTGCGGCCCTTGGTCTTTCTGATTCTCATGCGAGCCCAAGCGGGCTCATTACACCCTTACTGCGGACCCAGCTTCTTGATCAGGGCAGCCAGCTCTTCATGCTCCTGCGGGGTGCAATCGGTCAGCGGGGTACGCACCGGACCGGCATCGTGACCCACGATCTTGGCACCGGCCTTGACGATGGAGACGGCGTAACCAGCCTTGCGGTTGCGGATTTCCAGGTAGGGCAGGAAGAAGTCGTCGATCAGCTTGCCCACGGTGGCGTGGTCGTCCTTGGCGATGGCTTCGTAGAACTGCACGGCCGTCTTGGGAATGAAGTTGAACACTGCCGAAGAGTAGACCGGCACGCCCAGTGCCTTGTAGGCAGCGGCGTACACTTCGGCCGTCGGCAGGCCACCCAGGTAGGTGAAGCGGTCGCCCAGCTTGCGGCGGATGTGCACCATCGGCTCGATCTCGCCGATGCCGTCCTTGAAGCCGATCAGGTTCGGGCAACGGTCGGCCAGCTTTTGCAGGGTCTCGGCGTTGAGCTTGCAGACGGCGCGGTTGTAGATGATGACGCCGAAATTGACCGATTTGCAGACCGCTTCCACGTGGGCGGCGATACCGTCCTGGCTGGCTTCGGTCAGGTAGTGCGGCATCAGCAGGATGCCGTGCGCGCCCAGGCGTTCGGCTTCCTGGGCATAGGCGATGGCTGCGCGGGTGGAGCCGCCGGCACCGGCGATGATGGGCACCTTGCCACGGCAGGTATCCACGGCGGTGCGGATGATGTCCGAATACTCGCCCGGCACCAGGGAGAAGAATTCACCCGTGCCGCCAGCGGCGAACAGGGCGCTGGCGCCGTACGGAGCCAGCCATTCCAGGCGCTCGATATAGGTCTTGGGGCGGAAATCGCCCTGCTCGTCGAAGTCGGTCAGCGGGAAGGACAGCAGGCCGGAAGAGAGGATCTGTTTGAGGTCTTGGGGTGTGTACTGGGACATGTTTTCGCTCGACGCCGTTGGAAATCAGTTGGAAATAGGGTGGAAACGGAGGCCCGGGCGCAAGTCAGCGGGACGGACACCGGGCTCCGATCAAAACTGCATATGACATCAGTCATCGTACAACATAAGATTTCAGAAATCCAGCAATTTATTGTGACGTGTTGGACTAAGGAGGGGAGTGAGGGAGAAGGCGCTGCAGGTGAGGTGAGGCAGGGGGCGGAGGATGGTGCACTGGCCGGGGG
>NZ_PKOI01000011.1:0-171529 GCF_002870055.1 Herbaspirillum sp. BH-1 | reverse complement strand
GGGTGAGTCTTGGTGGGGGTGGTGCCGATAGTCGGTGGAATGATTTACGGACTGCCTGGCATCGCTGCCTACTGATGGTTCGGGATGAGGTGTTGAGAACCACGGTCTAGCTTGATCCACTTGGCAGCGCGTCCCTTGCCATTGGGTGCGATCAGTCCCTCAGCTTTCATTGCACGCAACACGACGCGCACCATGTCGCGACTGACACCGGGGCAGGCTTCCTCAATCTCCGAGATGGAGAAGGGCAGTTGGCGCTTGAGAATTTCAGCGCGAACGCGATCACCCTTGGCGCCCCGGCCACGCTCGATGTTGCCCACGCGCTCTTCGAATTCCTTGTAGGCGCGCAGCAGCACAGCCCAGAAGTAGTCGAGCCATGGGGCGATGTTGTGAGCTGCCTCGTGCCAGCCCTGGGAGCTGGCCTCCAGCGTTTCGTAATAGCTCTCCTTGGACTCCTCGAAGATGCGCTCCAGGCTGATGAAGCGGCCCACCGCATAGCCGAAGTGATAAAGCAATTGCAGCGTGAGCAGTCGTGCCATACGGCCGTTGCCATCCGGGAATGGGTGGATGCACAGGAAGTCCAGGATGGCGAGAGGCACCAACACCAAGGGATCGGCCAAGTGCTGATCCAGCGCCGAGCGGTAGCGCGTGATCAGGTCCGTCATCGCCATGGGGGTGAGGTGAGCCGCGACTGGCCGAAAGCGGATACGCGAGCTACCGTCGGGGTGGCGCTCGACGATATCGTTGTTCGTGGCCTTCCAGTGCCCGCCCGGTTGCGGCATATAGCGGTACAGCATGCTGTGAAGCTGCAAGATGGTGCCTTCCGAAAACGGCATCTGCTCGCCGCTTTCGTGGATGAGGCCCAGTGAGTCGCGGTAGCCCGCGACTTCCTGCTCAGACCTGCTTTGCGGGGTGGCATTCTTGAGCACCAGTGACTTGAGCCGGTGAGCCGCCACCACGACGCCCTCCAGGCGGTTCGAAGATTCGGTGGACTCGACCACGGCCACCTGCCGCAGGTCGCTTAAGACCTCGGGTGATTGCGCCACGAAGAGCTGCTGCTTGCCACTGTATTCACCCAAGGCGCGCAGCGTCGCCAGTTGCTGCGCGTTGAAGCGCAGCCCGGCGAGATAGTCTGGCGAGATTGATTGCATTGAGCAGCATCCGCGTACGAAATAATGGGGTAATGCTACCGCATATGGGGGTATTTTTGGTAGTCATTACCCCAATAAGGCGGCAATTACCTCATTTATGGAAGGTGCTGCGCTGCCCGTTCGTGTGACTTCTCTCACCATCCAGAAATAACAAAGCCGCGTAATTCGCGGCTTTGTTGTGCTTCCTGGATTTCATCGTCTTTCCGGTGTTTCTGGAAAGATTGTCAGCCCGCTAGACGTTAAACAGGAAATTCATCACATCCCCATCCTTGACCACATACTCCTTGCCTTCTGCCCGCATCTTGCCTGCTTCCTTGGCACCGGTCTCACCCTTGCAGGCGATGTAGTCCTCGAAGGCGATGGTCTGCGCGCGGATGAAGCCGCGCTCGAAGTCGGTGTGGATCACACCCGCCGCCTGCGGGCCGGTGGCGCCGACCGGGACGGTCCAGGCACGCACTTCCTTCACGCCAGCGGTGAAGTAGGTCTGCAGGCCCAGCAGCTTGAAGGCGGCGCGGATCAGGCGGTCCAGGCCCGGTTCTTCCATGCCCATGTCGGCCAGGAAGTCGATCTTGTCGGCGTCGTCCAGGTCGGCGATCTCGGCTTCGATGGCGGCGCAGATGGCGACGATGGGGGCGTTCTGTTCCTTGGCGTAGCCGGTCAACTGGTCCAGCAACGGGTTGTTGGTGAAGCCGCTATCGGACACGTTGGCCACATACATGGCCGGCTTGGCGGTGATCAGGCACAGCGGCTTGATCAGCAGCATCTCTTCGGCATCCAGGCCCAGGGCACGCACCGGCTTGGCTTCGTCCAGCGCCGGCATGATGCGTTCCAGCAGGGCGACCAGCTTGGCGGCGTCCTTGTCGCCGGAACGGGCTTTCTTCTGCTCGCGGTGGATGGCCTTTTCGACCGTGCCCATGTCGGCCAGAGCCAGCTCGGTCTGGATCACGGCGATGTCGTCCAGCGGGCTGACGCGGCCGGCAACGTGGATCACGTTGGGGTCTTCGAAGCAGCGCACCACGTTGACGATGGCGTCGGTCTCGCGGATGTGCGAGAGGAACTGGTTGCCCAGGCCTTCACCCTTGGAGGCACCCGCCACCAGGCCTGCGATGTCGACGAATTCGACGGTCGCCGGCAGGATGCGCTCAGGCTTGACGATCTCGGCCAGCGCCTTCAGGCGCGGATCGGGCACTTCCACGATGCCGACATTGGGCTCGATGGTGCAGAACGGATAGTTCTCGGCGGCGATGCCGGCCTTGGTCAGCGCGTTGAAAAGGGTGGACTTACCGACGTTGGGCAGACCCACGATGCCGCATTTGAGGCTCATGACAGATTCTTCCGAAAGCAAAACCGACATTGTAGCAAGCCGTGCGCCGCAACCCTATGCTTTGCTTGGCTGCATTGTTCTTCCGGGCTGGACCTCCGGGCGCCGGCATCCCTGTCCGGAAACCATGAGGGCCCCTCGACATGGAGCGTTTTGGGGGCGAATTACACCTGTGTTGTCTTTTATATATGAATTCGTTGCGTATATGCCACGCAATGGGAAATATCTGAAATGCACAATATTTAACTGACTCATTCGTCAGCAAGTTGGTTGTTGGCAATAGTTATCAAGTTCCTCTAAATTGCATGCAACTTGTAAAGAAAAGGCTCGTTTCGCCGCGGCCATTTACACGCTGTATTGCCCTCTTGAAAGCGATTTGTAAAATTTGCTCTACAATGTCGGTTTTCCAAAGAACTCGAAGAATCCCTTTGCCTAATATCGTTGAAATCCGCGATCTGCACTTCCGTTATGGCGACCGGCCGATCCTGTCCGGTCTCCATATGGATTTCCCGCGCGGAAAGGTGGTGGCGGTCATGGGCGGTTCCGGTTCGGGCAAGACCACCATCCTGCGGTTGATCGGCGGACAGTTGCAGCCGCAGCAGGGCAGGGTGGAAGTGGATGGCGAAAACGTGCCCGACCTGGGGACCGGACAACTGTATTTGTTGCGTCGCAAGATGGGCATGCTGTTCCAGAACGGCGCGCTGTTTACCGACATGACGGTGTTCGACAACGTGGCCTTTCCACTGCGCGAGCATACCGACCTGGATGAAACGCTCATCCGTGACCTGGTCCTGATGAAGCTCAACGCCGTCGGCCTGCGCAATGCGGCAGCGCTGAAGCCGGCCGAAATCTCCGGCGGCATGGCGCGGCGCGTGGCGCTGGCCCGGGCGATCGCACTGGACCCGGCGCTGATCATGTATGACGAGCCCTTCGCCGGCCTCGATCCGATTTCCATGGGTGTGACCGCCAACCTGATCCGTCGTCTCAATGATGCGCTGGGGTCGACATCCATCCTGGTGTCGCACGACGTCAATGAATCCTTCGGTATCGCCGATTATGTGTATTTCCTGTCCGCCGGCAAGATCGTGGCCCAGGGTACACCGGAAGAGATGCGTCATTCCACCGATCCCTATGTGAAGCAATTTGTCCACGCCGAGGCCGATGGGCCGGTGCCTTTCCACTATCCCGGCAAGTCGCTGGCCGAGGACCTGGGTCTGGGAGGCGGCGCATGATCGTCGGTCTCGTCAGCGGCCTGGGCCGCAGTATCCGGGAGTTCGTGGTCGGGGTCGGTTTCGCCACGCGCATGTTCGTCAACATGCTGGGCGCTTCGTTGGGCTTGCTGCGTCGTCCGCGCCTCATTACCGACCAGATCCACTTCATCGGTAACTATTCGCTGGTGATCATCGCGGTGTCCGGCTTGTTCGTGGGCTTCGTACTGGGTCTGCAGGGTTATTACACGCTCAACAAATACGGTTCCGAACAGGCGCTGGGTCTGCTGGTGGCCCTGTCGCTGACGCGTGAATTGGGTCCGGTGGTGACTGCGCTGCTGTTTGCCGGGCGCGCCGGGACCTCGCTGACCGCCGAGATCGGCCTGATGAAGGCCGGCGAGCAACTGTCGGCCATGGAGATGATGGCCGTGAACCCGCTGCAACGCGTGGTCGCGCCGCGTTTCTGGGCTGGCGTGATCGCCATGCCGGTGCTGGCGGCGATCTTCAGTGCCGTGGGCGTCATGGGCGGTTATGTGGTCGGCGTGCTGCTGATCGGCGTCGATGAAGGTGCCTTCTGGTCGCAGATGCAGGGCGGGGTGGACGTCTGGAACGATATCGCCAACGGCGTGCTGAAAAGCGTCGTCTTCGGTGTGGCAGTGACCTTCGTGGCGCTGTTCCAGGGTTACCAGGCGCAGCCCACGCCGGAGGGGGTGGCCCGCGCCACCACCCGCACCGTGGTGATTGCTTCGCTGATGGTGCTGGGCCTGGACTTCCTGCTGACCGCGCTGATGTTCAGCTGATCGCGGCAAAGAATGTAGAGCGCCCGTACGCGGGCGACGATGAATATAGAGGGTTGAACTATGCAACGTAAATCACTGGATGCCTGGGTTGGAATCTTCGTGCTGCTGGGCGTGGCTGCGCTGGTGTTCCTGGCGCTCAAGGCCGGCAACATGAGCTCGATGTCCTTCGGTCAGAAGACCTATGCCCTCAAGGCCAGCTTCGACAACATCGGCGGCCTGAAGTCGCGTGCGGCGGTCAAGAGCGCCGGCGTGGTGGTGGGCCGCGTGGACTCGATCCGCTTCGACGACCAGACCTTCCGTGCCGTGGTGATGCTGAACATGGACGAAGGCTACAAATTCCCCAAGGACAGCTCCGCAAAGATTCTGACTTCGGGTCTGTTGGGTGAACAATACATCGGCATCGAACCGGGCGGCGATACTGCTAACCTGGCTTCGGGCGATACCATTAAGATGACGCAATCCGCAATCGTGCTGGAGAACCTGATCGGTCAGTTCCTCTACAGCAAGGCGGCAGAGGGAAAGGATGATTCAAAATGAATAAGAAGACCATCAACGCCGCCTACGCGAGCCGCCTGGGCGCTATCGCCCTGGCAGCCGCAGCCCTGACCGGCTGCGCCAGCACCAGCAACAATCCCAATGATCCGCTGGAAGGTTTCAACCGGACCATGTTCAGCTTCAACGACACGGTCGACAAGGTGGCCCTGAAGCCGGCAGCGCAGGCCTATGACGCGGTGGTGCCCAATCCGGTGCAGCATGGCGTGGGCAACTTCTTCGGCAACATCGGCGACCTGTGGTCGTCGATCAACCAGCTGCTGCAGGGTCGCGTCGAGCAGGGTGTATCGACCTTCATGCGCGTGGCCATCAACACCACCTTCGGTCTGGGTGGCGTGCTGGACGTGGCGACCGAAGCCCGCCTGCCGCGTGAAAAGTCCGATTTCGGCCAGACCCTGGGCAAGTGGGGCGTAGGCTCGGGTCCGTACGTGGTGCTGCCGTTCTTCGGCCCGTCGACCGTGCGTGATACCGCCGGCCTGCCGGTGGACCTGTATGGCGACCTGTGGACCTACAAGCGACCGGTGCGCTGGCGCAACGTCGGTACGGTGGTGCGCATCGTCGACCGCCGCGCCCAGTTGCTGGATGCCTCGACCCTGCTGGAAGACGCCGCGCTGGACAAGTACGATTTCGTGCGTGATGCCTACCTGCAACGTCGCCAGAGCCAGATCAATGGCGCCGGTGGTGGCAAGGATCAGCCGGAAAACACCATCGAGCCGTAAAGGCCTGATCGGCTGGCCGGGCTGAATGGCCCGGTTGCGCCGCAGCCCTTGAAAATCCGCTGAACCGCATTATCTGTAACACCCGTTGCCAGCTGTGACGGCACGGGAACCCCGTCATTTGGCGGGTTTCGAAGGAGTTGCCGGCGCTGGTCGCCGACGCTGGTTGCCGGAAGCATGCCGATGTGCATGCCTGCCCGTGCAGAATCCGGCCCCTTCCGCTGACTCGAATGGAAAACCACTTATGAAGATGCTTGCCAAACTTTTCGCCATTGCCGCCATCGCCGTTCCCGCCCTGTCCTTCTCGGGCGCCGCTTCCGCACAGGAGGCTCCGGATGCCCTGGTCAAGCGCATCAGTTCGGAGGTGCTGGACACCGCCAAGAACGACAAGGACATCCAGGCCGGCAACAACGGCCGCATCATGCAGCTGGTCGAACAGAAGATCCTGCCGTATGTGGACTTCGAGCGCATGACCCAGCTGGCCGCCGGCCGTTACTGGCGCCAGGCCACCCCGGAACAGCAGAAGCAGCTGATCACCCAGTTCCGCAGCCTGCTGGTGTTCACCTACTCCGGCGCACTGTCGCAGGTCCGTGACCAGAAGATCGAATTCAAGCCGCTGCGCGCCGCCCCTGGCGATACCGAAGTGGAAGTGAACTCGCAGGTCATCTCCTCGCGTGGCGGTGAACCCATCCAGATGAGCTATCGCCTGGAAAAGAAGGCCGACGGCTGGAAGCTGTATGACGTCAACGTGCTGGGCGCCTGGCTGGTCGAGGCCTACCGTGGCACCTTCTCCAGCGAGATCAGCAAGGGCGGCATCGACGGCCTGATCAAGGCGTTGAGCGACAAGAACCAGCAACTGGCTGCCCGCAGCAACGGCAAGAAGTAATTTTCTTCACCGATCCGAAAGAACCTGCACCATGTTCAAGCCCGGCGCCTCGCTGACCTTCACCAATGCCAGTACTGTCCTGCGCGACGGCCTCTCGGCCATCGCCGCCGGGCAGGGCCGCATCGATGTGAGCGAGGTGTCCGTGGTCGATTCCTCGGCCGTGGCCACACTGCTGGCCTGGCGGCGCGCGGCTGCCGAGCGTGGCGCAGCGCTGGAATTTGGCACCCTCCCGGCCAATCTGCAGAGCCTGGCCGACCTCTACGGTGTTTCCGCCCTGCTGCAAGGCACGGCGGCGCCTACCTCCGCGACCGATCGACATCACTGACCGGTCAGTCCTTCCGGCCGGTGCGGATGACCCGCGGCGGCCCGGAAAATCGAATTCCCCTATAATCGAATGTTTTGCAGGCGCGCTTGCGGCCTCGTGCACCGGATTTTCCTCCCTTGAACGTGGCTTCACCTGAGCCCGGCAAAACCTGAATACCAGCGATCTGCGGCCTGACCGCGATGGCATAACGACAACATGGCTGCGTCACCGCCGTACCTCCCCTACAGGACGGCAGGCGGCACGGGGCCAGGGCGAGGCGGGTGAGGGATTCCTGGTGGATTCCCGCTCCCTCATTTCTTTCTGGCAAATAACGTATCGAATGGGCGAGGCAATGGCCGCTCTCCAAATCACAGACATCAAGAAGCGTTACCAGTCGCTGCAGGCGCTGGGCGGCGTTTCGCTGGCAATCGAGGAAGGTGAGTTCTTCGGCTTGCTCGGGCCCAACGGCGCCGGCAAGACCACGCTGATCTCCATCATCGCCGGCCTGAACCGGGCTGATTCCGGTTCGGTCACCATTCACGGTCACGACGTCGTCAGCGACTATCGCGCGGCCCGCATGAAGCTGGGCGTGGTGCCGCAGGAACTGGTGTTCGATCCCTTCTTCACGGTGCGCGAGACGCTGCGCATGCAGTCCGGTTACTTCGGCCTGCGCAACAACGACAAGTGGATCGACGAGGTCATGGAAAACCTGGACCTCACCAACAAGGCCGATACCAATATGCGCGCCCTGTCGGGCGGCATGAAGCGCCGCGTGCTGGTGGCCCAGGCGCTGGTGCACAAGCCGCCGGTGATCGTGCTGGATGAACCCACGGCCGGCGTGGACGTGGAACTGCGCCAGACCCTGTGGCATTTCATCGGTCGCCTTAACCGCGAAGGCCATACCATTGTGCTGACCACGCACTACCTGGAAGAGGCGCAGGCGCTGTGCAATCGCATCGCCATGCTCAAGTTCGGGCAGGTGGTGGCGCTGGATTCGACCGAGGGCCTGATCCGCCGCATCTCGGGCTCGCAGATGGTGCTCAAGCTCAAGCGTAGCGCGCTGCCGGACGGCCTCAAGGCGCTGGTGACGCATCCGGAAGAACTGCTCGCCGGCAACACTGCCAACAAGTACACGCTGCGCGTGAATGACTACAAGGAAGTCGAACCCATCCTGGCCACGCTGCGCGCCGCCGGCGCCGAGATCGACGATCTGCAGTTGCAACAGGCCGACCTGGAAGACGTCTTCATCCAGATCATGGGAGATGAAAAATGATCGGTTTCCGTACCCTTTTCTACAAGGAAATCCTGCGTTTCTGGAAGGTTGCCACCCAGACCATCACGGCCCCGGTGGTGACGGCGCTGCTCTATCTGCTGATCTTCGGCCATGTGCTGCAGGACCGCGTGCAGGTCTATCCGGGCGTGAACTACACCGGTTTCCTGGTGCCCGGCCTGGTGATGATGAGCGTATTGCAGAATGCCTTTGCCAACAGTTCGTCCTCGCTGATCCAGTCCAAGATCACCGGTAACCTGGTGTTCGTGTTGCTCACGCCACTGTCGCACTGGGAAATGTTCGGTGGCTATGTGCTGGCGGCCGTGGTGCGTGGCCTGATGGTGGGCGCCGGCGTGTTCGTGGTGACGGTCTGGTTCGGCCATCTGGACTTCGTGGCGCCGCTGTGGATCCTGGTGTTTGCGCTGCTGGGCGCGGGCATCCTGGGGACCATGGGCCTGATAGCCGGCATCTGGGCCGAGAAGTTCGACCAGCTGGCGGCGTTCCAGAATTTCCTGATCGTGCCGCTGACCTTCCTGGCCGGCGTGTTCTATTCGATACACTCGCTGCCCCCGTTCTGGCAGGCGGTATCGCATTTCAACCCGTTTTTTTATATGATCGATGGCTTTCGCTACGGCTTCTTCGGTCAGTCCGACATTCCCCCCATGACCAGCCTCGGTATCGTCGCCGTGTTCTTCGTGGTGCTGTCCACGCTGGCCGTGCGCATGCTCAAGAGCGGTTACAAGCTGCGCGCCGGTTCGCATTGAGCCCGCCGGCATTCCCCCTATTCCTGTGAAGAGCCTCACCATGCTACCCACCCCCGAACTCGTCAAAAGCTATATCGCCGCCGGCCTGGAGTGCCAGCACCTCGAAGTGGAGGGCGACGGCCAGCACTTCACCGCCGTCATCGTCGCCGATGCCTTTACCGGCAAGCGCCTGATCCAGCGTCACCAGCTGGTCTACGCCGCCCTGGGTGACCGCATGCGCGAAGAAATCCACGCGCTGTCGATGAAGACGCTGACCCCCGAAGAATTCCAGAAATAAGGCAATACGATGGACAAGCTCCTGATCCGTGGCGGCAAGCGCCTCTCCGGCGATGTCACCATTTCCGGCGCCAAGAATGCCGCCCTGCCCATCCTGTGCGCGGGTCTGCTGACGGCCGATGATCTGCACCTGACCAATGTGCCGCACCTGCAGGACGTGGTCACGATTACCCAGCTGATGAAGCAGATGGGCCTGCGTGTGCGCGAGAACGGCGAGGAGATGGTGCTCAACGGCAACGACATCACCCGCCCCGAAGCGCCCTATGAACTGGTCAAGACCATGCGCGCCTCGATCCTGGTGCTGGGTCCGCTGCTGGCCCGCTTCGGCCAGGCCAAGGTCTCGCTGCCGGGTGGCTGCGCCATCGGCTCGCGGCCGGTGGATCAGCACATCAAGGGCCTGCAGGCCATGGGTGCGGAGATCCATATCGAGGGCGGCTACATCCACGCCAAGGCCAAGCGCCTCAAGGGTGCGCGCATCGTGACCGACATGATCACCGTCACCGGTACCGAAAACCTGCTGATGGCGGCAGTCCTGGCCGATGGCGAGACGGTGCTGGAAAACGCCGCGCGCGAACCTGAAGTGGGCGATCTGGCCCAGCTGCTGGTGAAGATGGGCGCCAAAATCGAAGGCATCGGTACCGACCGCCTGGTGATCCAGGGCGTGGACAAGCTGCACGGCGCCTCGCACCAGGTGATCGCCGACCGCATCGAAACCGGTACCTTCCTGTGTGCCGTGGCTGCCACTGGCGGGGACGTGACCCTGCAGCGCACCCGCGCCGGGCTGCTGGACGCTGCGCTGGACAAGCTGCGCGACGCCGGTGCCATCCTCACCTCGGGCGAGGACTGGATTCGTATCCAGATGGCACGTCGGCCCAAGGCAGTGAGTTTCCGCACCACCGAATACCCCGGTTTCCCGACCGACATGCAGGCGCAGTTCATGGCGCTGAACTGCATCGCCGAAGGCACCAGCCACGTCACGGAGACCATCTTCGAGAACCGTTTCATGCACGTGCAGGAATTGAACCGCCTGGGCGCGGCCATCGATGTGGAGGGCAACACCGCCATCGTCACCGGCGTGGAAAAATTCATCGGCGCGCCGGTGATGGCTACCGACCTGCGTGCCTCGGCCTCGCTGGTCATTGCCGGCCTGGCTGCACAGGGCGAGACGGTGGTGGAGCGCATCTACCACCTCGACCGTGGTTACGACCGCATGGAAGCCAAACTGTCGGCCATCGGGGCGGACATCCAGCGCATCAAATAAGTTTTCGGATTGAAAAGTACAACATCATGACCCAACAACTGACGCTGGCGCTCTCCAAGGGCCGCATCTTCGAAGAGACCCTGCCGCTGCTCAAGGCGGCCGGCATCACCGTGTCCGAGGACCCGGAGTCGTCGCGCAAGCTGATCCTGCCGACCAATGATCCTGACGTGCGGGTGATCATCGTGCGCGCTTCCGACGTGCCGACCTATGTGCAATACGGCGCGGCCGACTTCGGCGTGGCCGGCAAGGACGTGCTGCTGGAACACGGCGGCGAAGGCCTGTACCAGCCGATCGACCTGAACATCGCCAAGTGCCGCCTGTCGGTGGCGGTGCAGGAAGGTTTCGACTATGCCAGCGCGGTGCGCCAGGGTGCGCGCCTGCGGGTGGTGACCAAGTATGTCAAGACCGCACGCGAGCACTTCGCCGCCAAGGGCGTGCATGTGGACCTGATCAAGCTGTATGGCTCGATGGAACTGGGTCCGCTGGTGGGTCTGTCGGATGCCATCGTCGATCTGGTCAGCACCGGTGGCACGCTGCGTGCCAACAAGCTGGTGGAGGTCGAGCACATCATCGATATCTCCTCGCGCCTGGTGGTCAACCAGGCCGCGCTGAAGTTGAAGCGCGAGCGCTTGCAGCCCATCCTCGACGCCTTCGAGAAGGCGTCCAAGGCCAAGTAATACCCGTCATTCCAACGACCCCAGATTTCCTCGCAGAGCAGGTGAGACCATGAGCATTGCCATCCGAAAACTCGATTCCGCCGACGCCGGCTTCCGTGACAAGCTGTCGGCCGTGCTGGCCTTCGAAGCCAGCGAGGACGAGGCCATCGATCGCGCCGCGGCCGGCATCCTGGCCGACGTGAAGGCGCGTGGCGATGTCGCCGTGCTGGAATACACGCAGCGTTTCGACCGCGTGCAGGCCGCGTCCGTGGCCGCCCTGGAAATCGGCAAGCAAGCGCTGCAGACGGCACTGGCTGGCCTGCCCGAGGCGCGCCGCCATGCGCTGCAGACCGCCGCCGATCGCGTGCGTGCCTATCATGAGCGCCAGAAGAAGGAATGCGGTTCCGACGGCTTTCTCTACCGCGAAGCCGATGGCACCGAGCTGGGCCAGAAGGTCACGCCGCTGGACCGTGTGGGCATCTACGTGCCGGGCGGCAAGGCGGCCTATCCCTCGTCGGTGTTGATGAATGCGATTCCCGCCAAGGTGGCGGGTGTGCAGGAAGTGATCATGGTCGTGCCCACGCCGGATGGCGTGAAGAATGAGCTGGTACTGGCCGCCGCGGCCATTGCGGGCGTGGATCGCGTCTTCACCATCGGCGGCGCGCAAGCGGTCGGTGCGCTGGCCTACGGTACGGCGACCATTCCCCAGGTGGACAAGATCGTCGGCCCCGGCAATGCCTATGTGGCCGCTGCCAAGCGTCGGGTGTTCGGCGTGGTGGGCATCGACATGATCGCCGGTCCCTCGGAAATCCTGGTCATCTGCGACGGTGCCACCGATCCCGACTGGATCGCCATGGACCTGTTCTCGCAGGCCGAACACGATGAACTGGCGCAGTCGATCCTGCTCTGTCCGGATGCCGACTACATCGCCAAGGTCGAGGCCTCGATCAACCGCCTGCTGGACGAGATGCCGCGCAAGGAAGTGATCCGTACCTCGCTGACCGACCGTGGCGCCCTGGTCAAGGTGCGCGACATGGAAGAGGCCTGCGAGATCGCCAACATGATCGCCGCCGAGCACCTGGAGATTTCGGCACAGGAGCCGCAGCAGTGGGCCGACCTGATCCGTCATGCGGGTGCCATGTTCCTGGGACGTTTCTCGTCCGAGTCGCTGGGCGACTACTGCGCCGGACCCAACCACGTGCTGCCGACCTCGCGGACCGCGCGTTTCTCCTCGCCGCTGGGGGTGTATGACTTCCAGAAGCGTTCCAGCGTGATCCGCGTGTCGGAAGAGGGCGCGCAGACGCTGGGCAGGATCGCCGCTGAACTGGCCTATGGCGAAGGCCTGCAGGCGCACGCCCGCTCGGCTGAATTGCGGCTGAAGAAGTGACCCCATGACGGCGGCCATCGACTCCTGTGCAGGCGACGGCTGGCTGGACCGCGTGCATTGCGAGGATGCGCTGGACGCCGTGGGTGGACTGGCGCGCATCCCCGATGGCAGCATCGATCTGCTCATCGCCGATCCGCCTTATGGCTTGGGCAAGGACTACGGCAACGACTCCGACAAGCTCGATACGGCGGCCTACCTGGCCTGGACCGAGCAGTGGGTGGATGCCGCACTGCCCAAGCTGAAGGCCAACGGCAGTCTCTACATCTTCCTCACCTGGCGTAATTCGCCGGAGATTTTCGTCATGTTGAAGCAGCGCATGATGATGATCAACGAGATCATCTGGGACCGCCGCGTGCCTTCCATGGGCGGCAGTACCCGGCGCTATTCGTCGGTGCATGACACCATCGGTTTCTTCGCCCGGGCCAAGGATTATTTCTTCGACCTCGATGCGATCCGCATCCCCTACGATGCCCAGACCAAGAAGGCGCGTTCACGCTCCATCTTCGTCGGCGCCAAGTGGCTGGAGATGGGCTACAACCCCAAGGATGTGTGGAGCGTGTCGCGCCTGCATCGCGAGCACCGCGAGCGCGCCGACCATCCCACGCAAAAGCCGCTGGAAGTGGTGGAGCGCATGGTCAAGGCGTCCTGTCCGCCGGGCGGGGTGGTGCTCGATCCCTTCATGGGCAGCGGTACCACGGCGGTGGCGGCGCGACGCTGCGGGCGCCATTTCACCGGTTTCGAACTCAATCCCGATTATTGCGAACTGATCCGCCAGCGCCTGGATGCGCTGGCCCCTGCGAGCCAAGATGATGAATCCCTCCAAGCCTGATAGCGCCGAAGCCGTGGTGGCCAATGTGATTCGCCCCGTGGTGCGGGGCTGGCAGTCCTATCACGTGCCCTCGGCCGAAGGCATGGTCAAGCTCGATGCGATGGAAAACCCCTACGTGCTGCCGGCCGCATTGCGCGAGGAACTGGCGCAGCGACTGGCCGCGCTGGAGCTGAACCGTTATCCGGTGCCGTCCTATACGCGCCTGAAGGCCGCCATCTGCGATCGCCTGGGCGTGCCGGCGGGTTACGACGTGCTGCTGGGCAATGGATCGGATGAGCTGATCACCATGCTGTCGGTGGCCTGTGCCATTCCCGGTCGGACCATCGTGGCGCCGGAACCGGGTTTCGTCATGTATGGCGTCTCGGCCAGGATGGCCGGGCTGGATTACGTGGGCGTGCCGCTGCGCGCGGATCTGACGCTGGATCTGCCGGCCATGCTGGCCGCCATCGCGGAACACAAGCCGGTGGTGACCTGGCTCGGTTATCCGAACAATCCGACCGGCACGCTCTATGAGATGGCCGACGTGTTGCGCATCGTCGAGGCCGCCGCCCCCTACGGACTGGTGGTGGTGGATGAGGCCTACCAGCCGTTTGCCGCCTCCACGCTGATGCCGGCATTGCCCCAGCACAACAACCTGATCGTCATGCGCACCGTTTCCAAGCTGGGCCTGGCGGGGGTGCGCCTGGGCTACCTGGCGGCCGCGCCGGCGCTGTTGCGGGAATTGGACAAGGTCCGCCCGCCCTACAACGTCAACCTCCTTACCGAGGCGGCGGCGCTGTTCGTGCTGGATCACCTGCAGGTGCTGGAAGGGCAGGCGGCGCGCCTGCGCCAGGCGCGGGGTGCGTTGGCGGCCGAACTGGCGGCGCTGGACGGGGTGCAGGTGTTCCCGTCGGCGGCCAATTTCATCTTGATCCGCGTCCCGGATGCCGATAAAGTCTTCGCCGCTTTACTGGCGCGCAAGGTACTTGTGAAAAATGCCGGTAGAATGCATGTACTGCTGCAAAACTGTTTGCGCATTACCGTCAGCTCGGAAGAGGAAAACAGTCTCTTCCTGACGGCCCTGAAAGCGGCACTGCGCGACCTGTAGAGGACGGCGGCGCCAAGGCAATCCCCCAGGCATCACCCAACGATAGAACCCCGTCTAACCCTGACCATGTCTACACCGAGAACCGCGGAAGTCGTCCGCAACACCAACGAGACGCAGATCCGCGTTGCGATCAACCTGGATGGGACCGGCCAGCAGAAGCTGGATACCGGCGTTCCCTTCCTGGACCACATGCTGGACCAGATCGCCCGCCATGGCCTGATCGACCTGGATATCCACGCCAAGGGCGACCTGCACATCGACGCGCACCATACGGTGGAAGACGTGGGCATCACTCTGGGCATGGCCTTCGCCAAGGCCATCGGCGACAAGAAGGGCATCCGCCGCTACGGCCACGCCTATGTGCCGCTGGATGAAGCCCTGTCGCGGGTGGTCATCGATTTTTCCGGCCGTCCCGGCCTGGAATACCATATTCCCTTTACCCGTTCGATGATCGGCTCCTTCGATGTGGACCTGACCAGCGAGTTCTTCCACGGTTTCGTCAACCATGCGCAGGTGACCCTGCACGTGGACAACCTGCGTGGCTTCAATGCCCACCACCAGGCCGAGACCGTGTTCAAGGCCTTCGGTCGCGCATTGCGCATGGCCGTCGAACTCGATCCGCGGGCTGCTGGTACGATTCCGTCGACCAAGGGCAGCCTGTAAGCTGTCGTCCGCTGGGTATCGCTAAATCATCTGGGTCTACCGGTGCGTGAGCATCGATCATTTTCGCCATGAATAAAATTGTTGTAGTCGATTACGGCATGGGCAACCTGCGCTCGGTGGCGCAGGCGCTGCGCCATGTCGCGCCTGAAGCCGATGTGCGTATCTCCGGCGAGGTCGCCGATATCCGTGCCGCCGACCGCGTGGTCCTGCCTGGCCAGGGTGCCATGCCCGATTGCATGCGCAGCCTGCGTGAATCCGGTGTCCAGGACGCCGTCATCGAGGCTTCCCGCACCAAGCCGCTGTTCGGCGTGTGCGTGGGAGAGCAGATGTTGTTCGACTGGAGTGAAGAAGGCGACACCCCCGGCCTGGGGCTCTTGCCCGGCAAGGTGGTACGTTTCGAGCTGGAAGGCGTGCGCCAGGACGATGGATCGCTGTTCAAGGTCCCGCAGATGGGCTGGAACCATGTCCACCAGACCAGCGCCCACCCGCTGTGGGAAGGCATTGCCGACAACGCCTTCTTCTATTTCGTCCACAGCTACTACGCCGTACCGGCCGAGACCGCCCATGTGGTCGGCCAGACGCCGTACGGCCGCGAGTTCGCCTGTGCCGTGGCCCGCGATAATATCTTTGCAACCCAGTTCCACCCGGAAAAAAGTGCCGCGGCGGGTTTGCAGCTGTATCGGAATTTCGTACACTGGAAACCTTGATTTTTGTCTTTCAGGCAAGAACCTCGTAGCTGATCGTCGACAACCCTTCTCTTTTACTGACTAGTCATCCCCTAGCCATGCTGCTCATACCCGCCATCGACCTGAAAGACGGTCATTGCGTACGCCTCAAACAAGGTGATATGGAACAAGCCACCGTTTTCTCCGAAGATCCGGCGGAAATGGCCCTGCACTGGCTCAGGCAGGGCGCGCGTCGCCTGCACCTGGTCGACCTGAATGGCGCCTTTGCCGGCAAGCCCAAGAACGAGGCGGCGGTCAAGGCCATCCTCAAGGCGGTCGCCAGCTTCGCCGAGGAAAACGACGTCGAGGAAATCCCGGTGCAACTGGGTGGCGGTATCCGCGACCTCGATACCATCGAGCGCTATCTGGACGATGGCCTGTCCTACATCATCATCGGCACCGCCGCGGTGAAGAACCCCGGCTTCCTGCATGACGCCTGCAGCGCCTTCCCGGGCCAGATCATCGTCGGCCTGGACGCCAAGGACGGCAAGGTCGCCACCGACGGCTGGAGCAAACTGTCCGGCCACGAAGTGGTAGACCTGGCGCAGAAGTTCGAAGGCTATGGCTGCGAAGCCATCGTCTACACCGACATCGGCCGCGACGGCATGATGGGCGGCGTCAACATCGAAGCCACTGTGCGCCTGGCGCAGGCGGTGACCATCCCCATCATCGCTTCGGGCGGCGTGCACCATGTGGGCGACGTCGAAGCCCTGTGCCGCGTCGAGGATGAAGGCATCGAAGCCGTCATCTGTGGTCGTTCCATCTACGAAGGTACGCTGGATCTGCGCAGCGGCCAGGATCGCGCCGATGAACTGACGCGCGAACTGGAAGCCAACCGCCTGTCCGGCAGCAAATAACATGGCCCTTGCTAAACGCATCATCCCTTGCCTGGACGTGACCGCTGGTCGCGTGGTCAAGGGCGTCAACTTCCTGGAACTGCGCGATGCCGGCGATCCGGTCGAAATCGCCCGTCGTTATGACGACCAGGGTGCCGACGAACTGACTTTCCTCGACATCACCGCTTCTTCCGATGGCCGCGACCTGATTCTGGACATCATCGAAGCCGTGGCCTCGCAGGTCTTCATCCCCCTGACGGTTGGGGGCGGCGTGCGCGCCGTCGAAGACGTGCGCCGCCTGCTCAATGCCGGCGCCGACAAGGTCGGCATCAACACCTCGGCCGTGACCAATCCGCAACTGGTGGCCGATGCCGCCAGCAAGTACGGTTCGCAGTGCATCGTGGTGGCCATCGACGCCAAGCGCGCCGGTGACGGCAAGTGGGAGGTCTACACCCACGGCGGTCGCAAGGCGACCGGCCTGGATGCGGTCGAATGGGCGCGCAAGATGGCGCAACTGGGCGCGGGCGAAATCCTGCTGACCAGCATGGATCGCGACGGTACCAAGAGCGGCTTCGACCTGGACCTGACCCGCGCCGTCTCGGAAGCGGTCAGCATCCCCGTGATCGCCTCCGGCGGCGTGGGTGGCCTGCAGGACCTGGCCGATGGCATCACCAAGGGCAAGGCCGACGCGGTCCTGGCCGCCAGTATTTTCCACTATGGCCAGCACACCGTGCAGGAAGCCAAGCGCTTCATGGCCGATCAGAACATTTCCATGAGGCTGGCATGAGTATCAGCGCCAAATGGCTCAACAAGGTCAAATGGGACGAAGTCGGCCTGGTGCCGGTGATCGCCCAGGAAGTCGGCAGCAATGACGTACTGATGTTCGCCTGGATGAATCGCGAGGCGCTGGCGCGCACCGTCGAGATCGGCCAGGCGGTCTACTGGAGCCGCTCGCGCAAGAAGCTGTGGCACAAGGGTGAGGAATCCGGTCACTTCCAGAAGGTGCACGAGATTCGCCTGGATTGCGACGAAGACGTGGTGCTGCTCAAGGTCGAGCAGGTCGCTGGCATCGCCTGTCACACCGGTCGTCATTCCTGCTTTTTCCAGAAGTTCGAAGGCAGTGCCGACAGCGGCGAATGGGTCACGGTCGAGCCCGTCCTCAAGGACCTGGCTCCTGGCGCCGGTGGCGGTCCTGCTGCCACGGCCGCAGAGCCGGCCCCGGCCAAGCCCAAGCGCGTGCGCAAGAGCATTCCCAAGCCAGTCGACAGCGACAAGACCCCATCATGAGTGAAACCCTGAAGCGACTGGCCGAAGTCATCGAGTCGCGCAAGCTGGCCAATGGCGGCAATCCAGAGAAATCCTACGTCGCCAAGCTGTTCGCCAAGGGCGACGACGCCATCCTCAAGAAGATCGGCGAGGAGGCCACCGAAACCGTGATGGCGGCCAAGGATGCCCGTGTCTCCGGCGACAAGTCCAAGGTGCTCTACGAATGTGCGGACCTGTGGTTCCATTCCATGGTGTTGCTGGCCCAGTTCGACCTGCAGCCCCAGGATGTGCTCAATGAACTGGCGCGGCGCGAAGGCCTCTCCGGCCTGGAAGAAAAGGCAGCTCGCAAGGATTGACTTCCCCTCATACCGTGTTTCCCAGGAGTACGGCGTTGGATAATTGCATTTTCTGTAAGATCGCGGCAGGCCAGATTCCCTCGAAGAAGATCTACGAGGACGAGGACCTGATCGCCTTTCACGACATCAACCCGGCGGCGCCGGTGCATTTCCTGATCATCCCGCGCCAGCATGTGGCCACGCTGGCCGATTGCGGCGCGCAGCATGTCGAACTGCTGGGCAAGATGCTGGCCCTGGCGCCGCGCCTGGCGGCAGAGCAGGGCTGCGGCTACGGGCTGGATGCCGAGGGCCAGCCCACCGGTGGTTTCAAGACCCTGATCAACACCGGACCGGATGGTGGCCAGGAGGTGTACCATCTGCACATGCACGTCATCGGCGGCCCCCATCCGTGGCGGGTACGGTTCGTGCAACAATGAGGATTCGCCGGCCCGGGGGCCGGCAGGTTTGTTCGTACACAGGGCAGGGATGTCCGCTTAGGAGAAGAGAATGGGTTCGTTCAGTATTTGGCATTGGCTGATTGTTCTGGTGATCGTGATGCTGGTCTTCGGCACCAAGAAGCTCAGCAACATGGGTTCCGACCTGGGCAAGGCAGTCAAGGGCTTCAAGGATGGCGTCAAGGGCGGCGAAGGCGAAGAAGAGGCCAAGAAGGAAGCCGCCATCGACGTGCAGGCCAAGGAAAAAGACAAGTCCGGCAGCTGATCTGCTGGCGTCCGCCCGGCCTGGTTGGCGGGTGCTTCGGGGTGCCTGTGCTCCTGCGGTGCAGGCAACCCGGTCTTCGAGGCGCTACAGGCGCCATCGCTGTCCTCTTAATGTCCACACAGACTCATGATTGATATCGGCCTTACCAAGCTGGCCTTGATCGGCGTGGTCGCGCTGGTCGTGATCGGCCCCGAGCGTCTGCCCAAGGTGGCGCGCATGGCCGGCACCCTGTTCGGGCGCGCCCAGCGTTACATCAACGACGTCAAGTCCGAGGTCAGCCGCGAGATGGAACTCGACGAGCTGCGCAAGATGCAGAAGGACGTGCAGGATGCGGCCAGCGACGTCAGCAACAGCATTCACAAGAGCATGTCCGACACCGAATCCTCAATCAACGCGGCCTGGAATGGCGGTGATGAGAGTTCGGATGAATACGGTGACGGCAGCAGTGGCAGCAGCTGGAAGCGCAATCCCGACCCGTCGCTGCTGGCGATCAAGGCCAAGGCCTTCCGTCGCAAGAAGCTCTCGCGCACCACCGGGGTCCCGGCCTGGTACAAGCACCAGAGCGGCCACAGGACCCGCGTGATCTCTGCCTCCGCCCGCGTGGCCAAGTACCGCCGCCCGGTAGGCGTGGGCAAGTCGGCCGGTTTCTTCTAATTTGGCGCAGCGCGTCTCACTTCATCAGAATGCTCCGAATCCATGGCTGAAGAAAACACCCAGGCCGAAGATACCTTCATCTCGCACCTGATCGAACTGCGCAGTCGCATCGTCAAGGCGGCTGCGGTGGTGTTGGTGGTGTTCCTGTGCATGATGCCGTTCGCGGCCCATATCTTCGACGTGCTGGCTGCACCGATGATCCATGCGCTGCCCGCTGGCAGCAAGATGATCGCCACCGGCGTCATCACCCCTTTCCTGATCCCCATCAAGGTCACCATGCTGGTGGCCGTGCTGATTTCGCTGCCGTGGGTGCTTTACCAGTTGTGGGCCTTTGTCGCTCCCGGCCTGTATGCGCATGAAAAGCGCCTGATCGCGCCGCTGGTGATTTCGTCTTCGCTGCTGTTCGTGACCGGTGTTGCGTTCTGCTATTTCTTCGTGTTCGGCGTGGTCTTCCCGTTCATCAACAACTTCGCACCCAAGTCGGTCTCGGTAGCGCCCGATATCGACAGCTACGTCGACTTCGTGCTGACCATGTTCGTGGCCTTCGGTGTCACCTTCGAGGTGCCGGTGATCGTGATCGTGCTGGTGCGCATGGGGCTGGTGCCGCTGGCCAAGCTGAAGCAGATTCGCCCTTACGTCATCGTCGGCGCTTTCATCGTGGCCGCCGTGGTCACCCCACCCGATGTGATGAGCCAGTTGATGCTGGCCGTGCCGCTGGTGTTGCTCTATGAAGTCGGCCTGCTGGTCGCGCCCATCTTCGAGCGTGCCACGCGTGCGCCGGATGCCGAGCCCAGCAGTACCGCCTCCCCGGAGTAGGCCGGCGCGCAGACGCTGATGACAACCCAAAGACAAAGCCCGCTGATGAAGCGGGCTTTGTCTTTGGTACATGCGGTGAGGCGTTGGATTACTCCTCTGTGCTCACCAGCGGGATATCTCGCAGCCACTGCACCAGCGGATAGGCATTCTTGAAACCCTCCAGCACGTGCTTGCCCAGGTCGGCCGGGATCTTCTTGCGGATATCTTCTTCGGACCAGACGATGAAGCTCTTCAGCTTCACATATTCGATATTGGGACCGGCCGGATCGAAGCCCTTGGGTGGACGTTGCAGCTTCCCTTCCTCCTGCAGGTCACCATAGGCGGTCGTCAGCTTCTTGTTCTTGCGCATCTTCGTAAAGCCGGCCGCATCTTCCACGACGCGGTTGCGGATGGCGCGCAGGCGCGGTGTCGGCGGCATGTACTCGCCCCCGGCGATGAGCAACTGGCCGGCTTCGTTGATGTGGAAGTAGTAGGCCGGGCCGCCGCCCTGGCTGGGCTTCTTCAGTCCGCTGGCCGTGATGGCCGCCGAAAAATGTGTCTTGTAGGGACGCTTGTCGTGCGAGAAGCGCATGTCACGATTGATACGGAACAGCGCTTTCTTCGGATTGCAACCGGCGATGGCCGGATCGAACTTGCTGATCTCGGCGATCAGCTTGATGGTCAGCGCCAGGAATTCCTCACGCAGGATGTCGTAACGCGGCTTGTTCATCACGAACCAGGCGCGGTTGTTGTTCTCGGACAGTTCACCCAGGAACTGGATCAGGTCACGCACATGCATGGATGGCTTCTCCTCGCTTATTCTTCGTCGCTGTCATCGCTCTTGGGCGGCGGCGGCCGCTTGCCCACGGTGATGTTCAGCTTGGTTTCCTGCGACTTGCGCAGTACCGTCATGGCGATTTCCTGGCCCGGCGTCAGCTGGGCGATGACGTTGAGCATTTCGGTGGTATCGGCCACGACCTTGCCGTCGATGCTCACCAGGATGTCGCCCGGACGCATGCCGGCGCGATCAGCAGGGCCGCCCTTGAGTACGCCGGCGATGATGGCGCCGGTCTTCTTGCCCAGTCCGAAGCTCTCGGCCAGTTCCGGTGTGATGTCCTGCGGCTCCACGCCGATCCAGCCGCGCACCACCTGGCCATGGCTGATGATGGCTTCCATCACCGTCTTGGCGGTCGACATCGGGATGGCGAAGCCGATACCCAGATTGCCGCCGGTGCGCGAGTAGATCGCCGTATTGATGCCCAGCAGGTTGCCATTGGTATCGACCAGTGCACCGCCGGAGTTGCCGGGGTTGATGGCGGCATCGGTCTGGATGAAGTTCTCGAAGGTATTGATGCCCAGGTGGTTGCGGCCCAGCGCCGAGACGATGCCCATGGTGACCGTCTGCCCCACGCCGAAGGGATTGCCGATGGCCAGTACCACATCGCCCACCGAGCTGTTTTCCGGATGGCCCAGGGTGATGGCCGGCAGGTTGGGCAGGTCGATCTTGATGACCGCCAGGTCGGTCTCGGGATCGATACCGACCACTTTGGCGCTGGCCTTGCGACCGTCGGCCAGGGCCACTTCGATCTTGTCCGCCGCTTCCACCACGTGGTTGTTGGTGAGGATGTAGCCCTGCGGGCTCACGATCACGCCAGAACCGAGGCTGGACTGCTTGTCGTCCTGCTGCTGCTCATCGAACTGGTCGCCGAAGAACTTGCGGAAGAACGGATCATTCTGGAACGGACTCTTCTGAGGGCGTGCCTCGGTGGTGGTGAAGATGTTCACCACCGATGGCATGGCCTGGCGCGCGGCGTTGCGATAGGAGTCGAGGGCCGGTGCATTGGGCGTGGCTTCCTGCATCTGGACCGTGGACTGGGCGGGCCTTGCACGCGAACTGAAGGAACCGGACAGCCAGTCCGGCTTCAAGGTCGCTACAATGAACCACACGGCCAGACCTACTGTCACGGTCTGTGCAAACAACAGCCATAAACGTCGCATAAAGAATTCTTGGTATTGATTCGAAATCGGATGAGGAAGAGATGACCCGCCACATTAACAGAGATGAGTTCTCGGCATATCTGGGACAGACGCTTAACGCGGCGCAATACCGCGATTATTGCCCAAACGGCTTACAGGTGGAAGGGCGCACCACGATTGCCCGCGTGGTCAGTGGCGTCACCGCCAGCCTGGCCTTGATCGAAGCAGCCAGGGACTGGCAGGCTGATGCCATCCTGGTCCATCATGGCTATTTCTGGCGCGGTGAAGATATGCGCGTGATCGGTCAGAAACAGCGCCGCCTCAAGCTCTTGCTGGCGCATGACATCAATCTCTTCGGCTATCACCTGCCCTTGGATTCACATCCGGAGCTGGGCAACAACGCGCAACTGGCCAAGCGACTCGACTTTGAAGCCACCGGCCGCTTCGGCGAGAACGATATCGGCTGGATCGGACGTTGCCATGCGTCGTCGGTGAAGACGGCTGCCGATCTGGTGATGTTGATCGAAAAGCGCCTGGGCCGCATGCCACTGCTGATCGGTGATCCGCAGCAGCCGGTGGGCAAGGTGGCGTGGTGCACCGGCGCAGCGCAGGGCATGCTGGGAGACGCGATCGACGCCGGTGCTTCGGTCTACATCAGCGGGGAGATATCCGAACCGACCGTGCATCTGGCACGCGAGACCGGCACCCTCTACCTCGCCGCCGGCCACCATGCCACCGAGCGTTACGGCATCCAGGCTCTGGGTGAACATGTGGCGGCGCACTTCGGCATCGAGCACCGTTTCATCGACATCGACAATCCGGTGTAGGCTGCCTGCCCTGCGCGGCGGCTTGTCCCGGCGCGGCGCTTAGCCCTGCTTCTTGAGCGAATCGCGAATTTCGCGCAGCAGCAGCACATCTTCGGGTGTCGGTGCGGGGGCCGCCGGTGCGGCTTCCTCATGCTTGCTGGCCAAGTCGCGGGCCTTGTTGATGGCGCGGACCATCTGGAAGATGATGAACGCCAGGATCAGGAAGTTGATCAGGATGGTCAGGAAGTTGCCATAGGCAAAGACGGCGCCGGCCTTCTTGGCTTCGGCCAGCGGCATGCCGTAGGCCTGGCCGTTGAGGGGCAGGTAGTAGTTCGCGAAATCCAGGCCGCCGAAGATCTTGCCGACAAGGGGCATGATGATATCCTCCACCAGCGAACTGACGATCTTGCCGAAGGCTCCCCCGATGATGACACCGACGGCCAGGTCGACCACGTTTCCCTTGATCGCGAAGGCGCGAAAATCCTTGAGCATGCTCATCCCTGGTTTCTCCTTTGAAAGTTGCTGTTTAAACATGAGGCGGGCTTACAACGGGTTATATCCTGCCCGCCGTCAAAAGTAAATCGGACAAGCGCTGACGCCGCACTGCAAGAAAACCGATAAAAAGAGCAGATTGACAATGGGTTGCGCTGCGTCAAATGTCGATTTTTGCCAGCCTGTACCATACCGGCCGTTAGCTACAAAACCCTATTCAGCTTATATATAATCGAAAAGTTGCATGAGGGTCACTTAGAAGGTCCACGCTAACTTACATTTGGAGATTGGGGTCTTTATGACTGACGAGAATCAGGTCGACGCAAGTCGACGAGGTTTGCTTGTTGCGACTTGTGCGGCCGGCGGTGTAGCGGGTTTGGCCACCGCTGGAGCGTTTGTCTCCACCCTGCAACCTTCTGAACGTGCCAAGGCTGCGGGTGCACCGGTGGAAGTGGATATTTCTTCACTTGTTCCCGGTGAGATGCGCACCGTCGAGTGGCGCGGCAAGCCAGTCTGGATTCTCAAGCGTACACCCGAAATGATCGAGTCCCTCAAGAAGACCGATGGCGAGGTGGCCGATCCCAATTCCAAGCGCACCGATTTCTCCGAAACTCCCGACTACGCCCTCAACGAGTGGCGTTCCCTGCGCAAAGACATCCTGGTCGTGGTGGGTATCTGCCCGCACCTGGGTTGCTCGCCCAGTTCGCGCTTCCAGAGCGGCCCCCAGCCCTCGCTTCCGGACGACTGGCACGGCGGTTTCCTGTGCCCGTGCCACGGCTCGACCTTCGACCTGGCTGGACGCGTGTACAAGAACAAGCCGGCGCCGGACAACCTGCAGGTCCCGCGCTACATGTTTGAAGGCGAAAACAAGCTCGTCATCGGCAAGGACGAGAAAGGGGAGGCCTGATCATGGGAGCATTTCACGAAAAGAAGCTGCCGGATGACGCGCCGGTCGCAGCCAAGGCCCTGAACTGGGTCGATTCCCGCTTTCCACTGACCGCTACCTGGAAAGCCCATCTGTCCGAATACTACGCACCGAAGAATTTCAACTTCTGGTACATCTTCGGTTCGCTCGCCCTGCTGGTGCTGGTGATCCAGATCGTCACCGGCATCTTCCTGGTGATGCACTACAAGCCGGATGCCACCCTGGCCTTCGCCTCGGTCGAATACATCATGCGCGATGTACCCTGGGGCTGGCTGGTGCGCTACATGCACTCCACCGGCGCTTCCGCCTTCTTCATCGTGGTCTACCTGCACATGGTGCGGGGCCTGTTGTACGGCTCCTACCGCAAGCCGCGTGAACTGGTGTGGCTGTTCGGCGTGGGGATCTTCCTATGCCTGATGGGTGAAGCATTCTTCGGTTACTTGCTGCCCTGGGGACAGATGTCCTACTGGGGCGCGCAGGTGATCGTGAACCTGTTTGGTGCCATTCCCTTCATCGGCCCTGACCTGTCGCTGCTGATCCGCGGCGACTACGTCGTTTCCGACGCCACCCTGAACCGCTTCTTCTCCTTCCACGTGATCGCCATTCCGCTGGTGCTGATCGGGTTGGTGGTCGCCCACATCATCGCGCTGCACGAAGTGGGATCGAACAACCCGGACGGCGTGGAAATCAAGGAAAAGACCGATGCCAATGGCGTGCCGCTGGACGGCGTGCCGTTCCATCCCTACTACACGGTGCATGACATCTTCGGCGTGTCGATCTTCCTGATGGTGTTCTCGGCGGTGGTGTTCTTCGCACCTGAAATGGGCGGCTACTTCCTGGAATACAACAACTTCATCCCGGCAGACTCGCTCAAGACCCCGCCGCACATCGCCCCGGTGTGGTACTTCACGCCGTTCTACTCGATCCTGCGTGCGACCACGGCGGACTTCATGGGCTGGCTCATCGCTGGCGTGGCAGCCTACGTGGCACTGCTGGTCATCAAGTCGCGCCTGACCGCAAAACTGAAGATCGCTGCCATCGTCATCGGTCTGGTGATCATTGCCGGCATGCTGGTGTTCGACGCCAAGTTCTGGGGCGTGGTCCTGATGGGCCTGTCGGTGGTGATCCTGGGCGGCCTGCCGTGGCTGGACAAGTCACAGGTCAAGTCCATCCGCTACCGCCCAAGCTGGCATAAATATGTGTACCTGGTCTTTGGCATCGCCTTCGTCATCCTTGGCTATCTCGGCGTGCAACCTCCGACGGCCATCGGCACCACCGTCTCGCAGGTGTGCAGCTTCATCTACCTCGGCTTCTTCCTGCTGATGCCCTGGTGGAGTGCTGCCGGTACCTTCAAGACGGTTCCCGAGCGCGTCGTCTACCACCCGCACTAAGCCAGCCGCCAAAGGACAAGAACATGACATTGCTCAAGAAAGTGATTGCCGCGCTGGCCTTGCTGCCAGCGCTGGCCTGCGCCAACGAAGGGGGCTTTCCGCTGGATCACGCCCCGGACCGGACCAAGGACGTGTCGTCGTTGCAAAACGGTGCCAAGTTGTTCGTGAATTATTGTCTGAATTGCCATTCGGCCTCCGCGATGCGCTACAACCGCCTGCGTGATATCGGCCTGAGTGAGGACCAGATCAAGAACAACCTGATGTTTACCGGGGAAAAAGTCGGCGACCTGATGAAGATTTCGATGTCGCCGCAGGATGCCAAGGCCTGGTTTGGCGCCGCACCACCGGACCTGTCGGTGATTGCGCGTGCCAAGGCCTCGGAGGCGGGCAGCGGTCCGGACTGGATTTATACCTACCTGCGCAGTTATTATACGGACGACAGTCGTCCCACCGGCTGGAACAACATGCTCTTCCCCAACGTCGGGATGCCTCATGTGTTGTGGGAATTGCAAGGAATCCGCAAGGCCAAGTTCGTCGATGAGAAGGATCCCCACGACGCCAACAAGACCACCCACAAGTTTGCCGGCTTCGAGCAGGTCAAGCCCGGCAAGATGAGCACGGCGGAATATGACAACAACGTCGCCGATCTCGTTGCCTATTTGCAATGGATGGGTGAGCCGGCGCAGAATACGCGCAAGCGACTTGGGGTCTGGGTTCTGTTGTTCCTGGGCATCTTCTCGGTATTGGCGTGGCGTTTGAACGCGTCCTATTGGAAGAACATCAAGTAAAAACGTACAATCACGTATCCGCGCGGTTTTGCGGAATTGCGTACCGGGGTGAGCGTTATGCGTCTCGCCCCCCTTTTGTTTTTAGGGCTCTGAAAAAATGATGGTTCTCTACTCGGGCACGACCTGCCCATTTTCGCAACGTTGCCGTCTCGTCCTGTTCGAAAAGGGCATGGATTTCGAGATCCGCGACGTGGACCTGTTCAACAAGCCGGAAGACATTTCGGTCATGAACCCCTACGGCCAAGTGCCGATCCTGGTCGAACGTGACCTGGTGCTGTACGAATCGAACATCATCAACGAATACATCGATGAACGTTTCCCGCATCCGCAATTGATGCCGGCCGACCCGCTGATGCGCGCCCGTGCCCGCCTGATGCTGTTCAATTTCGAAAAGGAACTGTTCGTCCACGTGCACACGCTGGAAAACGAAAAGTCCAAGGCTGCCGAAAAGAACCAGGAGAAGGCGCGCAACGAGATTCGCGACCGCCTGACCCAACTGGCACCGCTGTTCCTGAAGAACAAGTACATGCTGGGTGACGAGTTCTCCATGCTGGACGTGGCACTGGCACCGCTGTTGTGGCGCCTGGATCATTACGGTATCGAGCTGTCCAAGACTGCTGCCCCGCTGATGAAGTATGCCGAGCGCATCTTCTCGCGTCCGGCCTACATCGAGGCGCTGACCCCGTCCGAGAAGGTGATGCGTCGTTAAGCCGCATTCCGGAGTATCCGCTGCGCGTCTGCCATTCATGGGCGCGCAGCGTGTTCCACCTGCAGTCCGATTTGCAGTTTCACCCCGGCTCAGCCGGCAGATGCGGGCATGCCGCGCATCGCACACCACATAGTCATGCAAGAAGTCTCCACCAAGCCCTACCTGCTGCGCGCCATCTACGAGTGGTGCACCGACAACGGTTATACGCCGCACATTGCCGTGGTCGTCGACAGCCGCACGCGCGTGCCGATGCAGTTCGTCAAGAATGGCGAGATCGTACTGAACATCAGCTTCGAGGCCACCAGCGGCTTGAAGATGGAGAACGACAGCATCCATTTCAGCGCCCGCTTTGGCGGTGTCTCGCGCGACATCATGATCCCGGTAGAAAACGTCATCGCCATCTATGCCCGTGAAAACGGCCAGGGCATGGCCTTTGAAGCCCCGGTTGCCGCTGGTGAGGACAATCCTCAGGACGCACCTGTGTCTGAAATCGTCGCCCCAGCCCCGGCACTGTCCTCGGTCCCCGTTTCCGAACCCGAGAAGAAGTCTGCAGATACTGGCTCAAAGGACGATGACGATCCGGAACCACCGAAAAAAGGTGGGCGACCTGTACTGACCCGGATCAAGTAGGCTATAATCGCGGGCTCAAGTTTTGCTGGCTTAGCTCATCTGGTAGAGCACCTGACTTGTAATCAGGGGGTGGCGGGTTCAAGTCCTGCAGCCAGCACCAGTATTTAAAAGGCTCTCCGACCGGAGAGCCTTTTTATTTTGCTTCGCAATTCCGATTTTGCTTCGCAATTTTTACACTTAGCGCATGTTGTCGAAAAACACTCGCGTAATCTTTTGCACGACATCCTGACATTTTCGTGCGATTATTTTTGCAAGAAAGTTGAGCGTTTGGCTCTTCATTGGTGTCAGGAAATGCAAACTGAAATTTTTGAGCTGAGCAGTTCGACGTCCCCAAATTGCTATCGCGTGACCGTCTCATGTGCGGATGATGGTAAATGGCGCACGGGAGAGATCGTAGTCCGAAGCGGTGAGCTGACAAAACTACTGGCCGAGTCGATCTCTGGCATTTTTATTTCGGCTGAAGCGGCTATTGCCCACGCGATAGCATGGGCCATTCTTCATGTTTGGAACTTGGAGAACCCTGGCAAAAGCACCTCTGCAGAGAAAAAATAAGCCGCCAATCATGGCGGCTTGTTTATTTGGTGGGCAAGACCTTGTGACCCCGTCTCTTTCTGACGTATGTTTCCGTCATCGTGATACTGGTATGCCCAAGCTGCTGCTGAGCCTTGCGAATATCTTTGGTCTTGTCAGTTTTATCGGTCGCAGCCTTTGCGCGCAGATCTCGGAATTGGAATTCGTGCCCGCTAAGTCCCGCGGCCGAGCGCGCCGCATCGAATCTGAACCTCAAAGCGTATTTGCTCAGTGGCTGGCCTTCCTCGTTTACTAAGAGTTTGGTGGATACCACCACTCCTGTTATCGCACGTTTTCGTGCTCGAATACGGTCGATCAGGGCGGAGAGTTCACCTTTGATGGCGATCCGTAACTTATGGCCGGTCTTGTTCTGCCGAATCTCGATGTCACCATCGCGCAAGTGCATTTCATCTATCTTCAATAGATCCGCAGGACGACCACCTGTCAGATAGGCTAGATCCATCGCCTCCCGAGTAGGTAGGTCCGCCTTTTCCCAAACAGCCTGGAATGCATCATCGTAGACGTATGTATCGCGCCCAACTTCACGGAATGATTTGATCCCCGCGCATGGGTTGGGGAGGTCGGTCAATCCTTCGGCACGTGCTGCATTCCAGATGTGCGAGATAAGCGATTTTTCGCGATTTGCTGCGACGCGGCCTTCATTACCTTCTACGGCTTCGCCTTTCTTGCGCAGAGATTCTTGCGTGCGCTGCACTCGCCAGGCGAGGAACTGTTTGACATGGATAGGCTTTATTTCAGCGAGAGGTGCGGGTGGATTGTCGAAGAACTCTAACAGTGTTTCAAGCTGCCGCAACTTCTCCTCGCGGGTCTTCGGTGCGTTCTCGATCAGGTACTTTTTTTGGTACACCTCACATGCATAGCGAAAAGTCACTACCTTCGTAACGATGACCGGCGGAGCTGCTTCCAGCTCCGCCCATTTGCGAACGGCTTCGACGTAATTAGAGCCCAACGAGATTTCTTTTCTCGTCTCACCCCCGATTTCGTAGTAATAGTAGATGGTGCCGCTACGTTGTACACGTGCACGCATGCCCCTTGGAAGGTTTGAGTTTTTTGACGGCTTGCGGCCCATATTACGCCCCTATTGCAGCTGGTTTCCATCCGGTTCGCGGTGCTTCGGCTGTGCGGCGGGATTCTACCGCCGACACTAGTACCACCGGTTGACCGCGAGCATTCGAGATAAATGGAATGCCAACTTCTCGTAGGAACGCGGCCTGGAGCTGGTACTTTGATTGCTTGACGCCGGCACGGGTTGTGCCGCGCCGAATACCGGTCAGACGATCCAAGCTTGCATCATCAAGAAAAAGATCACTCATGACCGCGGTTCCCCACGCCCGATTTCACGGCGCAGCCGGCTGCTGTAGTCGCTCAGGCAAAGATGACGTATGCAGCTATCATCAGTAGCGTGGCGCCGGATCGCACCAGCGTCGTCGCAGCCGATGATGTCGGCCAGTGGCACACCACGGAATTGGCCTGCCAGTTCGTTATCCAGCTCCACCCAGGCAAATCGTTCCCCATTGCCCAGGTGCTGACGGATCACCGACACGTATCCAGCCAGCACGCCGTCGTCGGGAGTGCTAAACGTGATGCGGTCCAGGGATTGCGGAGGCTGTAGCACGAAGTCGCGCGGGTGGGCGATGGTAGCGGCGATCACATCAAATTTCACGGGTGCATTCATTGCTTCTTCTCCTTGGTGGCCGTTACAGAACACACGCCAAAGCGATCGACGGCGGCGGCGATCACGTCGCAGCTATGTGCTGCGATGGCGGTGTAGGAATGGCGTGCGCTAGCAGTGCGCACGACGACACGAAACGCGGTCATGGGGCGTTCCCTTTCGTTGGGTTGGGATCTATCGATAGTTCTGTCACGTCGAGCCGGCCAGCGCGCCAGTCCGTGACCTGGCGCGGCGTCCCGTGACGCGGTGACTTGTCCGGCAGCGGCACCATGCGTGGCCATGGACATGCCTTGATGGCATCCCATGAGGCAAGGGCCTGGCGCTGTTCTTCTGCCGTCATAGCCGGTGCTGCCCACGCTGGCCTGTCATCGACCGCCGGCCGGGGCCAGGGGCATGCGCCGAGGGAAAGCCAGGCCTGATCAATCTGCGCGGCCTGGTCGGGCTTGAACATGACCGGCGCTGGCGCCGTCTTCGGTTCGAAGGAGACATCGGCCGCAAAGTCAGGTGCGGCGGGCTGCGTACAGTTATTTACACGAGTCCAAGGGAACCCCGAACCCGCCGATGTGCGGGCGTCGTGCCCTTGAACTGGCGTCCATGTATGCCGAACGGATTTAAAGACTACCCCGGCCATCTGGCGGCATTGCACGCCATAGGGCATGACACGTTCGCACTCTTCATAGCGGCCGGACACAGTCTTGGTTTCCTTCGCAAGCGTGACCATGAGATCGTCACGCTTCACCAGCGCGCCGCCCTGCGCACGTAGGTAGCTCGCCCAGCATGCACGCTTCTCACCCTCGACCTTTTGCACCGCATCCCATGCAGCGGCCATAGCCGGAGGAGCCTGTTTGACCATGTCTGCCGGCACTCGGCGCAGTTCGCGCCAGACGCTGATCGGTGCGCCACCCCATTGCTGGAACTGGCGAATACCCCAGCGAGCCGCCCAGGCTTCCACACGGGCCGAGGGCGTCAGCTCACGGTCCCCCGCCATATCGGTAGTGATGAGATAGCCTTCTTTGGTCTTGTGGTCGGCGACGCCATCGATGTTCTTGGCCACGTACTTAGCTATATAGCCCGCAGCACTGCCTTTTGACCAGTCAATACGCTTCACATCCAGGCGGCGCTTGAATGCGCCAGGCTCGCCGCGATCCACGCGCCAGGCGTATCTCTTCATGACGCGGATAGCGCGGCTGGCCACGTCCTTGACGTGCGGCGTGGTGTAATCCTGCAGTGCGCGCACGAACACCAGCATGTGCCAGTGCGGGCATCCATCGTGATGCGGTTCGGCAATACGGAAGCCGTACAGGCCGATACCGCGACGGGCCAGCGCCGAACGCGCCAGCGCAGTCATCTTGCCCAGGTATCGATTGGCCGTGCGCGGGTCCGAACCGTCATACTTCGGATTCGGCTTACCCGTATGCAGCGTCGCATGGAAGCGCGATGGGCAAGACCAAGTGAGGAACAGGCCCTGATCGTTGCACTCCTTTGCGATGGTCTCGAAACCATTGATGCGCAGCATGAGTTCGCCGCGACGGATGGTCTTATTGGCAGTCGTCTTCTCGGCCAGCTCAGCAATGCTGAATTCTTGGCCGGCCTCATTGCGCACAATCGTCGCTTCCAGAGCGGCGGCATTTCTCCGGTTCTGTGCCAGGCGCGACAGTACGGCGTCATTACTGGCATAGGGCTCGCCGTGATAGTGCACATAGCCCAAGCGAATATTGCCACCCTCAAAGGCACGGCCGACCACCTTGCGCAATTGCCTGCGCCACCAGCGCGGATCCACCACACGCGCAATGATGGCGCTCAGGTCATCATCGTCGACTTCCGGCATATCAATGCCGTAGTCGCTGCATTCTTGTTCGATGAGGTCGCGTGCGTGGGTGTCAGAAATCGCCTTCCACAAGATCTTCTTGACGTTCTCGGCGACTTTCTCGGCCGTAGCGCAAATATCGGCATCATCCTGCGACAGATCCACGCCGGCAGGCACATACTGCTCAGCGAATTCGCGGACGAACTGAACGGCGACCGGCTCAAAAATCTTGTTCCAGTGCCATACCGACATCAGTTCCAGCGCCTGGCTCACGACACGTCCGCGCCACTTCAGCGGAATACGTGCCAGCTCCCCGGCAAACTGCTGCGACTCGACGAAAGCCCGATGGCGACGTCGTGTCTTCGCATCCACTGTTCTAGACTGCATTGAGGGCTCTTTCATACGTCGTAATGGCACGCAGCACGGCATGGCGCATGGCCAGGCGTTCAGCTTCGGTGAAGGAGTGAATAGGGCATTCCCAGCGATCCGCCGAGAATCCCGCCAGAGCGAGGATGTGGCGACGCACTGGCTTGGGCATCGCTGCCCAGGAATAGGCAATCCCGGTTTGGAGATTGGGCCGCCGCCGGTTGCGCAGTAGAGAAATGGATTTCTCTAGTTCGGCCTTGGCAGCTTCATTACCCGGAGGCGTGGGCACCCATGCCGCGCGCTCGCGCAGCAGGTCTGATGCCGGACGGAATGACGCATGGTCCTTGATTCGTGCACCGCGCATCATTACCCTTTCACCAGCCCGAGAGCCGCCAGAAGTGAGGGAGCAAGCAGCAACAGCACAGCGATGCCATGAGCGATCACAGTACGCATTACCATGCTCCCATCAGGCCACCGAGGCGCTGCAAGCGCTGGACGAGGCGAGCTGAAATAACGCTCTTCCCTTGCCAGATCACATTCCACTGCAGTTCGTCCTGCAGCACGGCTTTGCGCATCAGCATGCGCTGGGCGCACTGAAATTCTTTGATGTCGTCGCCCAGGCGAAGCCGCAGCGAGGCGAGGGCAAGGACGGCCGGTTGCTGATCGAGAGCCATGGTGAGGTTTCTTTAGGGTGAGCGAATCCCGCGTGCGCCAAGCGGCGCACGACAGGTCTTAGTCAATTTGGGGTTCAGTGACCGGCTAGGCGGTCACCAGCAAGTCAGGCAGCGCCTGTTCCTTGGGGTGCAAGGTACGCACGGGGCGAGATAGGAAGGCTCACCTCGGGATTGGGCATCGCGGACATGGACACGGTACGAGAAATCTCCAGCGTGGCCACGAAGGTATGGCCGCAATCGACGTTTTGGCATCGATAGGTGATTTCCTTCATCAGCGTAGACATGGTCCGGCTTTTGGCTGCACGTACAGCGCTTTGGCAATGAGGGCACGGCAGGCTGATTACACGCATGTTGTTTTCTTTCCCTTGATGGCATAGAGTGCACGCCCCTTGCCTGTAATACGTTTGATACCTTCTCGAACAGATTGGGCCATGACGAACTCGGCTGCTTGTTCAATCGTGTCGAAGCCCTCACGATTCATGATCACTTCCAGGGCTTCGACTAACGCAGGATGGGTCAACGGTAATTCGATATCAGGCATTGCGAGGCACTGAAAAGTGGCTCGTGAGCGCCTTGGCTTGCACGTTCTGCTCGGATAAGATCGGCATCGAATAGGATTGCGCCAGGGCGATGGCCTGATGCATCAGCAGATCATGGGCCAAGGTGGCCAGGTTTTCGCCTTGGTACTGCGCCAGGGCTTTCATGATGTCGTAGTTGTCGTCGTTGACGCGCACAACGATGCGGCGGTGACGGATTTTACGGGGATCGTCGTACATGGCGGTCTCCGATGTTCAAGCCCGTCCGGCCTTGACGTCTTTGTCGTAGGCGGCCATGCCGCGCAATATCAGCAGGCGCACAAAGGACGAGCGTGTGCGCAGATCCTGGCGGGCCAGCTCAGCCAGTCGTTCTTCTTCATCAGCTTCAAGGCGGAAGGTAACGGCCACCGAAGTATCGGTGTGCGGGCGGCATACGTGCTTGGAGAGGGTAGGCATATGGGATAATCGTTGTACACGTCACTTAGCAATGACGTAAATATAGTGGGCGAACGCCTACATGTCAAACATATTTGTGGTCGTATGGAAGATTTCAAAACCCGGCTTAAAGGCGAGCGGAAGCGTTTGGGGCTAAACCAAGACAAGTTTGCACAGCTTGGCGGCGTCACTCGAGATACTCAGCTCAACTATGAGAACGGCTCAAGAAAACCTGATTCCGATTACCTGCAGCGGTTATCCGACGCAGGAATTGACGTGCTTTTTCTGTTTACTGGAAAGTTGTCCGTTGGATCACTTTCGGACGATGAGGAAGAGCTTTTAGACGGCTATCGAAAACTTGATCTTCGCGCCAAGGCGCGCGTTCTTGGCGTGGTCGAAGGAGCGAGCGACGCTGATACACCTCCTTCCGCTCCAAAAAATCGATCCAACATAACCATTCACGGTGGCGTCGGACAACAAATCCACGGTGAGACCTTTAAGAAGGTAGTGGGACCTCGGATGGTCAAAGCCCCGTCTAAGAAAAAGTCATGAAATAGAACAGTGCCTCTTCAATGTGATAGATGGCTGGGTTGAGGGTTATTTTTACGAAGTAGGGTGGTAATGGTAGGGAAAATTAATATTCGCGGAAACGTTTCTCAGCTCATCAATGGGAATGTGCATAGTATCAGTGGCCCAACGAACATTGGTACTCGGAATTCGAGTGAGGTAATAGACGCGGAAGATCCTCCAAGGATCACTGAATTCCAGCGGAAAAGAATCAACGTATTAGTTAAAGAATGGTCTGCCATTTCCGGTGAAAAGGAAGTCGAAATTTATAAGGTCTTCATGAAAGACTTTGGAATTCGATATTTCCGCGAGCTCCCGATTGAGCATTATTCGACCGTGAAAGAAACGCTAGAGGAATGGATTTCGGCTGGTTCTGCCAAAGCAAGTCCGGTTGCGGTACCAGAGGTGGTGAAAGCACACAGTGAAAGAATGCAACATCAACTTGGATGTCCGGCTTGCATTGAAAAGGGTGCATCTTTCGGACGTGCTCAAAGGGAGGTAATCTCGCTGAGAGCTTTGGCTTTTGCGCTCGCGCTGTTATGCGGATGGCTGCTCTACAAGATGCCAGCTCAAATGTAGTTTTGACTGAGTACTGGTGAGAGCCTTATCGTTTTTATAGTTACTAGCGACTTTAATTTTGGTAGCTGTTCCTGCGGTAATGTTGATGTCAGTGCATTTCGAGGTAGTGCCTGTATTGTTCTTCCGCCACCCGTCGGCTCAAGTCCAAATAACGACATGCCTTGTGCTGCGATAGCTCCCGTCATGTAAGGCCTTCTAACGCTTCGTGCCGACCGCGGTGGCCATCATTTTCGGTTTGCCCACTTCAAGCCATTAGCAGCAACTGCTCGGTTACTAAGCGTTTAAGCTTGTCGTTTTCGGATTCTAGATTTCTGAGTCACCACGCACGCGAGACATCTATACCGCAAAACTTATTTCTGCAGCGGTAAAAGGCGTGCTCCGTAATGTTGTGCCGTTTGCCACAGATCTACTGTCGGAATCCATCTGCTCTTGGCTTCCTTCAAGATGCTGATGATCTGTTCGTCCGTAAATGCATTCTTCAGTGAGTTTTCCTTGGCGTTAGCATAGATAACGCAAGTATCGGTGATTAGAAAAATCGTCTCAGGTCAGTCAAGCCTGGCTATTTTGGTCAACATAGCAGGTTGCCGTGGTGGGAACGGTCACAGCCGTCCAGAATCTACGCAGAGCGGCTTGTCGCGTACCTTTAAGCACTCCCTTTACAACCGCCTTGCTTGAACACTCGCTCAGTCGTTGCCGGACTATTCACGAGCTTTTCCACGGGCCTTCGAGGACGTGCGACCAGTTCGCCGCCGCAATTAGGGCAACTGCCTTTCAATATATCGATAGTGCAATCAGTACAGAAGGTGCACTCGAAGGAACAAATCCTTGCCTCAGTCGATTCTGGCGGGAGGTCTTTATCGCAGCATTCACAGCTGGGTCGTAATTCAAGCATTTTTTCTCCGTTGCGGAACAACTTTTTTTGGCCGAATAGAATATCTCAAGAGCGTAGACGAAGATCTGCTGAGGACTTGGATCATAGTTATCACAGACCCGATGATAAATCAGATTCAAGTTCTCGCGACAATAGCTTTCGATGGGTAACTTGCCAAAATTACTGAAGTAGTAACGGGCCCAAACTTTGCCAAGGTGTCGATAGCGGCTTCCAGCTGCGCCATCTCTTCAACCGGGATCCGAACAAGAAAGCAATCTTCTCCGGTGATGCGGTGGGCATCAATAATCTCGGGCATTGTCACGAAGGTAATCAGGCAGCGTTTGATCTCCGCGTGCGTCTTCCACAGGCCTGAGTGGCAGATTTTTGCAGCAGCGGATATTGGTTTGGTGCGGAAAATTTTATTGCACATGCCTATCATTTCAATAATAATTGAAATATTGAATTAATGAGGCAGGCCATGGAAACAAAATCCGTTATCGCCGCGCTTAGCGCGTTGGCCCAAGAGTCGCGTCTGGGCATCTTTCGCCATCTGGTTCAGGTCGGGCCGAACGGCTGTGCAGCGAGCAAGATTGGCGAGGTGCTGGACATCGCACCATCGTCGCTGTCCTTTCACATGAAGGAGCTGTCACACGCAGGCCTGGTGACGTCGCGGCAGGAGGGGCGTTTCGTCATCTATGCCGCCAATTACGACGTCATGAACGAGGTTCTCGGCTTTCTCACCGAGAACTGCTGCGGTGGCAATCCCTGCTCTCCAGTTAGTGCATGCTGTCCACCATCAGCTGCTGCTACTTGAGGCGGAGTAAGCATGCTGGTAGCGTTTTTCATTTTCCTGATTACCTTGGTGCTGGTCATTTGGCAGCCCCGGGGTCTGGGCATCGGTTGGAGCGCTTGCGGGGGCGCAGCCGTGGCGTTGCCCTTGGGCGTAATCCATTGGGCTGATATTCCAACGGTTTGGCACATCGTCTGGAATGCCACTGCGACCTTCATTTCCATCATCATCATCAGCCTGCTGCTGGACAAGGCTGGTTTTTTTGAATGGGCGGCGCTTCATGTGGCTCGCTGGGGAAAAGGTAACGGCCACTGCCTGTTCGTATTGTTGGTGCTGCTGGGTGCCACAGTATCGACGATCTTTGCCAATGACGGTGCCGCTCTGATCTTGACGCCCATCGTCATCGCTATGCTTCAGGCGCTGCGGTTCTCGCCGCAAGCGACCCTGGCATTCGTCATGGCGGCGGGCTTCGTTGCGGATACAGCCAGCTTGCCGCTGGTGGTGTCGAACCTGGTCAACATCGTTTCGGCGGACTACTTCAAGCTTAGCTTTGCTCAGTATGCCGGTGTCATGATTCCGGTCGACCTGGCCGCGGTAGCCGCTACGCTCCTGGCGCTCGCTATCTTCTTCCGCAAGGATATTCCAAAGAACTACGACCTTTCGCAGCTAGCAGCGCCGGCTGCGGCTATACGCGACAAGGCCACTTTTACGGCTGGTTGGTGGGTGCTTGTGCTGCTCCTCTTAGGCTTCTTCTTGCTAGAAGGCCTGGGTGTTCCCATCAGCGTGGTAGCAGCCGCCGGTGCGTTGATTCTTTTTACCGTGGCCGCGCGGGGGCATGTGATCGCGACGAGAGATGTGATCAAGGGCGCACCATGGCAGATCGTCTTCTTCTCATTGGGCATGTACCTGGTGATCTATGGCCTGCGTAACGCGGGCCTGACGAATCTGCTGACACAGGTACTGAATGGTCTGGCGGAGCATGGACTCTGGATCGCAACACTCGGGACTGGCTTCCTGACGGCAATTCTGTCTTCCATCATGAACAACATGCCGACCGTGCTGGTCGGTGCACTATCCATAGACGCCGCAACGGCGCATGGCACGGTACGCGAAGCCATGGTCTACGCCAACGTGATCGGCTGCGATCTCGGGCCGAAGATCACGCCAATCGGTAGCTTGGCGACCTTGCTTTGGCTCCACGTGCTGGACCAAAAGAAACTCCACATCTCGTGGGGATACTACTTCCGCGTCGGTGCTGTACTCACGATGCCAGTGCTGCTGGTCACGCTCGCAGCGCTGGCGATCCGCCTCCAATAGAACCTGACACATCACCCTGGAAACGCCATGACCACCATCTTTCACAATCCTGCTTGCGGTACATCCCGTAACACTCTGGCCATGATCCGCAATAGCGGGGAAGAGCCAACTGTCATTGAATATCTGCAGCATCCGCCAAGCCGGGAGCAACTGGCAAAGATGATCAAAGATGCCGGCCTGACCGTACGCGAGGCGATTCGCCAAAAGGGCACGCCCTACGCGGAGCTGGGCCTGGATAAGCTCAATCTCACGGACGACCAACTGCTGAATGCCATGCTGGCGCACCCCATCCTGATCAACCGGCCGTTTGTGGTGACAACCAACGGTACTCGCTTGTGCCGCCCGTCGGAGTTGGTGCTGGATATCCTCTCCAATCCGCAGCAGGGCACATTCACAAAGGAGGATGGTGAAGTCGTAGTGAACGCGGAGGGGCAACGTGTCGCACCGGCTCAGTGATCTGCCGAACATCGCGGCAGGCGAGTTTCAAGTCCCGGCGACTAGCGATTTCAAAGGACTCGGCGTATCTAGCCATCGGCCGCGCTTCCTCCTGCTTTACGGCTCCGTCAGAGAGCGCTCATATAGCCGACTGTTGACGATGGAGGCGGCCCGCCTACTGGAGGCATTTGGCAGTGAGGTCAAGGTTTTCGATCCGCGTGGTCTGCCTTTACCGGACAGCGAGCCGGATACGCACCCGAAAGTTGTAGAGTTGCGCGACCTGGCCAACTGGTCCGAGGGGATGGTCTGGTGCTCACCCGAACGCCACGGCGCCATGACCGGCATCATGAAAGCCCAGATCGACTGGATTCCGTTGTCGCAAGGGGCG
Organism: Herbaspirillum sp. BH-1; assembly: GCF_002870055.1. Taxonomy (NCBI): domain Bacteria; kingdom Pseudomonadati; phylum Pseudomonadota; class Betaproteobacteria; order Burkholderiales; family Oxalobacteraceae; genus Herbaspirillum; species Herbaspirillum sp. BH-1. The sequence goes on along the minus strand of NZ_PKOI01000011.1, from coordinate 132,324 downwards.
ATTCGCCCCACTCAGGGAAAGACTCTCGCCGTCATGGAAGTATCGGGCGGCTCGCAGTCTTTCAATGCGGTTAATCAGATGCGTGTGCTCGGCCGTTGGATGCGGATGCTGACGATTCCAAACCAGTCTTCGGTCGCCAAAGCGTACCAAGAGTTTGATGACGCAGGCAGGATGAAAGCCTCGCCCTACTACGAAAGAGTCGTCGACGTAATGGAGGAGCTGATCAAGTTCACCCTGCTGACCAGGGATATCTCACAATATCTGACCGATCGCTATAGCGAACGGAGGGAAGCTGCGGCAGAGTTGGAAAAGCGTATGAACCAAGACAAATTGTAGCTGGCGTTTCACCATTGCAGAATGCCTACTCTTGGCTGGGAGAAGATATTCCATCCTATTCGTAAGTCTTCCCCATTAACAGGATATCGGCAACCTTACGCCAGGGATTTATTGAAACTTCGTAGAAATGGGGACCATTTCTTGAATTCTCCACCCAACGAACGGAGGCATTTAGAAATGCACCGATATTGCCGTTCTTCCAGCCCAATATACCCGAAGAGTATGGTGATGGAAGTAAAGCCGCGTGTAATTCAGTTTCTGCGAACCAGTCTGCGGAGAGTACATTCAGAAAATTGATGAAACTCACTTCATCCACCACAGCATCTCGTGCGGACTCAAGTTGTTTCTCCATTTCTTGTTTGATGTATTTCGCGCTCATCTAATATCCTCGTCACATAGCCCGCTTCTGGGCGATAAGCCGTAGCCTCCAATGCAAAGCCGCTATGGGTAATCTAAGGCGGATTCCCCCATGTCCTATTTTCTAGCTGACTGGCCGTTTTTTGACTACCAAACGATGCCTGGAGGTAGATGTCGTTTGCTTAATGTTTGCCTCATTATCGGTTATTGGCAGTGTATTCGTGACTATTTTGCTTGTCGGAAATGGGTGCTGCATAGACAGTAAAGCATCTGACGCAGCCCGCCATATGAGTGCAGAAAAATGGCACATAACGATCACGACCAAGGAGCGCGTCCAGGAAAATGCAGCGGGCGAGAATGAAGAACACTCGAACAAGGGGCAATTGAGCGCGGTCACCAGATGCTAATGTGGCGGGAAAAGTTGCAGCCGATTAGGAGCTGTCTGAGCCGTCGCAATCGAGAATCGCCCAGGCTAGTGAGTCGGACATACGCCGATAGCCGAAGCCCGGGGAGCTCTTACGCTGCCGCGATGAATTACTACGTGTGGCTCCGATCCTTTTCAGGTTGTAGCAGCTGATAATCCTCTAGGCCTGAGAAAGCGCAACTACTTCTGCGCACGCATTTAACGGGACATCATTTCTAGGTTATTGCTATTTGATGCGCTCCCCACTGAGCTTCTTCCATTAATCCTACGTGTCTGTCGGAGATAGATTCTCCGCTTTAGCGAATTGCCTGATGTTCATAAGGCAGATTTTTTCTCATACTATTTGCAGCCCTCTGATATCCGACTCTGGACCCATGGCCACTATTTGGGAGGGGCATGGGCGGACTGTTTCGAGGGCGCACAATATTACTTGTCGAGGACAATGTCGATGTTCGGACCATCTTTTCAGAGGTGTTTAAAAATGAGGGTTACCGCGTTCTGGAAGCTACAAACGGTCGAGAAGCCTATGACCTAATGATGGGGTCTGATGATTCTGTGAACGTTGTTTTGACAGATTTGCGAATGCCGATCATGGATGGGTTAGAGTTGGCGACCTTACTCAAAAATAACCCGCGATTTTCTTCCATTCCGATTGTTCTCCTGAGTGCGACCCCTTTGAAAAACTCTTGGAAAGCATTGGAGGTTTTTGACGCGTTGCTTGTAAAACCCTGCCTCTTCGATGAAGTGGTCTCGACCGTTAAAGCTGTTCAGTAGAAGCGATTCCATATAGCTCACTTTTAGTTTCTGTTATCGTTGCATAGGTCCTCGGGGCCCGACGGTAAAAAATCGAAGATTGGCCCTAAAAATTACGTGAGATCACTTCGTCTTAGCTTCGTTTCTTCTCTTGCGTCTTCGACGAGCCGTCTAATAACAACCCTCCTTCGTACAATTTCTGCGTGAACCGTTGAGCTCATCGGCATAGTTGTTGTTAGCTCTTTGAGGCTGGCAGTGCTTTCGTTAAATCGCTTCTTCATTAGATCTCCTATTGAGAGGTGCCATTTGAACACGCTTTCTGCGCCCTTTACTGCGTCGGGAAAATAATTGGACAGGACGCGTGTCTCGACGCTATCACCATGACTCCACCGATAGAAAAATAAATGAGGTGCATTTCCGTTTTAGAGAAGTAATGGGAGTAAGGTCTGTGCATCCCTTTGCGAATCAAGGCCAGGTAAAAAGCAACTCGCTTGATTCGTTTCCCCCATCCCGACTCTGCCGCCTCTTCAGTTCATTGAGTCCCTCCGTTGAGATGCTTTGCTATCTTTCCCATTGGAGAATCATATGAACAAGATGAATCGCCTTCGAATGGCGGAGCCGGTTCCCGATCACCAAAATTTTCTGGTTGCGGGAAGTGCTCTCTATGTAGACTATTCGGGGCAGCTTGCGGATATCGAATGCATTCAGCAAGTTCTTGAGGACCTCGCGCGTAGTCGTGGAAAGACAAACGACCTTTGTAACCCAAGGCCTCCCATTTCGTCTGAGGACTAGAGCGCGAAAGTGCGCATATACATCGTCCGCAAACCGGTTTTAGTATTCCGAATTTGGTGTCGCCACCTTGCTTGGGGCCAGAAGTTTGGCGCTCGCCAAAACTTTCTTGAAGTTGAGCGAAGGCATCGATCGTCTTATTTCATTCACCTCTTCCTGCCTGGAGGCAGAAATGCGAAATTACTCTAATGGCCGCTTTAACAGTGACGAAATTGTGGCAGCAATAGATAAGCATCGACGAGAACACGGCGACTGTTATTTTGAAAATAGCGAGATCAAAGATTCCACAACTCTTAGTGCAAAGGCGCTGAGCTTTCGTGAAAAGAAGTTAGGGTGGCCAATGAGTCCGAATAGCTTTCGACGGGTCACGTCAGTAAAGATTAAAAAATAGCTGAGAAATTGAAATGAAATATCGGGTTTTGACACCTATTTTTTGGGAGCCATCGAACTGATGGGCGGCCCATGCGGAGGATCTTCCCAGACCTGAAAATCTTATACATAGACAATACACAAAGGACGAATATGTCAGATACCAAACTACCCATGGATCAAAGAAACGAAGACCGGGAACATTTGTCGCCACGCGGACATCCGCAGCAGCATCAAGGGCATAAACCGAATCAAGAGCAAGTAGGTGGGGGCGAGGATCGCATTCGTAAACCGGCTAATGATGTCGGAAGTAATGGTTCCCAACCTCAGCAGCATGAAGTCTCTAAAGGGCTATATGAAAAGCCTAATAAAGACCACCTTACATTGGTGAAAAAAGCAGGTTCCCGCGACTGATCTTGCAAAAGTTGGCTGTAAAGAATCCGTGGACTAAGTAAGGGTTAGGCATGGAAAAAAATTGATCGATGCCGAATATCGGCTTGCGAACTTTCAGGGTAATTCGAATAAAAATACTATCCCAGGTCGCCGAAAAGATCGCCAGAAATGCCACCCTAACTCAGGATTCCTATGTCCATTTTTCAAACTGTAGACGGCTCCGGAAACTTTTCCTACGAGCTCAGATATTCGCACCACTCAGATGGGTGGCAAATGAATAGCATTTCGATTCAACGACGCGATCATCAGATTTTTTCAAAGAAGAATCTCGCAGGAGTTTACCGCGCGGAAGCGGTATTGCTTGAGCAGGGCGTCAACATGTGCGAAGCGGTAATTACCCGTTTTAATCTGAAGCCGCTTTTGCATGCATAGTAGTTGTACGCGCCTTTGAAACCTTTGATGGTATCGCCTGAGTCCAGTGCGATATCCCTGTTAGTAGGAGAAGTTATGAGCAAGGTAAACCGGTGGCGTGAGTTTTCTTTCATAAAGACTGTTTCCTCACCAGAAAAAGGTGTTGAGGCGGACTTGTCGACGAGAAATGATGAGAAATTGGCTGCCAGCCAAATCTTCGGAGCGGACGCTGTTCGAGATCAACAAGCAATCTTAGCAGCTGAGTCGGAAGGACTAGCGATTCAAGAGGACTAGATCTCGTACGTTATCCGTCGGACAGAGAGCCTCAATTGTTGCCCTTGTCTTTCACGTCATTTTTCATTCATTAATATGGACGGACAGCATTTTAATTGAATGATTTTCGCGATCAAATATCGCGACAACGGACATCGCGGCCTGTTCCATTGAATCCTTAACCTGACCGCGATACGAAGGAATGATCGTGTCAAACTTCAATAAGACCCAAGGCTCTCATCGACTGGAGCAGCAAGGATTTACTCCCCACAAGGAGAAGACGTCGAAATCTAACGATGGTCGCTATTCTTCACGCGATGGCGAGAAGGCAAAGCAAGAGCAAGCTGATCAGCAAAGTGACGCTGGCCCACGCCGCTATGAAGGGGGTGACATCTATCGCAGGAACTACACGAGAGAGACTGAGAAGGCTGATCGCTCGCGGTAATGTTGTGTGTGGGCAGGCAGTCCAATTTATTAAAGGGGCCGCAGTTGCGGCCTTTTTAAATGAGGAGTTTGACATGCGATTTCATTTCGAAGATAGAGGCCATGAGGCTGGCTTCGTATGGCTGCGGATTGGGAAGATCGAGGTTATTGAAGTAACTAGTGGTTTAGGAAGCAGCCGTACACGAACAGAGTTTCAAATTCGAAACGCACCTATCAATCTAGAAAGTCAGATTATCGTCTGTCGAAAAGCAATAGCTCAATTTATTCGTGAATCTACTGGCGCAAAGGAAATGTCGATTTCAATTTTCGATGATTCGATTGAACCGTGGAAAGGACAATTGTTTGCGATAACCCCGCTGGATGATCATCTCGATGTGTAAGTGAATCGCTGATCCAGGCCCTTTCCTGATGCACACGCCAGCCATTTGTGTTGAATGGTTGTGCACCTTGCCCGTGATAGCGGGCCGATATCCCAATAGTAGGAGTTTCCCATGGCAGAAAAAGAGCAAAAGCGCGGCAACCGAGAACCGAAAAAACCTAAGAAAAAACCAGTGCCAGCAGTCCCGGTGCAGCGCGCTCATCAAGGACTGTAGTGAAAACGATTCTTAATCATAAAAATCCTGACAACCGCTGGGCCACATCGCCTAGCCTTTGCCTCTGGGGCTATACGGCCTTGCTTCTTCACAGCGGGTTTATCGCGGGGCGTCTCTCCCTGCGGTGCCCTGAAAGGCCAACATGCGCCGATTTTTTCAATTTACGTCCCAACGCTCCGCCCCAGATCCGTGGGCCGATACCGCACCTGTGCGCGAGGAACTGTTCGGCATCGAGCGCCTAGAGCAGCACGCGCGCAGCCTCGCGACGGCTCAGTTAGTTAGCATCCATCCACCTCGGGTTCGGTCGTTGCACAATCGGTTGCGCGAAAACGCCGTTGATCTGCTGCTGGCCTATCGCGCAGGTGCCGCAGAAGTGGCTGCTGGACGCCGTGTAGTCCCGGCCGCTGAATGGCTGCTGGATAACTATCACGTTGTTGAAGCGCAGGTGCGCGAGATTCGCACTGACCTACCGCCCGGCTACTATAAGCAGTTGCCCAAGCTGGCAGATGGTCCGTTGGCGGGCTATCCACGCGTCTTCGGAATTGCGTGGGCATTCGTCGCCCACACCGACAGCCACTTCGATCCTGCCGTCCTCCGCCGCTTTATTGCAGCCTACCAGGAGGTCCAACCACTGGACATCAGCGAACTATGGGCTGTGGCGATCACCCTACGTATCGTGCTGGTGGAGAACTTGCGCCGATTGGCCGATCAGATCACTGTCGGACGCGCGGCGCGCGCCGATGCCCAAAGGCTCGCCGACCGCTTGCTGGAACCGGGCGCAGCCTATGCCGCGTTGAACCAAGATATCGCCACGCGCGCGAGCAACCCTGTGTCCGAACTTTTCGCGGCACAGCTCGCCAAGCGTCTGCGCGACCAGGACCCGCGCGTCACGCCTGCCCTACAGTGGCTGGATGAGCGGCTGCGTGACCAGGGCACGGATGCTGACCAGGCTATCCTGCATGCACAGCAGCGTCAGGGTGCCTCCAACGTCTCGGTGCGCAACGTCATCACCAGCATGCGCCTGATGTCTGACATCGACTGGGCAGATATGTTCGAGAGCACTAGCTTAGTGGACACGCGTCTGCGCGCTAGCAGCACCTTCGCGGAGATGGATTTCCCCACACGCAATCGCTACCGTACGGCGATCGAGCAACTGGCTCGGGGATCACCGTTATCCGAACTCGCTATTGTTGAGCGAGCGTTGGCGTTGGCGCAGGCGGCTTCGCCGAAGTCGCCCGAGCTTCTCGTCCAGAACTCCAGCAGGATAGATCCCGGTCATTACCTGATCGCCGAGGGACGCAGCGAATTAGAGCATGCCATCGGATTCCGGCCGCCACTGGTTCTTCGCATCGACCGTTTTAGTGTCCGCGTCGGGCTTAGCGGATACGTGACCGCCATCCTCGCGCTTGCGGCCATGCTGCTGGGTCTCGCGTTCTGGGCCATGTTTGGCATCGGCAGCTTGGCGATAGCTCCCACAGGGCTGCTGGTGGTGCTCGCGATGGCCGCATTCATTCCCGCGACCGAGGTAGCCACAGCGCTGGTCCAGCGCGCAATTGCGTCCCGCGCTGGCGCAGTGACGCTCCCGGCTTTGGCGCTGGCCGACGGGGTTCCAACCCATTTGCGCACACTAGTTGTCGTGCCCACGCTGCTCTCCGGTGAGGCGGAACTGCGCCGGCATATCGAGAGCCTTGAAGTTCACCATCTGTCTGGTGCCGGTGGTGACCTATCTTTTGCTCTGCTATCGGACGGCCTTGATGCAGATTCGGAAGTGCTAGACGGTGACGCCTACCTGATTGGCATTGCGCAGGACGCCATCGACGCACTTAACCAACGGTATGGACCAGCCCCAGGTGGTAAGCGCTTTTACCTGTTGCACCGGCAGCGCCGATTCAACGCAAGTGAAAACCGATGGATGGGATGGGAGCGAAAGCGTGGAAAGCTCCATGAACTCAATCGATTATTGCGCGGCGCAACTGACACCAGTTTTATGTCGCTGGGTGGTGCTGCCGACAAAGCTCATCAACCCGAGATCCTTGCCAGAGTGCGCTACGTCATCACGTTGGACGCCGATACCCGACTGCCCCGTGACGCAGCGCTGCGCCTGATCGGCAAGATGGCTCACCCCTTGAACTGTGTGCGCTGGAACAATGCCGAACAGCGTGTGGTGGGCGGTTACGCCATCTTGCAGCCACGCGTGACACCAACACTGCCATTGGGCCGCGAGGGATCGCTCTATCAGTGCATTTCGGCCGGTTCGGGTGGCATGGACCCCTACGCATCCGCCGTGTCTGACGTTTACCAGGACCTTTTCGGTGAGGGATCCTACACCGGTAAAGGCATCTACGACGTCGATGCCTTCGAGGCAGCGCTTGCTGGGCGTATTCCTGAGAACACGATGCTTAGCCACGACCTGTTCGAAGGCGTGTTCGCTCGCGCGGGGCTTGCCTCGGACGTCGAAGTGGTCGAAGAATTCCCTGCCCGCTACGACGTCGCTGCCAGGCGCCAACACCGCTGGACGCGCGGCGACTGGCAACTCCTGCCCTGGATACTCGGGCGACGCCATTCAGGTGCGACCCTACCGCCAGTGGGCCGCTGGAAAATGATCGACAACTTGCGGCGCTCCCTGCTGGCGCCCACGAGCCTACTGGCTCTAGCGCTGTGCGCTTGGTTGCCCTGGCCTCAATCATTACAAGCCATGGGGATGCTGGTACTGGCACTGGCGGTGCCGTTCTTTCTGCCCCACATCTCCGGACTAGCGCCAACGCGCGCGGGCATCGGGCTGGGTAGCCAACTACGCCGGTTGGCCAGCGATCTTCGGTTAGCCGTAATGCAGACACTCTGGACGCTAGCTCTGCTTCCGGATCAGACCTGGCGCACGATGGATGCTATCACGCGTACCCTGATCAGACTCTACGCGACGCATCGGCATCTGCTGGAATGGACAACCGCAGCCCAGTCCGCCGCTCGCCCGCGCCCCGGTATAGCTGGCTTCTATGGCCAGATGGCCGGTGGCGTGCTGTTAGCCCTAGTATTCGCCGTGGGCGTTAGCGTGTTCTTTCCTGCAGCATGCGCAATTGTGTTGCCGCTGTCGGCGCTCTGGGTCGCAGCGCCGGTCTTGGCCTGGCGCGTCAGCCGCCGCCCGCCGATCGTGACATCCGGTGCGCCCGAATTCACAGATACCTTGGCTCTGCGCCTTACAGCACGTCGCACTTGGCGTTTTTTCGAAACCTTCGTGACGCCGGCTGAGCACATGCTTCCACCGGACAATTTTCAGGAAGATCCGAAGCCAGTGATCGCTCACCGCACCTCGCCCACCAACATAGGCTTGTACTTGCTGTCGACGGTGGCGGCCCGCGATTTTGGCTGGGCTGGTGCCCTGCAGACTTGCGAGCGTCTGGAAGCGGCTTTCGTCAGCTTGCAGACATTGGAAAGGTTCCGAGGCCATTTCTACAACTGGTATGACACGCGCACGAACCAGGTGCTTGCACCGGCGTATGTGTCGTCTGTGGACAGCGGTAACCTCGCCGGCCACTTGATCGTACTAGCTAATGCCTGCGAAGAATGGATGGGTGCGTCGCTGTCGACGGATTGGACGGAGGGTGCGAGCGACGCACTCGCGCTAGCCCGGGAGTCGGCGTCTGCTAAACCGTCGACCCAAGGGGCACAGGGACAGCGGCTGCTGAGCGTCTTTGCCGAGATCGAGGCAGGGTTCCACGATCCTGCCAGCATGTCACTTCCGGTATTTCAGCGCCTGGCCGATAAGGCGGCAGAAGAAGCGCAGGCACTGGTCCCGGCAATACAAGCGGAAGGTGACGATCTTCTATTCTGGACCAATGCGCTGCAAGGGCGGATCGAGCAACAGGCACGCGACGCCAAGTCATTCGGCGTCGCGGCGAATGCTATCGATGCCCGCTGGCAGGCGTTGGCGCAACAGGCGCGTGCGCTAGCGCTAGGGATGGACTTCGCCTTCTTGCTGGATCCTGAACGCAAACTGCTTTCCATAGGTTATGCCGCAGTGGAGAACGTGCTCGATCCCAACTGCTACGACCTACTAGCCTCTGAGGCGCGACTAGCCAGCCTCTTCTCAATCGCCAAGGGCGACGTATCCACGCGCCACTGGTTCCGCTTGGATCGGACAGCCATCCCCGTAGGACGTGGATCGGCCCTGGTATCTTGGTCAGGGTCGATGTTCGAGTATCTGATGCCCTCGCTGGTGATGCGCGCACCGGCAGGTAGCCTACTGGAGCAGACCAATCGCCTGATCGTGCAGCACCAGATGGCCTACGGTCGGCGGATGAGCGTGCCGTGGGGCATCTCCGAGTCGGCGTACAACGCTCGCGACCTGGAATTTACTTACCAGTACTCCAACTTTGGCGTGCCAGGCCTGGGCCTAAAACGCGGGCTGGCTCAGGATCTGGTGATCGCGCCTTACGCGACCGGTCTCGCTACCATGGTCGATGCACCGCTCGCACAACGCAACTTTGAGTACCTGCAGACGCTTGGTGCGCTCGGGCGCTATGGCTTTTACGAGGCGCTCGACTTCACCCGTGCCCGCCTGCCCGGCGGGTCGCAGGTCGCCATCGTACGCAGCTTTATGGCGCATCACCAGGGCATGACACTTGTCGCAATCGCCAATACGCTCCAGGGCGCTCGCATGCGGGAACGCTTCCATCGTGAACCGATGATCCAGGCCTGCGAATTGCTGCTGCACGAGCGTATGCCGCGCCTCGTCTCTGTGGCGCGTGCGCGCGCTGAAGAGGTGCTGTCTGGCGCAACCAATCCACATGGTGACTTACACGCGGTACGGCACATAGACCCGTCTGTTACGCCGGCCCCTGCTACGCACCTGCTGTCCAACGGGCGTTATGCCGTTATGCTCACCGCAGCGGGTGCTGGCTACAGCCGCTGGCGTGAGTTGGCTGTGACGCGCTGGCGCGAAGACGCGACCCGCGACGACTGGGGCGCCTACATCTATCTACGTGACACGGATACCGGTCAGATATGGTCCGCTGCGGCGCAGCCGCTGGCCGTGTCACCCGATAGCTACGAGGTAGTCTTCGCCGAGGACCACGCCGCCTTTACGCGGCACGACGGCAGCCTGACGACCACAATGGAGGTGCTGGTGTCCGCCGAAGTTGACGGCGAGGTACGCCGCGTCACAGTCGTCAATACAGGCCGCAAGACTCGTGAAATCGAACTCACCTCCTACTCTGAGGTGGTGTTGGCGTCGCCCGCGAGTGATGACGCCCATCCGGCCTTCTCCAAGATGTTCGTGCAGACTGAATATCTCCCAGAGTTCGGTGCCCTGATCGCTACGCGACGCCCTCGCGGGCCGCACGAGCAGCGGATCTGGGCCGCACACTTCGCCGTGGTCGAAGGCATCGTCACGGCACCCGTGCAGTACGAATCCGACCGGGCACGGTTCCTGGGCCGAGGTCGTACATCCGCCACGGCGCAAGCCATGGCGGACGGAGCCATGCTGTCTGGTACGGCCGGTACGGTACTCGATCCGGTTTTCTCGGTGCGACACCGCGTGCGTATCGCGCCCGGTCGTATGGCGCGCCTGGCCTTCTGGACGCTGGTGGCGCCTACTCGCGAAGCGCTACTGGAATTGGTGGACCAGCACCATGACCGTAGCGCCTTCGAGCGTGCTCGGACCTTGGCCTGGACTCAGGCCCAGGTACAGTTGCGACACATCGGCGTCGAAGCCGACGAAGCCGCAGACTTCCAGCGGCTGGCGGCACCTATCCTCTATGCGGATACACGCTTCCGCCCACCGGCCGAGGAGATCGCTCGTGGTGCAGGCCCGCAGTGGGGTTTGTGGCGGCACTCGATCTCCGGCGACTTGCCAATCGTGGTGTTGCGAATCGATGACATCGAGGATATTGCTCAGGTGCGCCAACTACTTCGTGCGCATGAGTACTGGCGAATGAAGGGGCTGAGCGTCGATCTGGTGATCGTTAATGAGCGAGCTTCCTCTTATGTGCAGGATCTGCAGTCCGCTATCGAAACGGCCGTGCGCCGGAGCCAGTCGCCCCTTCGACCACACGGCGAGACGATAGCCCAGGGGGTGGTCCATACATTGCGCGCAGATCTGATGGATGTGTCAGCCCGGGCCTTGCTGCATTCAGCAGCCCGCGTGCTGCTGCTAGCGCGTCGGGGCGACATCGCTCGGCAAATCGGTCTCCTGCCGGAGACGGTGCACTACGCAAGTGCAGGACTCGAATTAGCTACCTATACCCAATCTTCCAACCTGACGAGGCAGGGGCAGAGCACAGAAACGGTGCGGCTGGAGTTCTTCAACGGACTCGGTGGCTTCGATCAGGGCGGTCGCGAATACGTCACCGTACTCACCGACGGACAGACCACCCCCGCCCCCTGGATCAACGTCATCGCCAACCCTGCCTTCGGATTCCAGGTCTCGGCCGATGGCAGCGCAAGTACTTGGGCCGGTAACAGCCGTGAGAATCAACTTACCCCATGGTCCAACGATCCAGTGATCGATCCGACCGGCGAGGCGTTTTTCGTACGAGACGAGTCGAGCGGCGAGCTCTGGAGCCCTACAGCGCAGCCAATCCGCGACGGCGGTACCTACGTTGCACGCCACGGTCATGGCTATAGCCGCTTCACGCACGAGGCGCACGGTATCGCGCTTGGACTGCTGCAGTTCGTGCCACTGGACGACCCAATTAAGGTGTCGCGCCTCACCTTACACAATCTCAGCCCACAGACGCGGCGCCTATCCGTCACGGCCTATGCAGAATGGGTGTTGGGCGCCTCGCGTGCGGTTTGCGCACCCTTCATCCTTACCGAGATCGATGCAGCCAGCGGCGTGCTGCTGGCGCGCAATCCCTGGAGCACAGCCTTTCCGGGTAGAGTCGCTTTCGCCGATCTCGCGGGTCTGCAGACCACTTGGACCGCTGACCGTACAGAATTCCTTGGCCACCGCGGCAGTCTGGCGGCACCCGCTGCATTGCAGAGCCACGCGTCCCTGTCCGGTACGGTGGGTGCGGGCCTGGATCCCTGTGCTGCGCTGCAGTGTAGCCTGGTGCTGCGGCCCGGTGAGTCGGTAGACATCATCGCTCTACTCGGGCAATGCGGCAGCGCGCAGGAAAGTTTAGAACTAGCGGCGCGCTGGCGTGAGACTGATCTGGAAGCCGAACTGCAGCGGGTGCGTGACCATTGGGAAGGGCTGCTCGGTGCCGTGCAAGTGCGCACGCCAGACCGTGCGATGGACATCCTGCTCAACGGTTGGCTTCTCTACCAGACGCTGGCCTGCCGCATCTGGGCCCGCTCGGCGTTCTATCAGGCCAGCGGTGCTTACGGCTTTCGAGACCAACTGCAGGATGGCATGGCGCTCACATTCGCGCGGCCTGAAGAAACGCGTCAACACTTGCTGCGCGCTGCAGGCCGTCAGTTCCTCGAAGGCGACGTGCAACATTGGTGGCTGCCGCATTCGGGCCAAGGCGTGCGCACGCGAATCTCGGACGACCGCATCTGGCTGGCTTTCGCCGCGGCCAGCTATGTGGTCGTCTCGGGCGATACAGCGGTACTTGACGAATCCATCGCCTTCCTAGAAGGCCCCGCGTTGCAGGTAGGCGAACATGATGCCTTTTTCCAACCGATGCTCGCAGGCACGTCTACAACGCTGTTTGAGCACTGCGCGCGCGCATTGGACCAGAGTATCGACCTCACTGGCGAATTAGGGCTGCCGCTGATGGGGACCGGCGATTGGAACGATGGCATGAATCGTGTGGGCCAGGAAGGCCGGGGTCAGAGCGTTTGGCTCGGCTGGCTGCAGGTACGCACGCTGATCCTCTTCGCTCCTCTGGCCGAGGCACGCGACCCCACCCGCGCCGCGCGCTGGCGGGGCCATGTCCAGTCTGTGACGGCCTCGTTGGAACGCGAGGCCTGGGACGGCGCCTGGTATCGGCGCGCCATATTCGATGATGGCACGTGGCTGGGCAGCCGCCATAGCGAGGAATGCTGCATCGATTCGATCGCCCAATCCTGGGCCGTACTGTCAGGAGTCGCCGATCCTGACCACGCACAGATGGCGATGGACTCGCTGCGCTCGCACCTGGTGCTGCCAGAGGCGGGGCTGGCGTTGCTCTTTACCCCACCTTTTGACCACACACAGAGCGATCCTGGCTACATCTTGGGTTACCCGCCGGGCTTACGTGAGAATGGAGGTCAATACAGCCACGCGGCCATGTGGGCCATCCTAGCGTTCACGCAGTTACGCGGCGACCCGCAGGCGGGAGCGCACGCCCATGCCCTGTTCGCTCTGGTCAATCCTATCAACCATGCTCGGACACCTGCTCAGACGGCGCGCTACCGCGTGGAACCGTACGTGGTGGCTGCCGATGTGTATTCGGTATCGCCGCACGAGGGCCGGGGCGGCTGGACCTGGTACACCGGTGCCGCTGGCTGGATGCACCGTGCGGGTATGGAGGGGATTCTAGGCATTCGCCGCGAAGGCGAGGTGCTAATCCTCGATCCGTGTATTCCAGCCGGTTGGCCTGGCTTTGAAGCAAAAATCGTCTTGGGTGCGGCACGCTACATCATCCAGGTCGAATCGCCGGGGATGCGCTGCGCCGGTATCTCGGCAGCTGAACTGGACGGCATGCCACTCACCTGCAATGGTGGCGCATTGCGAGTGCCCGTCACACCGGGTGAGCACCGGCTGGTGGCTACGTTGTGAAGGTATGCTTGTCCCACTGACCCGGCAATGAAAGCCAGCAGAAAACGGCTTCGACTTATTCTTCACCGCCTTCGGGTGTCCATGTATTTTTTCTCTGACTAGTAACGGACCATCCTCCCAAATGCGACAAACTCGTCGATGCTGGCCCAGGCCAGATCTGTGGCTCACCAGGTCATCGCAGCCCGTACTCGCGGGAAAGTTATTTAAAAAACAACTTTAAAACGTATGGGAGGCGGCGCGCGCAGTTGCCCCCACCCCGCGCCTGCCCTCTACATGGGTCGATTTTGACTCACGTTTGCGTCAACCGCTGGGGCCCATCCGGCCAGCGCGGTGACCCCGTTCACTCTCGCTTTCATTTGACGCAAATTGACGCAGCCACAGGGCGTATCGCGTTAGCGGGGGCCTGTCAATCAGGAAAATAGAAGTCACTTTAATGCGAAATACAGCCAGCTCATCCGTGTTTCCGGTTGAAAAAACAATAAAACCAAATACACTGAATTAAATGATTAAAAGTTGATTAAATCAATTTAATCATTAATTCTCCAGCAACGAAAGGATGAGCCATGAAGGCGTTCGCAAATATGAAGATCGGAGCAAAACTGGGGACCGGTTTCGGCTCATTGCTAGTCCTAATGGTGGCCCTTTCGGTCATTGCGTGGATGAGTTTGAGCTCGGTCACAAACGCAATGGAGCACGGCAACGATCTCCAAGTGGATAAGTTGGGGCCTATCTATGTAATGCGAGAGGCGCTTGGTCAGACCGGCCTTGCAGCTCGTAACGCATACATCTTCAAATCCGAGAGCGACGCTCAAAAAGAACTCAATATTGTCGATGAGCAAAAGAACATCTACTTGGCGGCTCTCAAAAAACTGCAACCTGCACTGGGAAGCACGAAGGAGTTTAGCGCCGTCAGTGCCGGTCTGCTCAAAATGGCTGACGAACTTCGTCGGCCGCGGGCATATCGTGAAGCCGGGAAAATGCAGGAATACGGGGACTTCTTGGTTCACGAATGCAGCCCACTACGCCGGCAAATTGTCGCGGATATCGACCTGCTTCTGGCCTCAGTCAAACGAGATGCTGATGCCGCCAGAGCCGAGGCCGGTAAAACGTCCGACACGTCTCGTGTAGTAATCATGTCATTGGCCGCTATAGCAATCATTGCGAGCACTATTATCGCCTTTGTCATCACTCGAGGCCTGCTTAGGCAGCTTGGTGGAGAGCCTAGTTATGCAGCAGCGATCGCGTCCAAAATTGCCAGTGGAGATCTTTCAATCCAGGTAGAGACAAAGCAAGGGGATAGCACGAGCTTGTTATTCGCTATCCGAACGATGCGAGAAAGTCTAGCTTCCATCGTTACGCGAGTGCGCGCTGGCACGAACAATATTGAAACGGCTTCAACCGAGATCGCTGCTGGCAATCTTGACCTTTCGAGTCGCACCGAAGAGCAAGCTGGATCTTTAGAGGAAACAGCATCGGCAATGGAAGAGTTGACGTCGACGGTGAAACAAAACGCCGAGAATGCGCGCCAAGCGAGCGAATTGGCAGTTTCGGCATCGGGCGTCGCGGGAGAAGGAGGGATAGTCGTAAGCCAAGTAATTGAAACAATGAGTCAAATCAATGACTCGTCCAAGAAGATTGTGGACATTATCAGTGTCATCGACGGGATAGCATTTCAAACAAATATCCTGGCCCTTAATGCCGCAGTGGAGGCCGCTCGAGCTGGCGAGCAGGGACGAGGGTTCGCAGTAGTGGCCACGGAGGTTCGCAGTTTGGCGCAGCGTAGCGCTGCGGCGGCAAAGGAAATTAAGGTTTTGATTAGTGACTCTGTTGAGAAGGTAGAGACAGGCAGTCAATTAGTCGCTCAAGCTGGGAAAACAATCGGCGATGTGGTCGAGAGTGTGAAACGTGTCAGCGCCGTGGTGTCCGAGATATCGGCCGCTAGCCGAGAGCAAAGCGAAGGTATTACACAGGTGAACCTCGCTATTACCCAGATGGATAACGTCACTCAGCAAAATGCAGCATTGGTCGAAGAAGCAGCTGCAGCAGCCAAATCACTACAAGGGGAATCAGCGGAGCTTTCCAAGATCGTTTCAACCTTCACGGTCTGATTCAGAAGTGCAATATTTTGGCGGGACGTGGTGTCCCGCCTAATTGAAAAATGGTGATGAGAATGGATAAGAAGACTGCACAACACCTAACCAAAGAGCAAGCGGAAGCACTACTTGAGGTGATGGAGAAGCTGAGCACTGATCTACTCGAGCTATCAGAAAATCTGGAGCAAGCTGCATCTGAAATCGAAGACGAGGAAGCGAAAAAATTTCAGCAGGAAGCTTGTAAAGTGATTGAGAAAATAAAATCCAGAGCGAAGGCCTAAGGTTAGCGACATATGAATGCTCAGATCTTTTCCATGGCCACTTCAGAGATGTGCTTCTGAAGTAGTTTTTCGTCCGCCACCGATATCATGTCCTCCCTTTGATCAGCATCATTATTTTTTCGTGGCGGTGGCCTGAAATATGTCGTCGCATTGACAGTCAACTGTTCCGATAGAAGGGACTATAGTGGATCTACACAGTGGTGATAAGTAGTTCCCAGAGCGATTTGCAAACAAAAGAGCTAGATGCATTCGCGCAGTGAATAAATGCTCCCACCAGATGGAAGAATGTCCATCGTGAAAGCCCTGAAAATCTGCTGATTTGACAGGAATCAAATTTGGTGTGGATCTTGGTCCCATAATCCTAGATGAGCATAGCTAGCATTCAGAATCTCGCGTTCCAGCTGAGCGAATGCCACAACAAAAAATTCAAAATCTCCAACTTATGCAAACTCGTCTGGATAAATGGCTGGAATTCCTTTCAATCGATGAATCGACCGCAGACTGCCTTATTGGAGTCGCCCCTCTGCTCGAAAAGCATATTGATTCGTTGCTGGATACGGTCTATGAAAAGATTTTGAGCAATAGCGCCACTCAAGAAATGTTTGCGGATTTGTCTTCAATCGAAAGAGCAAAACAAGCTCAACGTCACCACTGGATCTACTTTGTTCTCAGAGCAAATTTTGGTCCCGAGTATTTGGTGGCAGCCCGTCGTATCGGGGAAACTCATTATCGTTTGGGTGTGGACCTGCGGTTTTATCTTGGGACTTACACCTTAATGACTGATCTATGGAACGAAATTGTTTTAAAGCATTTCCGAAATGATTGCCTGTTCCTTCAGAAACTTCTTTCCGCAATAAGCAGAGTTACAACCGTTGACATGGGAATGACTACTGCCGTTTACTACGATTCGCAATCAGATGCGCTACGAGAGCTAGCCCACGAACTAAACTTTGCGCTAGCGAGAGCAGGAGAGTTTCGCGATAACGAAACCGGGCGTCATTTAGTAAGAATGAGCAAAATGTGTCGTGCACTTGCCAAGAAAATTGGTATGGAAGATCAATGGGCGGAAATGCTAGAAATTGCTAGCCCTCTCCATGACGTTGGAAAGATCGGAATTCCAGATAATGTGCTACTCAAGCCAGGAGCGCTTCTACCCGATGAGATTAGATTAATGCGCACTCATCCCAGTATCGGCGCTACTATTATTCCAGACTACCCTGCGGAAGTAATAAAAATTGCACGTCGAGTGGCACTGACCCATCATGAGAAGTGGGATGGAACGGGATATCCCTCTGGACTGAAAAAAAAAGAGATCCCTCTAGAAGGCAGGATCGCAGCGATTTGCGATGTCTACGATGCTTTGGTGTCGGCCCGCCCATACAAAGAGCCATGGACTTCCCAGAAAGCCACCCACTATATACAGGAAAGAAGCGGGCAGGACTTCGATCCAGACTTAGTTGAAGCATTTCTAGCGATCCTTCCAGAAGTCCATGCCATTCAAATAAAGTATTCAGATCATTGACCCAACAAAAAATATGTCATCGGGTTACTTCTTGTTGAATTAATAGCCGATGAAATGAATTCTTGTGTGCCTAATAGCACGTCGATTTCCTCCGTTATCGGATAGTGGCCGATTGCTCACATCAGGGCCTTTAGCAAACATTCGCATTCGGCAACGAAAATTCCGCTTCGCATTTTTTAAGCGACCGAGGCCCAATAAGGGCTTGAGAGACGTTACTTTTCCAAATTGCGAAGCAAAAAAGAGACTAAGCATCTGATTTCATTGAATTCAACGCCGGACTTGTAATCAGGGGGTGGCGGGTTCAAGTCCTGCAGCCAGCACCAGTATTTAAAAGGCTCTCCGACCGGAGAGCCTTTTTCTTTTGCTTCGCCATTTCGGCTCTTTCCCTGCCGACATCCTGCCAAGTCGACTGCGCATAGCCTAATAGGCGTATCCAATGCCGAATCTACGGCACGCCGCAACCGCGCAATTTTCTTCCAGATGAAGCGGGAAGAAAATCCACCAATACGCAGCAGTGAGTGGAGTGATGAAAAATCTACCTCGTACTTTTCATGAAGTGGCAGGTTGTGGCCGTTGCGGGCGGTATGCCAGTATCAGAAGGTGTAGCGCATACCCACGCGTAGAACAGGGTACATGCGATAGCCGCGCAGCTTGTCATTGAGCTTGCTGTTTTCCGTAGCGATGTCCGATGCCAGTTGTGCGCAACCGGCTGAACCCAGCGTGCAATTCGTGCTGTTGATCGAGGTGCTTGCACGCCCTTGGAACATCACCCCCGCGTCCGCTGTGAACCCCCAGCCTTTGTCAGGTGTGGCCGCATTGCCATAGCCGAGGCCTAGATAGGGCGCATATTTCTTGAACGCGACATTGCCGTGGATCTTGCCAACCAGGTTTGCGGAATAGTCAGTACCGTTTAGCTGGTAGTTATTGTTTTCATCAGGCTTGCCTTCGATGTCAACGGTGTTGCGGTTATAAATCGCACCAGCAGTCAGGCGAAAGCCGTTCTCGAACGGGAACCAATCCATCAACGCATCGAAGGTGCGGAGCTTGGCACTGGCTTCACAACCAATACGATAGATGCGCGAGTAGAAAGAATAGTTAAAGTAGTTCGCACCGACCCGGGCATTGAGGGTGGACGTGATCGGCACACTGACGTGTATTCCCGCGCCAGTGGTGCCGACCTCGGTGCTGAGACCAAGGTTGATTGCATGTGCCTGTCCAGTCGAAATCGCAGCCAGCACGACAAGCAGAAGAGCAGGTCTGATTGGTTTATTGTTGTTTGCCACGGTAATCCCCCTTGTCGTTTTCTTTAGAACAGCGTTGGGGCAGTCTATTCAGAAAATTTTGTCTGAACGATCGGGGTTTTCCTGATGAGGCAACATCAGCGATTGCATTTCAAATCGGCAGATCGCCGGGAGCTGGGAAATTTTTTGCAGCGTAGTTCTGTAATGACCCACTAAAAATCAGCTCAGTGGGTAACTCCGAGAGAAAATCAGAACGAGCTAGGTCATGGAAGAAGATTTCACGCGTTTGGCAGCCAAGCGCAAAGTAGGACTGGCGACAAACGTGATCCACGTAAGACAACGGTAGCGGAGGTCGACCTGCCGTTTTATATCACCTCGTGCGAGATCGAAGAATGGGGTAACGAGGGATTCAAAAGGATGGTAAATGCCCTTCGTGCCATGCCACTTGGTGTGACTGCGTACAGCTCAAGGTGAAGGCCTTGCCATCAAGCTGTGGGGCAGATAGAGGCGGCAAGAGACGGATTTCCTTGATCCGCTTGCACAGGGAATCGATCAGTTACCGCGCAACGGTAGCAGATCATTTCAACGAACCGCTGCAGTCAGCTTCATTACACAGCGTGCGTCCCGGTTCCTCGATCACGCAAGCTGACCCCCGCCCAGGCGAAATACGCTTACCGACTGTGCCAGTCGTCGCGCCTGTTCCTTCAATGCTTCGGTGGCGGCAGCGGCTTCTTCCACCAGGGCGGCGTTCTGTTGCGTCACGGTGTCCATTTGCGCAATGGCCTGATTGACCTGTTCGATCCCCGCTTCCTGCTCGCCGCTGGCGGCCGAGATTTCACTCATGATCTGGGTGACATTGCGTACGCTTGTTACCAGTTCTTCGATGGTCGCCCCGGCGCTTCTGACCAGCCTGGTGCCGTCTTCCACCTTCTCGACCGAGTTGCCGATCAGCGCCTTGATTTCCTTCGCCGCTGTAGCCGAGCGTTGGGCCAAGGTGCGTACCTCCGAGGCCACCACCGCAAAGCCACGTCCCTGCTCACCGGCACGGGCTGCTTCCACCGCTGCATTGAGCGCGAGGATATTGGTCTGGAACGCGATGCCGTCGATGACAGAAATGATTTCCTCGATTTCGCGGGCAGAGGCCTGGATTTCGTCCATGGTGCTGACTACGTCGGAAACCACCAGTCCGCTGCGCGACGCCACCTCGGAGACCGAGCCTGCCATCGCATTTGCCTGGCGCGCATGATCAGCGTTACGTCTCACGGTAGAGGTGATCTGCTCCATCGCCGCCGCCGTCTCTTCCAGCGAACTGGCCTGTTGCTCGGTACGTGCGGAGAGATCGAGATTGCCACCAGCGATCTGCGTCGAGGCCGTAACGATGGTGTCGCTGCCGGTGCGCACGCCACCGACCACGCGTTGCAAGCTGCTGTTCATATCCTTGAGTGCTTGCAGCAGTTCACCGGTCTCATCCTTGCGAGTGACTTCGATCCGGCTCCCAAGGTCACCTGCTGCGACGGTCTTGGCGATTCTTACTGCCTCGTGCACCGGTCGTGTGATCGAACGCGTCGCCAGCACGGCCAATAAGGCGGCTAGTGCCATCACCAGCGCACCGACGGCCAGGTCGATGGACTTGCCGGTACTGATGGCTTTGGAGATATCCCGGCCCGTACCGTTGGCATTCTCGCGCGCGATCGCCAGCAGACCGGAAAAACCGGCCGCCAATACCTTGTCAGCGCCACTGATGGAAGCATCGATTTCCGTCACGGAGGCAGCCGTTGACTTCATGCCTTGCGCCTTCGCCAATGCCTCGCGGTAATTTCTTTCGCCTGTAGCGATCTTCTGTAGAAGTTCATCTTCTTTGGGATTGTCTACGCCAAGCTTGCGGTATTCGATCATCAGGCGGTTGATGGCATCCATATCGGCCAGGAAGTGCTTGTCATAGTCCTTGCCGCGGACGACGTAGTTCTTGAAGTTCTGTACACCATCGCCCAGTTTGATGTAACCCTGGGTGGCATAGTCCTGCTTGCTCAGCACCGTGCCCGAAAAGTCGTCCCAATGTCGTCCGATCTGGTTCAGGATCAGAATTGAAGCGACGATCAGGCTGCAGGCAAGCAGCGTGACCAGCATGAATGAACCACCGAGCCGAGTGCCGATTCTCATACCTGTTCCCTGAATAGTATTTATAGGATTACCAGATTCTGACCGCGATTAGCGATATGGAAAGGTAAGTGGAAGCGGTAAAAACCGGTTCAGCTCGCAATTTGATGCTCTAACTGACGCTCTAACTGCTGCAAGACAAACAAGATTCGCGTGCACATTCTTTCAAGTGCCGCAATACAGCATTACCCGATCACCGGTTTTTCTCTCATCGCCGGGCCGATAAACTTCTCGCATGAGAATGCAGCATTGATAAAGGATAAGCATAGGGCTGGGTCCGCTTGCATTCATCGAGGAGCAGATCATGAGCAACATCACCATTCGTCATTGCGCGGTCGCCATTAGCTTGGCCTTGACCGCCTTCGCTGCCCATGCAGCCTACGCAGCCGACACCCCACCGACCACATCTACCGAGCAGTCGGCAGCCAAGCAGGTTGCCAGCGTTACCGGCTCGCAAATGGCTGACAAGGGGCATACAGGGCTCACCCGAGAACAGGTCAGGGAAGACCTCAAGCGTTACCAGCGTGAGCATGCCAATCCGAGCTATGCAGAGTTGGTTTTCCTGCGCTGATCCAGCCTGGCCCGGGCTGACCTAGGCTTGTGTCAGAGATCCTGAGCGTGCTGCCGATGATCCGTTGGTGATCGAAAATCGGCAGCCGTGGAGGTGTGTGGCATTCCCCACCGCAATCTGGCTCTTCAAGCTCAGGGCAAGGTGATAGTCAGGTTGGCTGCCCGCGGGGCAAGTTTGACAATATCGGCATAGCCGGCCAGCTGATTTTCGGTTCCCTTGGTCAGGGTCCAGTTCAGCCCTATGTAGGCAAACATAGCGGTCAGTGCAAATAGGGAGGCGACTACCCACAACGGCACATCGTTGCGCAACTTGTTGACGATGGCATCAGGCCTCTCGCCATTCGGTGCGAACCCGGCAGTCTTGCCCTTCAGGTGAGCAATCTCATCACCCAGCCGAGCGGTCAGGTAATCGAGTTTTTCCGGGCCCTCTAGCGCATATTTTCCCTGGAATCCCAGCAACAGGCACATATGAAAGACTTCCAGTGGCTGGAGTCGGGCGGTACCGCGAACGCGTAGATCCTCTAGCCGATTGAAGAAATTTTCACCGGCCAATTGATCACCAAACATCGCCAGTTGAAGGGGGCGGCGTTGCCACGTATCACGGATGCTGAAATTAGAGCGCAGGACAATCTCATCCACGGAAGCACAGAAGGCATATTTGGCTGCGTAGACATCCTCGGGCGACACTTCCAGTTTCCTGGCGCCGCGTTCAACATCTCCCAGAAACTTCCGTATTTTCGCCATGAATGACACCTCGTCCACCGGCGTGCCACCGTTCTTGAGCATGAACAGCGCATAAAAACCGTCGTACATCAGGTCCAGGAGCGAACTGGCGTTAATCGGTGCGCCGGCTTCATAAGTGGACGAAAAATCCGCAGGATCCAGCAGGGAAGGGATGGTTGTCGTGTTCATTGGGTCACCGCCAGAAGTTCAATATTGAGGTCGCGAATGCCGGATGGCACATAGATACAGATCGACTGTGCCTGGAGCATGCGCTCGTACATCGCGCCCTTGTTCTCGAGCGTGAAGTAGTAGGTGTCCGGCCGAACCGGTAACGCAGCTGGCACCTGAGGAGAGTGCACAAGCTTGACGCCGGGCAGCGCCGCCAGCACGAATTTTTCAACATCGTCAGGCGCGCCGATCTTGAAGCGCAACGGCACGACCTCGACCAGCTCGATGGCCGGCAAATCTGCATGGACCGCGAGGTAGAAGTTGGTCTTCTCGTCGATCTTGCCTGAGTCCAGCATGCCCATATGGTAGGAGGGCTTGCTCTCGTTCAGAGCAATCGCAAAATACCGGGAAGAGATCACGGTATCGAGTAACTCGCGAATGATCGCGTCCAGCTTGGCGAAAGCCGGTCCCGGATCGCGGTGATCGTAAGCAGGAAGGTCGGACAGGGCCCGGCTGCGTGAGAAGGTCATGAGCGATCCGGCCAATGACAATAACTGTTCAAAAAGGCGCTCCGGGTGATGCATCGGATGGTTCAGGTAGTGCGACAGATTGGCATAGGCGGTACTGGCGGTATGCAACAACCAGAACGATGTGATGTCGCCAGAACGGAATTCGACCACACTCTTGCTAGGCTCGCGATGATGCCCGTACAGGGCGCTGACCTTGGCTTGCAGCGCGTCCATGAGACGACGCAGGCGCTGGAACAGCAAGGCTGACGCGTGTACTGACAGGCTGGGTGGAACGAAGTCAGGGTCCAGCTCGAAGCCAGGCCCGCTCGCGCGACGCAGGCGCGCCACAGGAATGCAGACCAATGAATCACGGGGCTCGTTTTCCGATACCAGACGTACTGCCTTTTTCAAGTAGCTTATTTCCGCCTTCGCGGCTTGCGTAAACAGGTCCGGCGTCTGGACGCCATCCTGAATATAGCGGGTCGATTGCTGATTGCCGCTGCCAACGGAGAAATTGCTACCGAAGCCTTTCAGCATCGGCAAGGCCGCATAAAAGGTAATGGAGTTTTGGGACAGCGGAATTTCTGTCAATTCGATGGGGGCCGGGAGGTCATCCCCGTCCGGCGCTTTGAAGATTTCTCCATCATGGAAGATAGCCGACAGCTCCAGCAGACGAAGGGTGCTGTTATTAAGCGCGTCTCCATCGATCTTCAGGGATAAAACGCCCCAGCAATGGGGATTGAGGGCGAGCGCAGTCTGATGCAGACGCGTTTCATGGTAATGATCCTGGCGCTGGAAGTGCTGAGGTCGGAGGAAAAGCCCCTCGCCCCAGAGTACCTTGTTGGGATGGTTCAATTGCTTGGCTCCGTAATAGATGATTGTCGCATCGTGATCTGCAGTTAAGAGATTGTTGATTTCTAATGACACTCGACTGGCGCGAGCATCAGGTTCCGGTCAACTGGCTTACCCAGGGTATCCACGGCAATAGCCCCCGCACCTACCGTGACAGAACAGGATTGCAAGCCCGCCGTAATGCCGTTCTTTTCGGATTCGTCGGCCTTGAAGCTGACCCGCCAGCGTTGCTGATCTGGATTGATGAACAGCGCTACCAGACCGATATATCCCGCCTCGTAGCTCACCTTTTCATCGACCTCGTAGCGCTGTCCTGGTACCAGCGTGACTTCCTTGACCTCCAGCAGATCGGCTCCCAGAACTTCCTTCTCCTTTTGTGGATTCAGAAAGGCGTCATATGACGCCTGCTGGAAACTAACGTTCTGTTTCAGCTTATAAATTCTGACTACCAACGCCAGTGGACGCTGCTGCGAATCCATGTTGAGCGCCTTGGATGCATGCAGCTTGATGAGTACCTTGCGTGGCTGCTTCATCGCGTCCGGAACTTCAGGTGCGTCAGGCTTCTTCAGGCCCAGCGCCTCCAGTGTCGACTTGGCAACCTGGCCCACCTTGGATGCCGCCCCCACTGCGGCGCAGCCGGTGATGGAAGAGATGATCAATCCCAGCGCCACAGCATTTCTCTGTCGTTTATTCAACTTTACCCCGCATGTTTTATCTGGTTTCTGATTGGCGCGAATTTCCCGCGTGCCGAAAAATTTTTAGGAAGCGTTCACATATGGAGTAGCTCCATTTTGTAAAAGGGGTCTATGGGATACATTCGAGTGATCCTCAGTTGCCTTACTTAAAAACTAAGTCTTAGCAGCAAGCCGATGGCGGAAATTGAAACGTGGCGCGACTGAAGAGCAGGAATGAATGAAGCGCCAATTTTCACCAGAAATTCATCGCCGCGTTTCATTCCAAGTTTAAAAGTCGTGACAAGCCGAATATCTTCCGGTCCTCTCCATTCGAATACGTGTGAGAGGTCGGATAGGTTCTCCAGAATTGAAAATCTAAGGATTGAATCCCCATGCATGCAAGAAAGAGACGAATAGATCGGTTGATTCCAGCTCTGCTGACGCTGGCATTGATGATGACGGGGTGCGCCAATAGCGACTCCAGGCAGGGGGCGGAGGCAGAAGCCAAGAGCAGCCTGGAAAGCAGCGTGGAAAAGGTTGAGGCGGCACTGGTCGAGGGCCGGACCGATGATGCCGTGAAGATGCTAAAGACTCTGGCGTCGCGTTTCCCCGCAGACAAGGCGCCCTGGTTGCGCATTGCGCAGATTCGCTTCGATGCAGGCGACTACAGCGACGCCATCATCAACGCCCAGGAGGCGATAAAGCGTGACCCTTCCGAAAAGGGCGCCAACAGCATCCTGACGCTTTCCAGCCTGCGCCTGGCTACCAAGTCCCTCGCTGACTTGCGCTCGCAGAATGCACTCAACGGATCAATCAAGACCGACGCCCAGGCGCTGACCAGGACGCTGCGCGAGATCACGGGGGAGGCGCCGGTATCGGTGCCGGGAAAGCCCGCCGCTGCGGCACCTCCCCGCGGCAAGACGGTGCGCAAGACAGCGCCGGCACCTGCCAGCGATGTCGGCAGCGGTAGCGGACCCAATCCGTTCATCAACCTGAAGTAAGAGGTCAGGCGGGAACAGGTTGAGTGTCTCCCGACGATCAGAAGCCTCAGGAAATGAGGCGTGTGGACCAAACCAGAAACGGAGAAGAAATGTCGAAAAAGGAAAGTATTCAGAAGAAGCTGCAAAGGGTGCGACCTCCGCGCGTGCAGATGACATATGACGTCGAAATTGGCGACGCCATCGAGAAGAAGGAGCTTGCCTTTGTGACTGGGGTGATCGGCGATTTCAGTGGCAATTCGGAAGTGCCCCAGCCTCGACTGAAAGACCGCAAGTTCGTCAACATCGATTCGGATAACTTCGATGAGGTGATGAAGGGGCTAGAGCCGCGTGCTGTCTATCGCGTCGCTAACGAGCTCTCCGACGCCGGAGGGGAGTTTGCCGTGGAACTGAAGTTCCGATCGATGGCGGACTTCCGACCTGAATCGGTGGTCCAGCAGGTTGAACCCTTGCGCAAGCTGCTTGAGGCGCGTACCAAACTGGCGGATCTACGTAACAAGATCGCTGGTAACGACAAGCTGGAAGACATCCTCAACGATGTGCTCAGCAGTACCGAAAAGCTCGCAGAGCTCAGCAAGCAAACCACCAAATAATCGAGATCTGCATGTCCGCTCAAATCAATAACGAAGTCGCTCAAAGCGCTTTGCCCACCGCTGCCGGCGGTACTCTACTGGACGATATCGTCGAACAAAGCAAGGTGGCGAAATCCGCTTCCGAGCACGATCGTGCCAAAGACCTCATCGCAGAATTGGTTGCTCAGGTGATGGAAGGTACCGTGGTCGTATCGGAAAATCTTTCCGTAACCCTGGCTGCGCGTATCGCGGAAGTGGATCGACTGATCTCCAACCAGGTAAGTGCCATCATGCATGCGGCGGAATTCCAGAAATTGGAGGGAAGCTGGACCGGACTGAACTACCTGGTGCGTAACACGACTGTGGGAGAAGGTCAGAAGATCAAGCTCCTTAACGCAACCAAGAAGGAACTGGTCAAGGATTTCAATTCGGCGCTGGAGTTCGACCAGAGCGCGATGTTCAAGAAAGTCTACGAAGAGGAATTTGGTACCTTCGGCGGTGCTCCTTTCGGTGCCCTGATCGGTGATTTCGAGATCACCCGTCAGCCGGAAGACATGTACTTCATCGAGCAGATGTCGCGTATTGCCGCTGCATCTCATGCGCCTTTCATTACGGCGGCCTCGCCCGAGCTGTTCGGTCTTGAAAGCTATGCCGACATGGGCAAGCCCCGTGATCTTTCCAAGGTGTTCGACACCATTGAGTATGCGAAGTGGAAGTCCTTCCGCGAATCCGAGGATTCACGCTATGTTGGATTGACGTTGCCGCGTTTCCTTGGTCGCCTGCCTTTCAATCCAAAGGATGGAACGACGGTGGAGGGATTCAACTTCGTCGAGGATGTTGACGGCACCGACCATTCCAAATACCTATGGTGCAATGCTGCTTACGCCTTCGGAACCAAGCTCACCAAGGCGTTCGAGGACTTCGGATGGTGCGCCGCGATCCGCGGCGTCGAGGGGGGCGGCCTGGTCGAAGACCTGCCGACGCACACCTTCAAGACCGACGAAGGTGAGGTGGCATTGAAATGTCCTACCGAGATCGCGATCACCGACCGCCGCGAGAAAGAGCTTTCCGATCTTGGGTTCATATCTTTGGTCCACTGCAAGAACTCTGATTATGCGGCTTTCTTTGGTGCCCAGTCCGCGCAGAAGCCCAAGAAGTACAACACGGACGCAGCGAATGCCAATGCCGTCCTTTCCTCGCAACTGCAATATATCTTCGCAGTTTCCCGTATCGCTCACTACATGAAATCGATGATGCGGGACAAGATCGGTAGCTTCGCTGCTGCCTCAAATGTCGAAGACTTCCTCAACCGCTGGATCGCGCAATACGTGCTGTTGGATGACAACGCCACGCAAGAGGCCAAAGCGCAATTCCCGCTGCGCGAAGCTTCGGTACAGGTGTCGGAAGTGCCGGGACGACCGGGTGTTTATCGCGCCGTGTCGTTCTTGCGTCCGCATTTCCAGTTAGATGAACTGTCTGTTTCGCTTCGGCTGGTTGCGGAGTTGCCGCAGGCAGGGAAATCCTAACTATTTTTCCTCCCTCATATTTACAGGATAAGTTATGGCAATTGACGTTTATCTGCAAATCGATGGCATCAAGGGTGAATCCACTGATGACCTGCACAAGGACTGGATCGAATGCAAGACCGTTGACTGGGAAGTTCTGCAGCCGAAGTCTGCGACGGCATCGACCGGTGGTGGTCATACGGCGGAGCGCTGCGAGCACAAGGACATCGTGCTCAAGAAAGTCGCCGATCTGGCGTCGCCGCTGCTGCTGCAAAACTCCTCGTCGGGCAAGACCATTCCGAAAGCCAAGTTCGAATTCATGCGTGCCGATGGCAAGGGCGAGCGCGTGCGTTACTTCGAAATCGAACTGACCAACGTGATGATCAGCAGCGTGAAGCCCTCCATCGAGGCAGGAGAGATCCTCGGTGAAACGGTAGGTCTGAAGTATTCCTCCGTGAAGTGGAAGTACACCCAGCAGAAAAAGGATGGTGGTGCTGCCGGCAATACTTCCGGCGGTTGGGATCTGTCGACCAACAAGGTCATCTGAGTCCATCCATCATGACGAAATGAACTGTCGGTAAAGAACAGGATTTCGCCTGCTTCCATGAAATCCGCCGGTTTCCGGCGGATTTCATTTTCCAGATTCATCGCATTCAACGATTTTTGATGTGGGTAAGCGCAAATGAAGGGTTTCGCACCGAGTCTGTTCGACAAACTGATGAACGATGGGCCGAGGTCCAACATCAGTCCAGTGATCACTCGATTCTCGATGGAGGAGCTCAAGGATGCCGTTGCGCGAGACCTTGAAGCCACGCTCAATACTCGTTCAGTTATTTCTGAAGAGTTATTGGGTAAATATCCGGAATGCAGCCAATCTATTCTTGCCTACGGTCTCGGTGATTTCGCCGGCTTGAGCCTGGCCAGCATGGATGATCGCCTGGCTATCTGCCAGGCCCTTCAGAAATCCATATCACGGCATGAACCCAGGTTGCAAAGTGTGCTTGCCAATCTGGAAATACAGGAAGGCTCGATCAACCGGCTCAACTTCGCCATCAGTGCTCTATTGGTTGTCAATACAGCGCAGGAGTCGGTCAATTTTGATGCGGTGCTGCAGCCATCGACGCTGCAATACTCGATCAGCAAGGCGCGGCCAAGCCGCATTGGAGTGTAAGTGCAAGACCTGCTTCCTTATTACGAACGGGAATTGAGCTTCCTGAGACGATATTCTCGTGATTTCTCGGAGCGTTATCCAAAGATCGCCGGTGGTCTGCTGATGGCCGGCGAGGTATGCGAAGACCCGCACATCGAGCGCATGATCCAGTCGTACGCACTGCTCAATGCGCGCGTGTCTAAACGCCTAGACGATGACTATCCAGAGCTTACTGAAGCACTGTTCGAGGTCCTTTATCCGCACTATCTCCGGCCGTTTCCGTCTTGCTCGATTGCGCGCATGGACCATCTCGCCTCTGCAGACCAGCTCACTGCGACCACCGAAATCCCCCGAGGTAGCTTGTTGTCGAGCGGCCAGGTCAAGGGAATCGTCTGTAGATTCAGGACTGCCTATGATGTATCGATAGCGCCGATCCGCCTGTCTCAGGTGACTTTTGCACCCATTATCGACGCACCAGAGGCGGTGATGCTGCAGCCCGGAATCAGCTCCTCGCTTTCCATCACTTTTGAATCCTTCGCCGACAATGTACCCTTTGCATCCCTGGGATTGGCATCGTTAAGGTTGTTCATTGACGGAGAGGCTTCATTCTGCGCGGCGTTGCGCGACAGCCTTTTCATGCGTACCGAGGCCGCCTGGGTTGAAGCATCCGGGAGCGGGCGATGGATCGCGCTTCGTCAGCCGCCGCTGGCAGAAGTGGGGTTCGCCGAGGAGGACGCGCTAATCGATTTCCCCTCACAATCCCATCCCGCGTATCGGCTGCTGACCGAGTATTTTGCTCTTCCCGAAAAATTC
Organism: Herbaspirillum sp. BH-1; assembly: GCF_002870055.1. Lineage (NCBI taxonomy): Bacteria > Pseudomonadati > Pseudomonadota > Betaproteobacteria > Burkholderiales > Oxalobacteraceae > Herbaspirillum > Herbaspirillum sp. BH-1. The sequence goes on along the minus strand of NZ_PKOI01000011.1, from coordinate 102,650 downwards.
AATTTCTTCGATCTTGATCTTGGCGCCGTGTTTGCGGTTCTGCCATCCGGTGCCAGGCGATTTACCGTCCATCTCGGACTGTCTGGTTTGCGAGCGGACTCTCACGTTGCGCGACAGCTAGGCAGCATCAGCAATTCCAACATCTTGCTGGGTTGTACTCCGGTGATCAATCTATTCCCTCATGCCGGCGACCCGATCAGATTGACGCATGCCGGCGCCTATCATTCCGTGTTGGTCGACGGACGGAACACGTTTGGCTACCAGGTACATTCGATCAATTCGGTGCAGCTCCTAAGGCAGACTCCGCAGGGCGAAACGATTACCCGGTTTCGCCCCTTCTATTCCTTGCGTCATGGTCAATCTCCCGAACATGATGGACATTACTGGATCATGCGGCGGGATGAACTGGTGGCGCTGAAAAGTCCGGGGCACGAAACTGAGATTTCCATCGTCGATATCGACTTCGATCCAGCCAAGGTCGAGACGGATACGATCAGCCTCGAGCTGACCTGCCAACCGGGATCTTCCTGCTTCGTTGACCTATGGCCTGCCGGGCGGCGACTTGAGCATGGAAGGCGGCGGTGTAATCCGTACGGTCGCTCTGCTACGAAAACCGACCCATCCCTCACGCTTCGAACGGGGTCGAGGTGCCCAGTGGCGGCTGATCTCCCATCTTTCGCTCAATCATCTTTCCCTGATGCAGGGAGGGCTGGAGGCCTTCCAGGAAATGCTGATGCTCTACGACCAAACCAATTCGCCCATCTCGCAACGTCAGATCAGCGCCATTGTGGGGATTGAACACAAGGCTGCCGCGGCCTGGTTGCCAGGAAATCCGTTTGCAAGCCTGGTGCGCGGAATCGAGATCAGGCTGACGGTGGATGAGGACGGCTTCGTCGGCAGTGGCTTGCATGCATTTGCCGGCCTGATTAATCGTTTCATGGGGCTTTATGTCCAGGCCAACAGCTTTTCGCAATTGACCGTGCTATCTAAAAGGACAGGGGAGGAATTGCTGAAATGCAGCCCACGCAGCGGAGATTTGAACCTGGCGTGATCGAGAGGATATTCTCCACTCCTCACCGCTTTCAGTTTTTCCAGGCAGTGCGCATGATCGAACTCTGGTTCAAGCGCAATGGCGTGCCACATGAACGAGCGGTATGTGACTTCCTGCGGTTCGCCAATCGTACTCTGCTGACGTTTCCTGCCAGCGAGATAGAGCATATCGAAACCTTTCCGCCGCGAAATGGCGCGTCGTGCTCCGCGGACGAGTTGAAGAAATCCCTGCTCGATGGTGAGCTGAAGTACGTGCAGATCACGCCGACATTCATGGGCTTCCTGGGCGGCAACGGGGCCCTGCCAGCGCATTATACGGAGCGGGTCGCGCGACATCTGCTGGAGCAGCGCGACGAAGGACCGCGTGCATTTCTCGATACTTTTTCTTCGCGATCACTGGCCTTGTTCTATCAGGCGTGGCGCAAGTACCGGGTGGCCTTCCAGTACGAGGCAGGGCGCCGCGATACCTTCCTGCCCTTGTTGCTGTCGGTGGCCGGGTTGGGCTTCCGTTCATTACACCATCGTCTGTATGGCAGCGATGGGAAAGGAGTGCGCGACGAATCGTTGGCGCACTTCGCTGGGGCTCTGCGGCATCGCCCGGCATCGGCGTTCTATATGCAGCGTGTACTGGCGGACTATTTCTCGGTTCCTCTGGAAATCCAGCAGTTTGCGGGAGACTGGTACCACGTTCCGCGAGAGCACCAGACCATCCTCGGATCGACCAACTCCTTGTTCGGCAAGGCGATGGCAGGCGAGCGGGTCTGGCAACGCGACTTGCGCATGCGGCTGTCTATCGGACCGTTACAGATAGAGAAATTTGAACAGTTCCTACCCGGCGGCGGGGGCGCGCTGGCGCTGTCACGGCTGCTTGGCCTGTTTACCGGCTCTGCGCTGGAATATGAGATCCAGCTGATCCTGCTTGCGCGGGATGTCCGTGGTGTCACGCTAGGTAGCACTGGCAATGGCGGTCGTCTAGGCTGGGATGCATTCATTTCCACAGAACCGGAAACACAGGATCGCGCCGATATCCAGTACGAGGTCACCTTGCATTGACCGTGTGGGTGAGAAGAAAAAATTCAGGCCGCACCGCGGTCAACATGACAAGGAAACGCAGAATGAGCATCAATCTGAAATCGCTGATCGGCAAGCTGAACGAAACCAGCCGCATGGCTACTGAGCGTGCTGCCACGCTGTGCATGTCACGCGGGCAGTACGAAGTCGACCTGGAACACTTGTTCCTGGCCTTGCTGGAACAGCCGCAATCCGACTTCAGTCTGATTGCTCACCACAGCGGGGTCAGTAACGACAGCCTGCAGGCTGATCTCGAGCATGAGATCGCCAGCTTCAAGAACGGCAATACGCGCACGCCAGTCCTGTCCCCCCACTTGCAGACCTTGTTCGAGCATGCGTGGCTGATTGCCTCGCTGGAGGGCAGCAATCCTCGGATCCGCAGCGGGCATCTCTTGCTTTCCCTGCTGACCCATAGCGAGTTATCGCAGCTCGCCGATCGCGGCTCCCGGCTGTTCGCCCATTTCAAGGTCGAACAGATCAAGCATGACCTGCGCAAGCTGACCGTAGGGTCGGTGGAATCTGCTGTAGGGATTGAATACAGCGCAGCGCCAGAAGATAGTGGACTATCACAGGGTGATCTGGTCGGCGAAATGCAGGTGAGGTCCGGCGGAAAGACAGCAGTGCTCGATCAGTACACCATCAATCTGACGCAGCTCGCCCGTCTTGGAAAGGTCGATCCTGTGGTGGGACGCGATGCCGAGATCCGGCAGGCAGTCGATATCCTGCTACGTCGCAGGCAGAACAATCCGATTCTCACCGGGGAAGCCGGTGTCGGCAAGACCGCGGTGGTCGAGGGGCTGGCTCTGAGCATTGTCCGTGGCGACGTACCGCAGGCTCTTCAAGGTGTTGAGATCCACACCCTGGACATGGGCTCGCTGCAGGCCGGCGCCAGCGTCAAAGGTGAATTCGAAAACCGTCTCAAGAACGTGATCGATGCAGTAAAGAGCAGTCCGCATCCCATTATTCTCTTCATCGACGAGGCCCATACCATGATCGGTGCGGGTGGACAGGCCGGCCAGAACGATGCCGCCAATCTGCTCAAGCCGGCCCTGGCACGTGGCGAGTTGCGCACCATCGCCGCGACCACCTGGACCGAGTACAAGAAGTATTTCGAGAAGGATGCTGCGCTGGCGCGGCGCTTCCAGGTCATCAAGATCGAGGAACCCAGTGAGGAAACAGCCTGTGCCATGCTGCGGGCGATGGTGCCCTTGATGGAAAAGCACTTCGGCGTCCGCATCTATGACGAGGCCGTCAAGGAAGCCGTGCGACTTTCTCACCGTTACATCACCGGTCGGCAACTCCCGGACAAGGCGGTGAGCGTGCTTGATACCGCCTGCGCCAGGGTTGCGCTGGGGCAGAGCGCCACGCCGCCGTCGCTGGGGGACCTGAAGCGACGGCTGGAAGAGATCGATGCCGAAATGCTTGCCCTTGAACGCGAGGTGGCCATTGATATCGCCCATGAGGCGAGGTTGACCCAATTGAGTCGGCAACGTGTGGCGACGCTGGCCCATCTGGAGGCATTGAAAGCTCGTTGGCAGCGGGAACGTGAGCTCAATGAGCACATACAGAGTGTTCGCGCGACGCTGGAGATGCAGACGCAGGAAGGTAGTCCGGGCCAGGATCCCGCCCAGGCGCGCGCCGAGCTGCGACAGCTAATGGATGAACTCAGGCTGTATCAGGGGGAGACGCCGCTGCTGCCCGTGCAGGTCGACGGCCAGATAGTGGCGGAGATCGTCTCCGGCTGGACTGGCATCCCGCTGGGCAAGATGGTCAAGGACGAGATCAAGACCGTACTTGGCCTGGATGCCTTGCTTCAGGAGCGTGTGCTTGGTCAGCGACATGCGACCGATACCGTGGCTCAGCGGGTGCGCACTTCCCGGGCCAATCTGGATGATCCGGGCAAGCCCAAGGGCGTCTTTCTCTTTGTTGGTCCTTCCGGCGTAGGCAAGACCGAGACCGCCCTCACGCTGGCCGACGTGCTGTATGGCGGCGAGCGCAAGCTCATCACCATCAACATGAGCGAGTACCAGGAGGCGCATACGGTCTCGGGACTCAAGGGATCGCCTCCAGGCTATGTGGGTTACGGCGAGGGTGGCGTGCTGACCGAGGCGGTACGTCGCAACCCTTACAGCGTGGTCTTGCTTGATGAAGTGGAGAAGGCCCATCCGGATGTACTGGAACTCTTCTTCCAGGTCTTCGATAAGGGTGTATTGGACGACGGTGAGGGGCGTCAGATCGACTTCAGGAACTGCATCATCATTCTGACCAGCAATGTCGCCTCTGCGCAGATGATGCAGGCTTGCCTGAACAAGGTCGGCGACGAGCTGCCCACTCCTGATGAACTTGACGCCCTGATCCGGCCGCAGTTGGTCAGGGCCTTCAAGCCAGCCTTCCTTGGGCGGCTGAAGGTGATTCCGTATTACCCGATCGCTGATGACATATTGGTGAAGATCATCGAGCTCAAGCTCTCGCGCATCGCCAAGCGCATTGAAGCGAATCACAAGGCCGAATTCGTCTACGACAAGACCCTGGTGGATGCCGTGCTGGCCCGCTGTACGGAGGTCGATTCCGGTGCGCGCAACGTGGACAATATCCTCAACGGCAGCCTGCTGCCCGAGATCGCTGGAAGTGTGCTGGCACGCATGGCCGAAGCGCAGGGTATCAGTCGTATCAAGGTATCGGCCAGCAAGAAAGGCGATTTCAAGTACGTCATCCAGTAAAGCGTTACGGGAGAAGCGCCAGCGCGGTTCAGGCGTCCCCGATCAGAAACCAAGCAGACACCGACCATCAATCTGGCCCTCATGAAAATACCGATTCTCAACTCCCTAGGGGGAGACACCCCTGCCACTGCCGCCATCGTCCATTTGCTCAAGCCCATCAATGACAAGCAACCTGGCGGGGAGGACCTTTCCTTCAGTGCTGATCTGGATGTCATCGTTGAGGCGCGCCGCTTCGATGATCCCACCCTTGACCAAGGTGAATGGGTTACCGATATCAAGGAAGCCGACTGGGCGTTTGTTGAACAGCGATGCGCGCTGTTGATCGAGACGCGCAGCAAGGATCTGCGTCTGGTGGTGTGGTACTGCGAAGCGGCTTGCAAGACGCGGGCAATGCGTGGACTGGGTGATGGTTTCCTTCTGCTGGCCGGTCTGTTCGATCAGTTCTGGGATCATCTCTATCCGCCCTCGGAAGATGCAGATCATGACCTGCGCATCGGTAACCTGACGTGGCTCCTCTCGCGTACGGTCCAGATGGCACGCGAGATCCCGCTGACCGAAGGTCGGGGAACAGCCTTTTCCCTGCTGGACTTCGAAGCAGCTCGCTCTCGCGCCGCCAATGCGGAACGGGTCGCAACAGAGGGCGGCAGGCCGGAAGAGGGCGTCAAGCTGGCTGCGATGGATGCGGCCCGTAAGCGCAGTTCACATGCATTCTACGAAGCCATGATGGCCGATGGCCTGTATTGTCTGCAATCGCTTGCTCAGCTGGAGAAGTCCGTGGATGAGCGCCTGGGCTTGGATGGCCCCGGCTTTTCGGCGGCCCGCGAGGCATTGACTCTGGTACATGAGACCCTGGTCCGCTTTGCTGCCGATACCGGTCTGCGCTCCGCGGCATCCAGTGAGACGCGACTGAAGGACGAAGCCGGCACGCCTATGCTTGCTTCACCACAGCAAGCAAACGTCCATGGCAATGCGCAGCCGGGCCACAGTGGTCCCCTACGCAACCGGGCAGAGGCGATTGCGCAGTTGCGTGCCGTAGCGGAATTTTTCCGGCGCACGGAACCTCACAGTCCCGTCACGCATCTGGCCGACAAGGCGGCACAGTGGGGAGAGATGCCCCTGCATGCATGGCTCAAGACCGTCATCAAGGACAATGCGGCGCTGTCACACGTGGAAGAACTGCTGGGACTGCAGGCGCCCCCGGCCGAATGATCGATGCGTCACGGGTAGCGGCGAAATGAATAGCGGAACTGGTTCACCAGTTCCGCTTTTTTTTGGTCACCGAGGCCTGCGTTACTTTGCAATACGGAATTCGATGCGGCGATTCCTGGCGCGACCTTCGGCGGTGAGATTGGACGCGATCGGGCGATCCGGGCCTTGTCCCGATGTGCTCAGCAGACGTTCGTCCACGCCCTTGCCGTTGAGGTAACTCTTGACCGTCTCTGCGCGCGCCATCGAGAGCGATATGTTGCTGGCGCGCAGGCCTTCATTGTCGGTATTGCCGACAATTTCCACCCGGCGTCCCTTGAGCGTGAGCAGCGTGGCAGCGATCTCATCCAGGATGCGCTTGCCTTCCGGCGTCAAGGTGGCCTGTCCGCTTTCGAAGGACACTACCCGATTGCCCAGGGAAGTATCCAATACTCCCTGTTCGGAGACCGGCACGCGTAGCGCGTTATTGATCGTATAGGTCGAGTTGAGGCTGGTGGTCATGGCGCTGGCGATATTCTGGCGTTGGGCTTCGTTGGCGACTTCGCCGGAAATGCTCACCGTGGTGCCGTCGATCTTCAGTTGCCCCCGACTGACCGATGTGAGATTGAAGGAAATCAGTCGTTGTACGTGAGTGTTCCAGTTGGCCGGCAATACGACCTGTCCGATGGCGATCTGGTCTACCACGCGTTCCGCGCCGTAGATTTCCCGCAGCCGTGCCAGAGCTGCGGACTTGCTGGCCTCATCCGGGACCGTGCCGGTGACCAGAACCTGCCCGGGAGCGGGTGTGGCAACCGGTGGCGCGATGTTCTGGGCCTGACCCCAACCGGTGATCAGGAGTGCTGCCCCCAGCAGCGCGATGCGTGGGACGAATTGTGGGAAAGAAGTTTTCATGATTCAGGCACCAATGAAGGCGTGATGGAATGAACCCATGACCGACTTCAACGACAGGTCGGGATGAGTCAGGTAGCTGGACAGTTTCTGGATGCCGGGACCGCTGTACACATGCTCTTCGACCCAGTCTGCCTTGTCGAAGGCAATGTTGTGCTCCGCGCCCGAGCCGCTGTCGATGACCGCGTGCAGTGTGCGCGGGGAGGCTCCGGAAAATCCCAGAAACATGCATGGTTGCCCGCGCAGACTGGTCTGAAATAGCAGCAATTCGAAATCGGCGCGCGACAGAAAGGGTGTCAGCAGATGCATCCAGAAGCTGGTCACCAGACCACGATAGAGCGGGTCGAGCGGCAGTGGCAGGATGAGGTTCTTGTCCAGGCGGCTTGACGTACTCGTCATCACAGGGTGTAACAGCAGACCCAGCGCCAGGAGCAGGTGGCGCAGGTCGCCCTGGAATCCTGCGTGCTGCAGCAGCTGCCCCAGCGACGCCAAGGTCTGTAGTTCCAGGAAATCGGTAAAGATGGCGCTATACCCGGTGCGGTCGATATCCAGCTCAAGTTCGGCCGCAGTAAGCGCCTGCAGCGGTGGGCCCGGGTCGGACGCATCCAGTACGTCGTCGGTCAGCATGTCCAGGCGTGACCAGAGCCGTGACAGGATCATCGCACTGTGATTGACGAAGGCAATCGGGTCTTCCACATCGAAGGTACTCATCGAGATAAACGGGAAGCGACGTTGCGACTGGTCCCCGCTGGCGCGCAGGTGGCCGGCGACGGCCCTGCGACTGCGTGGCCCCATGACAACGAAATGCAGTGGCTTGAGCGCGTCATAGATATCCTTCCAGCGTGGATCGTTGGAAAGCAGCTCCATGGCTTGCGCCAGCCAGTTGTCGAGGAGCGTGATCAGTGCGGCATTGTCGGTGGCCTTGATGAAGTCTCCGCGCGCAGGAATCTTGCCGAAATAGCCGACCCGGATCGGTGTGCTGGTGCGGCTCATTGTTTCCTCCCCATGTCGATCCCTGGACGCTGCAGGAGCGTCGCCGGATCGCCCGTGATTGCGCCGGCCTGGTTGAACGGTGGGGTGGCAGAGGTCGGGCCGGAGTGAACGTCGGAACTGGATGGCGCGCTACCGACGATGATTTCCGGCAGTTTCAGTCCGCGCAGCGCTGCTGTCCCACGCGCAGCTCCATTGCCGCTGCCGGTGACCGCCGCACTGCTGATGATCTTCAGATTCACGGCGACCGTCACCCCTTCACTGGTCCACGACAATTCAAAGATCCCGTTGTCCTTGCGCTTGCGCTGTGCACTGTTGATCAGCCGTTCCAGCCCGAAACGGCCAGGCTGATTGGCCAGTTCTATCGTACGGCCGTCATAGGTCACGGCCGTCACGCGTGCGCCAGGTGCGCCTTGCGGATTGGGCCAGATGAAGTTGGTCCACTGCGACTGGGTATTGCGGTAGCGCAGTTGCTGACCGTCGATCTCGATGGAGTATTCGAGCGCACCCGGCGCCGGTTGCGCCTGGATCTGGAACACCGTCTGGCCGTCGCCGGCGCCGCCAGCAGCGCCCCCGCCGCCGGCGCTACCTGAGGTATTGACCCAGTCGGCGAAGCTGCCCGTGATGGCCGGCGAGAGGTTGATGCCCATGTCGGCCCACCTGCGTGGGGACAAGGCGTCGCCGCGTCGTACTACCAAGGGGCCCATTGCCGTGTTCACGAACTTTGCGATTGCGCCGTTCTCGCCGAAGACCGTACCGATCTCGCCGCTATTGGCTTCGATCTTGGATGCGGGGGAGAACGGATACTTGGCGGCCAGATTGTTCTGGAACGGCTCATAGACCTGGGCCCGCCAGATCTTGTTGACTTCTCCTTCGGTCGGAAGGATCAGCGCGTTGAAGCCCTGGATCAGCGGGCGGACCAACAGGGGGCGCAGCACGGCCTTCTGCTGGTCGTTCAGGCCGGGCAGCATTTCTTCATCAACAAACTTGAGCGAATCGGACAGCTCGGAACCTGTACCTTCCAGCGTCTGCTGCATCAGCTGCTTGGCCCCCGGGCCGGTATCACCCTGGTTCTTGATGGTATTGAGGCGGGTGCGCAGCTTGGAGAGGTTCTCCATGTAGCCGCTCATGTATGAGCCTCCCTTGTCCTTGCTGGCCACCAGTCGCGCCACCCCGGCAAATTCCTGGCCGACTGCCCCCATTGCGCCTGTGCCGTCACCATTGAGCTGGTTCGGCGTCGGCACGGCGATCGGCGTCGGAGAGCGACGCAGGATGTTTTCCTTGACCCACCCCGTCAAGCCATTGCTGACGGTGGCCACGCCGGCGGACACCATGGAAGGGTTATCCCAGGAGGTTTCCTCGTAGACGGTTTTGATCACTTTGTTGATCGGTGAGGTGACGGGATCGCCAAGGCGGTTCATGGCATTGGTGGCATCGTCCAGGTTGCGCAGTTCGAGAATGCTCACGCCTTGCAGGAATTTCTGCCATTCACGGGCATACTCGGCCTTGTATTGCGTTACCAGGGCTTTCTGGATCTGTTCGGGACTGCCCTCCAATGTCAGGTCGTCCTTGGAGGATGTCTTCAAGACCCAGTCGGCACTCTGCAATTCCCGGTTGGCCGCATCCTTGAAGGCATCGCCGACGAATTTGCTCCAGGCGTCGCGGGTAAAGGTACCGGGGACTGCATAGCTGCCCATGACCAGCTCTCTGTCCTTGTCGCCGACGATACGCGCCACCGTCACGGAAGCGAAGCGGGTGGCGGCCCGGGCCTTCACGTCCGCGTAGACACGCTCGCGCGCCGGCATGCCGCGCACCACGCGACGCAGGTTTTCTCGCGTCTGGTCGACCAGGGTGAGCTTGTTTTCAACCGTGGGCCAGGAGGGATCGTTGATCTGTTCCAACGAGAAACTGATCAGCCGTTCGGCATTGCGTATCATCTGCTCGCGCGGCATGGTGCCGCGATTGGCCTCCAGCCAGCCACGCCAGAAACGGGTGATCTGGTCGCTCAGGTGGCCGGATTCCGCACGTGGCTTGTCGGCCAGCATCAGATAGGTCTTCAGGGCGTTGTAGGCATCTTCCACGTTGGTGGCCGAGCTATCCTTGTAGGTGCGCAACGCCGGAGCGGACAGTGCGCTGGCGTCGGCGGCTGCAGTCACGGCGCTTGCCTGCGCCGGACGCGACATGGGCTCCAGCTTTCCGGCGTTGGCATTCACCTCCATCAGGTAGGTTTCGATGTTGGAAGCGACTGGCTTGAGCATGATCTCCCTGATGCCGGCGAAATACTCTTCGCGTAGCTTGCGCTCCAGCAGATCGCCCTGGTAGAGCCCCAATCCGACCGAAATCGGACGGCTGCTGCGGTAATGTTCAAGCTGTTCGATGCGATCCTGCAGCAGTTCCAGTGCCTCGAAGCGTGACTGCAGGTCCAGCCGGTTATCCTGGAGCTTGATGGCCTTGTCCATATCGGCCTGGACATTGATGAGCAGTTGTCGATTGCCCATATACGACCAGCTCCAGCCGCCCAGCAGCGCACCCAGCAGGGTAACGGCACCGAAGAAGGTCACATAGCGCAGCCGGATCTTGTTGCGGCTGGTGTACTGCGACACCAGCTGCTTGTCAGCAAAGATCACCTGCTTGAACAGGTTATGAAGGAAGAAGCCATGCCTGGAGATGATCGCGCGCTCCGGCTTCTTCTCCAGCGTCAGTCCGAAACGTTCCGCGATGCGTTCGGATGAGGAGCTTACCGTCTCCCCTTCCTGCAAGGCACTGGTGAAGTAGAAGCCACGGAAGACCGGTTTGAACTGGAAAGGATTGTCTTCGAACAGTGTCGAGACGAAGGAGCGCAGCGTGCCCTTGATGGCAGAGAATTCCAGCGGGAACGTCAATACGCCAGGCGCCAGATTTTCGCCGCGCCTGACGGACATGTTGGCCAGGCTCATTTCCTTGAGTCCGGCATACAGTTCATCAAAGCGCTCCGAGAAGAAGCTGGTGACATCCTGGCCACCGCGCTGGCGGTCATAGGTGAGGGTAGCGCCCCACACCCGATCACGCTCGCTGCGTTCGGTATCGAGGAAGAATTCATTGAATCCCGTGATCAGGTCGGCCTTGGTGAAGACCACGTAGACCGGGGCGAAGACTTCCAGCTTCTCGGTCAGTTCCTGCACGCGCTGGCGCAGGTTCTTGGCCAGCGTGACCGAGAACTGCGGGTCATTGCCGGTCAGATCGGCGATGCTGACGGCGATGATGATCCCATTGATCGGGGCCTGCTTGCGATACTGCTTGAGCAAACCGAGGAAACTGAACCACTCCTTGCGGTCATCGTCGTAGACCGCGTAGCGGCCGGCCGTGTCCAGCAGGATGCCATCGGTAGTAAAGAACCAGTCGCAATTACGCGTCCCGCCTACGCCCTGAACAATTTTCCCGGCCGTGTCGGCAAACGGGAACTGGAGACCGGAGTTGGCGATGGCCGTACTCTTGCCGGCCGCCGGATTGCCGATCACCATGTACCAGGGCAGTTCGTATAGCGCCGCCGTACCCGATTTCTGGCCCAGCTTGGAAGTCTTGATGGTATTGATGGCCTCCAGCATGCGCTGGCGCAGTGCCGCGACATCGTCGCGCTGAACCTCGTCGCTGCTGGCCGGAGGTGACTGTGTCGCCTGCTTCTCCAGGGCGTCCTCCAGTTTGTTTGCCGCACGACGCGCCTTTGCCCGCTTGAGCAGCCAGAAGGCCAGCCATATCAGCAGGCACACGCCGAGGACGAGAAAAACCCAGGCCAGATCGATCTCCAACTGATCGGCCGCTAGGAGGAGAAAGATGGCGAAGGCGACGAACCCGAGTATGAAGAGGGTGCGTTTATCGGTAAGGAAATGCCAGATTCGTTTCATGATGTTGGGGGATTTCTGCTAGAGGTTGTTGTCATGCGATCGCAGTGTTGAGTATCGTCGGCTCGGCCCTCGTGGGAAGGCGTAAGACGGCGCGTACGTTGGCAGGCGGAGGCTGGCCCAGTTGCCTTCTGATCCGATGGTCGGAGGATATCTGGCAGCCAGAACGCATCTCACACCCATTGATGAAGCGGGTTCTGGAAACGGTGTTCAGTGCTCTGGCGGATGACCTGCATCCATCCTGCGCGAGCAGATTCCGCGGAAATTCATCCGTGTCGGCACGGCCAGGCGAGCGGCGGGTACCGGGCGCAGCCGATCGGCCCCGGTATTGCGCCGGAAGAGCGCTGATGTCAATGAATGATGGAGTCGGCTGGAGCCAGTCCAGGACGGAGCCTGCACCGGGCTCGGTGACATGGGAGCGGGTGACGGACATCACCCCGGTGTCGGGAAAGCTTGCGCGGTTCAGGAGGGCGCATCTTGACCATGTAGGCATCGGTGTTCACGTTCTTGTTCTCTTATTGTTGTTATTGATCCCAGCCCCTGATGTGGGCGGTCCGTCCGCCCGATATGTGGTGTCTGCCCTAGCTGGCGCCGCGCAGTGCGTCGCAGCAGGAGGGCGGGCGACCGCACTTGCCGGCGCGCGCGCTGAGGCTGCGGCTGAGTGCAGCCTGGTATCGTGCATGGATGATTGGCGTGTTCATGGTGTATCCCCCGTATTTCCTGCAATCTTTCATCGGGCTGCCTGGCACGTGACGATGGCAGCGATCTACCTTTTCATCACGCCCGGCATCCGGTATTCGGTATGGCCGAAATCCATCATTTTCCAGTTTCCTCCCCAGGTCAGCCCCACCGACCCGGCCACCTCGCCGTAGAGACGATAGCCTTCCATCGCCCACGGGTCCTTCTCGCTGATCACCAGCTTGCCGTTCCGAACGAAGGCACAGTCACCGGCGAGCCCATACTGGTGATAACTCTGGAAGGCCGCCGCATTGGTGACGCTGCTGCCGAACCCCGCCAGCATGTTCTGTCGCTCGGGACTGCGATATCCCTCGATGAGCACCATCTCATAGCCATGCCTTTCCTTCATGATCCTGAAGACCAGTAGCAGTCGCTGCGCGTATTCGGCGTTAAGCAATTGCCAGTTGCGGCTGGCGTAGACCAGCATGGGTCGAACCTTGACGACTTCCGCGGTGGTAAACATGTCCGGCGGAAGCGGTGGAGGTGGTACGAGTTGCTCGCCTTTTAAAAGTTCCGCAATCCTGGAATCCGATGTCCGGTTGCTATCTTCGAAGCTGTCCAGCATAGGCTTGCCACTCAAGAGATATGCAATGACTGCTGGAGTGGTCAATAAGGCAACCATAGCGGATAGTAATTTATAGTTTCTACTCGCATAGTTTATGCCCGCGTTGAGGGAGCTTCGCACGCCGATTCTGGTTCCTGAAACCACTTCTTCTCTCTTTGATTTCCAACGCCTGCATATCGTGGAGACGCGGGCGAGGCAGGCCTGGATAATTCGTGAAGTCCGCATGCGGCCGGAGGGAAAAAGCAGCAGCCACATCACGAATCCGGTGATGATCAGATAGACAGTAATGAGGAAAAACAGCACGACGACGTCCCCTTTTTGTTGTGGTCAACGCATTGTCCTAGCGGTCGTGCGAAGCCAGCACACTTCTGGAATTGATCCGTTCTGCCCAGAACAGAAAATCAGTAAACCCAGAAATTTTATTGAATTGAATTGTCAGGAGAACGGCCTTGCAGTCCCCGAATCATGAAAAATCATCCCCCCGAAGGCCGAGCCTGATGCCAGCATCGGACACTCCCATCACCGATGAAGTTCGCATGCTCGATTCGATTTCCAAAGGGCAGATGGAGACCGGCGATCTGGTCGGTCGCAGCAAGCCAAAGCGCCGTCGCACGATAGTTGTGCTGGCCTTGTTGACGTTAGTGGCTATCTTCGTTGTAGCAGCCATTGCGGCCATGGCAGCAGGCATGACGCCGCCAATCAACTGGTTGGATAGCAGCCCGTTGAAAGCAATGGCAACAGCCGAGCCGGAACGGGCCCGGACTGGGCCTGAAACCACCCATGCAGCGGGCGTGAAAAAAACGGCGGATGACACAGATCATCCGCCGCCCGAAGGAGAGGGGGCGCGTGATTCAGGGCCTTTGACCAAGGCCCTGGAAGAGGGACTCGCTCCACCGCCAACTGTGTCGAAGAAGGCGCTTGACGCGAAGCGTTGATGCAGGGCCAAGGTGAGCCGGACATCCGCCGGTAATAACAAGGCCGCAACTCATGGAAAAAGGCAGCGGTGGCAGGAAGAGAGGCAGGAGCATTGAGCGTGCCATCGACAGGTAATACAGACTGGCGCATTAGCTTCTGAAGCCGAGCGCCTTCACCCGTCGTCGTTACTGCGGCAAGAACATCTTCTGCAGCAAGCCAATCAACTGCGCCCGCTCGTCATCGGACAGCATCTCGGTGGCCTTCATTTCCAGCTCGACGGCGGTCTGTTCGGCCTTGGTACACATGCGCATGCCGGCCGTGGTCAGGGCCAGGACCTGTGAGCGGCGATCCTGCGGGTTGCGCTGGCGCAGCACCAGGCCGCGCTGCTCCAGTTTGTCCAGCAAGGTGGCGAGATTGGGTGGGGAGACGTTGATCGCCTTGGACAGGCGCTTCTGGTTGATGTCGGGGTTGGCCTTCAACAGGCTCAGTACCGTGAAATCCACCGGTCGCAATGCGAACTTGGCCATGCGCTTTTCGAACAGCGGCATGATCGTGATATAGGCGCGGCGGCAGTTGTAGCCGACCAGGCTCAACAGCAGTTGCTGGTCCAGCGCCGCATTCTCGGCAGCGCCGTCGTCGGAATCGAAATCAGCCGGCTTCTTGGGCAGCATGGTGGTCCAGGTCGGTTGGAAGGGGCGGCAGACCGGTTGTCAGGCAGCCTTCGATCACGCTGGACAACTGCTGGACTTCCGCAAATACAAAGGCGAAATGATAGCACGCGGCATCCCGCTTGCTGCCGTACCAGGCCGGGTCCGAGTCCAGCGCCGACAACGCCCGACGCCCCGCGCGCAACCACATCCAACCCAGCGCCACATGTCCGGTCAGGCGCAGCATCTCGTCGGCCACGTAATAGGGAAGGACGGGCTTCTCCCGGGCCGCGTCCGTAATCCCGATGGCGAACCTGCTTAAATTATCCACAGCGTCTTTCAGCAATCGGCCTTGCTCGACAAATCCTGCCGCACCATCGATATCAGCCTCCACCAGCGCCAGGAAATCGTGCAGGCGCCGCCCGTCGTCGGCCAGCACCTTGCGCATCAGGAAGTCGATGGCCTGGATTTCATTGGTCCCCTCATAGATCATCGTGATGCGGGCATCACGCATGAACTGCTCTATTCCGGTCTCGACCACGTAGCCATGTCCGCCGAACACCTGCAAGGCCCGGCTGGCGCACTGGAAGCCCTGGTCGGTCAGGAAGGCCTTGATCACCGGCGTAATGAATTCCAGCCGTTCGTGATGCCGACGGCGCAGCGTGGCATCGCTATCGTGCTCTGCCAGGTCCAGCAGCAGGCCCGCCCAGCAGGTCAACAGGCGCGCGCCCTCGATGCGGCAACGCTGTTCCATCAACAGCTTCTGCACTGCCGGATGGCGGAGGATGACATCGGTGCCGGCGGCGCCCGGCGCACGTGATTGCCGGCGCTCCTTCGCATAGGCCATAGCGCGCTGCCAGGCCGCCTCGGCCAGTCCCACGCCTTGCGCACCCACATGCAGGCGCGCCGCATTCATCATCACGAACATCGCCGCCAGTCCACGTCCGGGCTCGCCCACCATCCACGCCTGCGCGTTCTCGAAATGCAGGCTGCAGGTGGCGCTGCCGTGAATGCCCATCTTGTGTTCGATGCCGGTGCACTGCACGCCGTTACGGCTGCCATCGGGCAGCACGCGAGGCGCCAGCAACAGGGACAGCCCCTTGCTGCCCGGCAGTGCATCGGGCAGGCGTGCCAGGACCAGATGGACGATGTTGTCGGTCAGGTCGTGCTCGCCACCGGAAATGAAGATCTTGTCCCCGGTCAGGCGATAACTGCCATCGGCCTGTGGCAGCGCACGCGTGCGCAACTGGCCCAGGTCGCTGCCGGCCTGGGCTTCGGTCAGGCACATGGTGGCCAGCCACTGGCCGCTGGCGATCTTCTCCAGATAGCGCGCCTGCAGTTCGGGCGCGCCATGTGCAGCCAGGCAGGCATAGGCGCCATGCAACAGGCCGGGATACATGGTCCAGCCATGATTGGCGGCACTGAGCATTTCATAGAGCGCGCAGTCCAGCACGTGCGGCAGCCCCTGGCCGCCGTGTTCGGGTGCGCAGGCCAGCGCCGGCCAGCCGGCTTCGCAGAATTGCGCATAGGCCTGCGCAAATCCGAGCGGGGTGCTCACCATTCCGCGCTCGAAGCGGCAGCCCTCGCGGTCACCGATAGCGTTGAGCGGCGCGACGACATGGGCGGCGAAGCGGCCCGCTTCTTCCAGTACCTGCCGCATCAGCTCGCCATCGATCTCCGCATGCGCCGGCAAGGCGCGCAAGACCTGTGGCGCCTGCAATACTTCATCGAGCACGAAGGCGAAGTCGCGCAGGGGCGGCGTATAGTGCATCGTCATTCTTTCCGCTTCGTTCAGTTCAGCAGGTAGGCGTCATATACCACCGCATTACCCAGCCGCATGGCGTAGCCCACACCCATGGCGCGATTGAGCCAATCGTATTTCTTGGAAGCGGTTTCAAAGTTCATGAACAGGCGGAAGGTATAGCGCGAGGGATCCACCGGCTTGCCCTTGGCCACCTCGGCCATCACTTCCGGCGGGCCGTAACGCACACCCCGCGTCTGCAGGTAGACCAGTTCGCCATCGTCCAGCTTCAACAGATAGCGGGTGTCGATGATGGCCAGCCCATCGGCGGTGACGGTCTGCCAGTCGGCGCCGTTGTTGAGGATTTCACCGTTGATCAGCGGCCCCTTGAAGCTGCCACCGGTGATCGGGATGATGCGACGTTTACCCAGATCCGAGGTCTTGCCCAGTTCCCAGATCGGCGCCACCAGGTCCACCGAAAAGCGCGCCAGGAAGGCCAGCTTGGGTTGCGGTGGGGTGAGCGCGGTGTTGTCGGCATCGCTCGCCGCATGGGCCTGGAAGGATAGCGTCAGTGCGGCCAGCAGCAGGAACAGCTTCTTCATCTTAGTCTCCGTTATCTATGTTGATTGGTCATGCGATGGTGCAGAAAGCGTCAAGGCTCAGGAAGCGGCCACCACCTCGGCCTCAGCCTTCTTGCCAAAGCCCAGGTAGGCCTGGATCACCTGCGGATCGCCGGCCAGCCGTGCCGATTCTCCCTGCATGCTGACCTTGCCCAGTTCCAGCACGTAACCATAATCGGCGGTCTGCAGCGCGGCGCGCGCATTCTGCTCCACCAGCAGCACCGCGATACCGGCCGTGCGCAGTTCGGAGACGATCTGCAGGATTTCCTTGACGATGCGCGGTGCCAGTCCCAGGCTGGGTTCGTCCAGCATCAGCAGTTCCGGCTTGGCCATCATGGCGCGTCCGATGGCCAGCATCTGGCGCTCGCCACCCGAGAGCGTGCCGGCCAGCTGGCTGCGCCGTTCCTTCAGGCGCGGGAACAATTCGAAGACCGTGGCGAGCTGATCCATCGGCTGTGCCTGTCGCAAGCGCAGGCGGCGAAAGCCGCCCAGCAGCAGATTGTCTTCCACGCTCATGCTGGAAAAGAGTTCGCGTCGCTCCGGCACCAGCGCGATACCGGCCATGACACGCTGCTCCAGCGTCCAGCGCTCCGCCGCCCGACCGTGATAGCGCACCGTTCCCTGCGCCGGCAGCACTCCCATGATGGCGTTGAGCAAGGTCGACTTGCCCGCACCATTGGGGCCGATCACGGTGGCGATGCTGCCGCGTTCGAGTCTGAGATCAATGTCGTGCAGCGCCTGCACCTTGCCATAGCTTGCGCGCAGTTGCGCGACTTCGAGGACCAGTTCGCTCATTCGATTCCACCCAGGTAGGCTTCGATCACCGCCGGATGCCGCTGGATTTCCTGCGGCGTGCCTTCGGCGATCTTGGCGCCGAATTCCATCACCACGATGTGGTCGGTCAGTTCCATGACGAATTCCATGTCGTGTTCCACCAGCAGGATGCTCATGCCGTCGCTGCGCAGCTCCTGCAATACCCGGGACAGCGCCTGCTTTTCCAGGTGACGCAGGCCTGCCGCCGGCTCGTCCAGCAACAGCAGCAGCGGGTCGCAGCAGAGGGCGCGGGCAATTTCCAGGATGCGTTGCTGGCCAAGTGCCAGATTGCCCGCCTGCTCGTGCATCAGGTGTTGCAGGCCCACGCGATGCAGGGCGCGCGCGGCCTCATCCAGCAAGGCCTTCTCTTCAACCCGCTCCAGATGCAGCATGGCATTGACCGTATTGCGCAGGAAGCCCTGCTGGCTACGCATGTGTGCGCCCAGCGCCACGTTCTCCAGCACCGACATGCCCGGTAGCAGGCGCACGTGCTGGAAGGTGCGTGCAATCCCCAGGTGGGCGATGGCACGGGCCGGCAGACCGGCGATGTCGCGCCCGTTGAAGCTTACGCGTCCACCGCTGGCATGCAACAGTCCGGTCACCAGATTGAAGGTGGTCGACTTGCCCGCGCCATTGGGGCCGATCAGCCCGACGATCTCGCCGGCCTTGACGTTGAATGACACATCGTTGACCGCCACCAGCCCGCCGAAGCGCTTGTTGATCTGGTCCACCTGCAACAGCGGCGCGCCGCGTGTCGGTCCCGACCGCCTGTCCATGGGCGCGGCGCTGGCCACGCGCAGCGGCTGCGGCGCCGGCGGGAAGGCGCGCAGCCACAGGGCGCGCACCCAGGGCCACAAGCCGCCACGGGCGTACTTCAGCAGCACGATCAGGATCAGCCCGAAGACAATGGTTTCATAACTGCCGGCGTCGCCCAGCAGCGCGGGCAGCAACACCTGCAACTGGTCCGACAGCAGCTTGAGCACACCCGCACCCAGCAGCGCACCCCAGATATGGGCGATGCCACCGACCACCACGATGAACAGGTATTCGATGCCCATCGCCAGGCTGAATGGCGAGGGATTGACCGTGCGCTGCATGTGCGCGAACAGCCAGCCCGAGACCGATGCCAGCAGCGCCGCGAAGACGAAGACCAGGATCTTGTAGCGTCCGGTATCCACGCCCATGGCCTCGGCCATCGAGCGGCCACCCTTGAGGGCACGGATGGCGCGGCCAGCGCGTGAATCCAGCAGGTTCAGCGAGACCCAGGCCGCCGCCAGCACGATGATCCAGATCAGGTAGTAGAGGTGGCGTTCGCCAGCCAGATCCACGCCCGCCAGGTGCAGAGGTGGAATGCCGGAGATGCCGTCGTACTTGCCTAGCCAATCCACCTTGCCGAACAGGAAGTACAGGCTGATCCCCCAGGCAATGGTCGCCAGTGGCAGGTAGTGGCCGGACATGCGCAAGGTGATGCGTCCCAGCACATAGGCCGATACCCCGGTGATCAGCAGGCCCAGCGGCAGCGTCAGCCAGGGCGAAACGCCATGGACCGTGGTGAGATAGGAGGTGGTGTAGGCCCCCATGCCGACGAAAGCCGCCTGGCCGAAGGACGTCATGCCTCCGATACCGGTCAGCAGCACCAGACCGATGGCCACCAGCGCGTACAGCCCGATGTAGTTGGCCTGGATCACCCAGAACTGCGGCGTGGGCAGCAGCGGGAACAGTGCCAGCACGATCAGCAGCACGTAGAGCGGGAGTCGTTTGTTGATCATGCTCATTCCTCGTCCTCGTCATGCGCCGGTGTCACCAGCGAGCGCCACAGCAGGATGGGCAGCAGCGCCATGAAGACGATCACTTCCTTGAAATCGCTGGCCCAGAAGGAACTGAAGGATTCCAGCAACCCCACCAGCAGCGCGCCTCCTGCGGCCGCCGGGAAACTCGCCAGCGCACCGATGGTGGCGGCGACGAATCCCTTCAGCCCGATCAGGAAGCCCGAGTCATAAAAGATGGTGCTCATCGGGCCGATCAACACACCCGACAGAGCACCGATAAACGCTGCCACGGCAAAGGACAGTTTGCCGGCCAGCGTCGTGGAGATTCCCATGAGCCGCGCCCCCAGGCGATTCACCGCCGTGGCGCGCAGCGCCTTGCCATACAGCGTGCGGCCGGAGAACAGCCACAGCGCCAGCAGCAGTGCCAGTGCGGCGAACACCACCACCAGTGTCTGCGCACTCAAGGTGAGCGAGGCGATGTTCCAGCGCTCATCCCAGAAGGCCGGCGTGCGGAAGCCCTCGGCCCCGAAGAACACCAGCCCTAGCCCGGTCATCGCCAGGTGGATGCCGACCGAGACGATCAGCAGTTGCAGTACGCTGGCGTCGGCCAGCGATTCGAACACCACCTGGTACATCAGTGGCCCCAGCGCGGTAATGAGCAGCAGCGTCAGCAGCACCTGCACCGGCAGCGGAAACTGCTGCGGCGCAGCCCACCAGACCAGCGCGGCCACCGCCAGCGGCAAGCCCAGCGTGCCCAGCAGCGCACGCGGCAGCAGCGCCGCCTGCCCCGAGCGCAGCAGCGCAAGGGCCTGCATGACCGCCGCGCAGACCGCCAGCACCAGCAGCAGCCACAGTGGCCCGGGGCGCTGGCCTTGCTGCAGCATGGCCAGGGTCAAGGCGCCATAGGCGACGAATTCACCCTGCGGAATGAAGAGAATGCGGGTGACCGTAAACACCAGCACCAGCGCAATGGCGATGAGGCCATAGACGATGCCGTTGGTCAGGCCATCCAGGGTGAGGATGGCGGCAATCGAAGAATCCATGAGTAGTCGGCGAAACAGGCAAATTCCACGGAACAACGGCGACACGGTCTGCAATCAAGCCGTGCCGCCGCAACGGTTGGCGCAGCGTCAGGGGTTGACTGCCTTCCAGTTGCCATTCTGGATGGTCAGCATGATGCGGGCATCGTCACCCAGACCGAAGTGATCCTTCGGCGAGTAGTTCAGCGTGCCTTGCGAAATCTGGATCGGGCCGGCGTTCTCCAGCGCTTCCTTCAGCGCAGTGCGGAAGGCCGGGGTGCCGGGTTTGGCCTTCTTCAGGGCCTCCGGGACCACCTTCTGCAACACCAGCTGGGCATCGTAGGTATGGGCCGCGAACAGGTTGCGGGTGCCGGCGCCGAATTGCTTCTCGTAGCGCGTGACGAAGTCCATGGCCAGCTTCTTGGAAGGATTGCTGTCCGGCAGTGCCTCCGGCACCACGGCCGGGCCGGAGATGACGTAGGAACCTTCCACATCCTTGCCACCCAGGCGGATCAGGTCGCGCGAGGCGGCGCTATGGGTCTGGAAGATCTTGCCCTTGTAGCCGCGCTCGATGAGCGCCTTGTGCGGCATGGCCGCGCCGCTGCCGGAGGCCACCACCAGCACCGCATCCGGGTTGGAGCTGACCACGCGCAAAGCCTGCGCCGTCACACTGGTGTCAGCCCGGGAGAAGCGCTCCACCGTGCCCATCTTGATGCCGGCGGCACTTGTCAGGCGCTGCACTTCCTTTAACCAGTTTTCGCCATAGGAGTCCGAGTAGCCGAGGAAGCCCACGGTCTTCACCCCCAGCTTCTTCATCTGTTCCACCACGCCACCGGCCATCACGGCGGTCGATTGCGGCAGGCGGAAGGTCCAGGCATCCTTGCCCTCGGCTGTTTCGATGGGAGAGATGGCCAACTGCACGGTCTGGGTTTCCAGCGCGACATCGGCGATGGCCAGGGTGGGCGGCACGGCGGCCGAGCCGATGATCAGGTCGACCTTGTCTTCCGCCACCAGGCGGCGCGCATTCTTGCTGGCCTGGGTGGGATCGGTGGCGTCATCGAGGATGATGAGCTTGACCTTTTCCCCGCCGATGGTCTCCGGCCACAGGGCGAAACCGTTCTTGGCCGGAATGCCCAGTCCCGATCCCGGGCCGGTCAGCGACATCACCACGCCGATGGTCAGTTCGGCATGTGCCATTGCGGAACAGGCCAGCATGGAAGCCAGTACCCCTGCCTTGATTGCCAGTTTCATCTTCATCTCCGTCTCCTTGTATTTGTCATCGAGTGATCGATTTATGACGGGCAGGGCATGGACGCTCCGCCTCGTTTGTTGCCTGGTCTGCTGATTCCTGTCTAGCTGCACATTTCCCTGATGTCCTGCGGAATGGCGATGGCCTTGATGCGGCTCGGATCGTCCGGATGGCGGATCGCAAACACCCGGGTGTCACGTCCTTCGCACAGCAGTTCGCCATCGCGTTTCAATTCGTGGCGCATCACGAAGGTCTTGTCGTTCCATTCGATGATGGTGGAATGCACCTCCACCTGGTCGCCGTAGGTGGCCGGGCGCACGAAGCGCGAACTGATGTCCACCACCGGCGTGCCGATGATGCCGCGGGTCTTTTCGGTCTCGCGCCAGGGCGGCACCCCGCACTGGTGGAAGAAATTGCGCGAGGCTGCGTCATACCAGCGGAAGAAATTGGGAAAGAACACGATGCCGGCCGGATCGCAATCGCCGAATTCCACGCGCACCGGATAGATGATGGTCTTGCTCATGTCGCTCTCCTCAACGCGGCGCCAGCCGCAGTGCGCCATCCAGGCGGATCACCTCGCCGTTGAGCGACAGGTTGGTGGCGATATGCAGCGCCAGTTGCGCATACTCTTCGGCCTTGCCCAGACGTTTCGGGAAGGGGATGCTCGAGGCCAGCGACTGCTGTACTTCTTCCGGCAGCTTGTAGAGCAGGGGCGTCAGGAACAGACCCGGTGCGATGGTGACCACGCGGATGCCATATTGCGCCAGGTCGCGTGCCAGTGGCAGCGTCATGGCGGTGATGCCGCCCTTGGAGGCCGCATAGCCGGCCTGCCCGACCTGGCCGTCGAAAGCCGCCACCGAGGCGGTGGCCACGATCACGCCGCGTTCACCGTCTTCCAGCGCGTCGGTTGCGGCCATGCGGGCGGCCGCCAGGCGGATCACGTTGAAGGTGCCGATCAGGTTGACGTTGACGATACGGCTGAAGTCCTCCAGCGGCATGGCGCTGCCGTCCTTGCCGACCATGCGTTTGGCACCGCCGATGCCGGCACAGTTGATGAGAATGCGTGGTACGCCATTGGCTTGCTGCGCGGCGTCCAGCGCAGCCTCGACCGAGGCGCTGTCGGTGATGTCGCAGCGTGCGGCATGGCAATTCAATTCGGCCGCCAGGGCCTGTGCCGCTTCGACGTTCACGTCGAGGATGGAAACGCGGGCGCCGGCGTGCACCAGCTGGCGCACGGTCTCGGCCCCGAGGCCGGAGGCGCCGCCGGTGACCAGTGCGGCTTGTCCTTGCAGTTGCATGGTAAAAGTCCTTCTCGATTCAATGGGAAGCCGCCGGGTTTTCCAGCAGCAGGGCAATGCCCTGGCCACCGCCGATGCAGGCCGAGGCGATGCTGTAGCGGGCTTCCCGACGATTCATTTCGCGTGCCGCCGTGATCGACAGGCGCACGCCGGTGGCTGCCAGCGGGTGACCCAGGGCGATGGCGCCGCCATTGACGTTGAGGCGTTCGCGATCGATGCCCAGTTCGCGCTCCACCGCCACGATCTGCGCGCCCTGCGCTTCGTTGATCTCGAAGCAGCCGATGTCGGCCACCGTCAGGCCATTGCGTTCCAGCAGCGTGCGGATGGCCGGCACCGGGCCGATACCCATGATCTCCGGCGGCACGCCGGCCACGGCGGCGGCGACCACGCGGGCCAGCGGTGCCTGGTCATGGCGCCGCAGATAGTCGCCGGAGGCGACGATGGTGGCTGCCGCCGCATCGACCAGTGCCGAGCTGTTACCGCCGGTCTGCACGCCATCCGGGTAGAGGGTGCGCAGCTTGCCCAGCACGTCCACCGGCGACGGGCGCGGATGGGTATCGCTGGCCGCTTCGGTGAGCTTGCCTTGCAGCTTGATGTGACGGTCGTTGTAGCCCTCCAGGTGGAAGGTCTCGTTGACCACCGGCACGATCTCGCCCGCATGGAAACCGGCGGCCTGTGCCTTCAATGCGCGCTCGAAGGAATAGGCGGCGTAGGTATCGACCTCGGCGCGGGTGATGCCATATTTCCTGGCCAGGTTTTCGGCGGTCTGCGGCATGGTGATGCCGGGCGCCGGATCGACCAGCGCTTCCCACATGTAGTCCTGGAATTCCACCGGCGCGCCCAGCCTGAAGCCACTGCGATGGGCGAAGGCGACGATGGGATTGCGGGTCATCGACTCGCTGCCCACGATCAGGGCGGTTTCGGTGTAGCCGCGTTCGATCTGGTCGCCGGCCTGGCGGATCAGTTCGAAGCCGGTACCGCAGATGCGCTGGACCATGATGGCCGGGGTAGTGATTGGCACACCGGCGTACAGGCCGATATGACGCGGCAGCATGTACTGGTAGGCGTCGCCCGGGGCCATGTTGCCGGCGATGACCGAGCCGATGTCAGCGGCCGCCACGCCGGTGCGTGCCAGTACCTCGCGGGCCACCTTGATCCCCATGTCGGTGGGCGAAAGCTGGCTGAAGCTGGTGCAGTAGTCGACCATGGGCGTGCGTACGCCGCCGATGAGCCAGATATCCTTGAAGCTTGAATAGAACGCTGCCTGTGCCATGTGCAATGCTTCCTCAGTGAGCGGTTGTGAGCGCGGCCTGTGCCGTCAGCAGGTCCGGGTCGGTGCCGGCGTACAGCGCCTCGACCAGCGCGGCGCGGTGCGTCAGTACCGAACGCTGGTTGATGGATCCCTTGTCGGTAATCTCGCCACGGTCGAAGGAGGGTGGGTCAATCAGCACCAGCGCCCGCATCACGCGATTGGAGCTGCCCGTGGCATGTGTCTGCAGACGATCCAGCACACCCTGGAAGAAGCCGCGTACGGCCGGTGCCGACAGGACCTCGGCCCGCGACGCTTCTGCCGGCAGGCGCGCCAGTTGGCGGCAGCGCTCGATGTTGGGGACGATCAGCATGCCGACCTCGTTGCGGTCCTGGCCGGTGATGACGGCATCCTGCAGGTAGGGCGCGCCCTCATGGGCGATCAATGCACGCAGCGGGCCGACGCTGACCCAGGTGCCGGTGTAGAGCTTGAAGTCCTCCGCCACCCGACCATCGAACATGAAGCCGCGGTCCGGATGGGCCGCATCGAGCCAGCGCACCGCGTCGCCGGAGCGGAAGTAGCCCTCCTCGTCGAAGGCCTCGGCGGTCTGTTCCGGCGCCCGCCAGTAGCCGGGCGTGACATTGGGGCCGCGATAGCGGATCTCGATCTTGTCGCCATTGGGGACCAGCTTGATCTCCATGCCCGGCGTGGGGATGCCGATCTGACCCGCCTTGACCTGGTGATCCACCACGAACAGCGCCGAGGGCGAGGTCTCCGTCATGCCCAGCCCGCAGGACATCACGATGCGCTCGCCGCAGGTGGCCTCGGCGGTGGCATGCAGCTTGTCCCATACCGGCTGCGCCAGGGCCGCGCCGGCGTAGAACTGCATGCGCAGGCGGCTGTAGAAGGTACGGCGCAGGGCCTCGTCCTTTTCCAGCGCATGGGCAATGCCTTCCCAGCCCACCGGCACGTTGAAGTAGACGGTGGGCGCGATCTCGCGCAGGTTGGCCAGGGTGGTGGCCAGTCCCTGCGGCGTGGGCTTGCCTTCGTCGATGTACATGGTGCCGCCGTTGTAGAGCACGATGCCCACGTTATGGTTGGCGCCGAAGGTATGGTTCCAGGGCAGCCAGTCGATCAGGATCGGCGGTTCCTCGGCCAGGAAGGGGAAGGTCTGCACGATCATCTGCAGGTTGCTGCACATCATGCGCTGGGTGTTGATCACCGCCTTGGGCATCCTGGTCGAGCCCGAGGTGAAGAGGAACTTGACGATGGTGTCCGGCCCGGTGGCGGCATAGGCACGTTCGACCTCGTCGCCGGCACGGGTGGCGTCAAGCTCGGCGAAGAGCGTGCATGCGCGCCCTGGTGGCGGCGCTTCGGTGACCACGAATTCGATCTCCGGCGCCACTGCCGCGACGGCAGCCGCAAACTTCTCGCCATGGGCGGCGAAGATCAGGCCGGGGGTGAGCAACTGCACCGCGTGGCGCAGCTTGGCGTAATCCTTGGAGAGCAGCGAATACGCCGACGACACCGGAGCATAAGGTACGCCCGCGTAATGGCAACCCAGGACCAGCATGGCATGTTCCAGGTCATTCTCGGACAGGATCAGCAGCGGACGTTCGGCCGACAATCCCCGCTGCAGCAGCGCCTGGCCGATGCGGCGCGCACTCTGCAGGGCCTGGCCATAGCTGATGCGGCGCCATTGACCGTCCTGGTCGCGGCGGGCCATGTAGGTGCGCTCGGGATCGACCGTGGCCCAGTGGATCAGCTTGTCGGTCAGGCGCGCCGGATAGTCCTGCAGTGGCTGGCTCGTCCTGACGATGGAGGTGCCGTCAGTGCCGGCGACGACGTCAACGCCGCCGATGCCGAACCTGACGCTGCGATAGCGAGGTGGAGTGTTCATACATGTCTCTGTTGTCTGACTGCCCGATCGTGGTCGGGTAGTGGTGTTGTTATGTACTACGCTGTATTACTGACTTTCTGGTCCTGCCCTGGCCGCCGCGCCGGATGTGCTCAGCCCGGCCTGACCTTGTTCTGCTTGTGATCGAGGAAGGCTGCCAGCCGACCCTTGGTATCGGGATCGCTGCCGGCCACCGCCGCCATCAGGGATTCGGTCATCAGTCCATCCTGGATCGACTGGTCGTGGATGCGCGGCAGCACATGCATGACGCCGTAGTTGGTCATCGGCGCATTGCCGGCAATGCGTTCGGCCAGCTCGCGCGCTTTGTCCAGTCCGGTACCAGCGGCCACGCTGTATTGCGAGATGCCGGCTTGGTGACCTTCTTCGGCGTTCAGCACGCGCCCGGTCAGCATCATGTCGGCCATGCGCGCCACGCCGATCAGGCGCGAGATGCGCACCGAACCGCCGCCACCGACGAAGAGACCGCGTTGCCCTTCCGGCAGGCCGTAGAAGGCGCTCGGCTCGGCCACCCGGATGTGGGCAGCCGCTGCCAGTTCCAGGCCGCCGCCGATGACTGCGCCGTGCAGCACCGCGATCACCGGTACCCGGCCGAAGCCGATCTGTTCGAAGGCGGCATGCCACATGCGCGAGTGGTGCATGGATTCGCTGGTGTCGCGTGCGCGCAGTTCGGACAGGTCCAGTCCGGCGCAGAAGTGCTCGCCCTTGCCGTGGACGATGGCGACCTTCACGCCCGCCGGCAGGTTCTCGAAGCAATCGCGGATGGCGCGTACCAGTGGGTCGTTGAGGGCATTGCGTTTGGCGGCGCGGTTGAGTGCGATCTCGGCGATGGCGCCGTGCACTTGGATGTCGAGAAGGTCGCTGTGCTGGTTCATGCTGTCTCTGGTCATGCCCGTAGGTTTTTTGAAATTAGTTATAAGTTATAACGTTTATTTAGTATAAGTAAGATGGGCGCAAAAGCAAGCGCCATCAGTGTTGCGTGTTGTGCGTTATTCGCAAAAGCGGGCGGTAGCCGAACATATTTTTGTGCGTGTCACCGATACGTCGATGCTGCGTTGCGCTGCCCTGGCTTGCTCTTTTTCCGGACGTGCAGCGCCAGCCCGCATGCCATGCGCACACGCCAAGAAAAAACGCCGGTGTGCAGTGCATCACCGGCGTTTCCCGTGGGCATGGCAAGCACTACTTGCCGGTGTCCTTCATGTTCTCGAACTTGTCGAACTCGACGTTGTAGGCTTCGTTGCCGATCTTCTCCACCTTGCGCACATAGACCGTCTGCACGATGTCGCGGGTGGCCGGGTCGATGGCAATGGGTCCGCGCGGGCTCATGAACTTCATGGTCTTGAGGATGGCCATGGCCTTGTCGCCGTCGATCTTGCCATTGAGTTTCTTGCTGACCTCGTAGATCGCATTCATGCCGTCATAGGCTGCCACGGCCATGAAGTTGGGACGTCCCGCACCGGGATTGGCGGCGGCGAAGCTTTTCAGGAAAGCCTTGTTCTCCGGCGAATCATGGGCGGCCGAATAGTGGAAGGTGGTGATCACGCCCAGCGTGGAGTCGCCCATGGCGGGCATGACGTGATCGTCGGTCAGGTCCCCGGTGGCAATCACCTTGATGCCAGCCTCGGCCAGGCCGCGCTCACGATACCCCTTCATGAACGCAATGCTCTGCTCACCGGCCGGCACGAAGATGAACACCGCCTCCGGCTTGGCATCCTTGATGCGCTGGATGTAGGGCGCGAACTCCGGATTGCGCAGCGGCACCCGGATCGATTCCAGCACCTGGCCACCGCCGCCCAGCAGGTTGGTCTTGAAGGCGGTCTCGGCATCGATGCCCGGGCCATAATCGGCCACCAGCGTGACTACCCGCTTGATCCCGTTCTTCAACGCCCAGGTCGCCATGGGGCCGGAGACCTGCGGCAGCGTCATCGAGAAGCGGGCGATGTAGTTGGACTTGGTGGTGATGACCGAGGTGGCGGCATTCATGATGATCATCGGTTTCTTGGCCTGCTCCGCAATCGGCGCCACGGCCAGCGCTTCCGGCGTGAGGCCGAAGCCGGCCAGGAAGTCCACCTTGTCACGCACCACCAGCTCCTGCGCCAGGCGCTTGGCGATCTCCGGTGCCGGACCGGTGGTGTCCTTGATGATGATCTGCACCTTCTTGCCCGCGACCTGATCGCCATGCTGCGCCATCCACGCCTTGATGCCGCCCTCCATCTGCTTGCCGTAGTCGGCGAAGGGGCCGGAGAAGGCCGCGACCAGACCCACCTTGATGGTTTCCTCGGCTCGTGCGGACGCAACTGTCATGAGCTGGGAAGTCGCCAGCAGGGCCAGCAACGCGATTTTCTTGAACGTCATTTTTCAGTCTCCTTTGTGATTGTGGTGAGGGGCGATGGGCAGGCGGTTCTGGTGCCGTCGTGATTGTCGCATCGCCGGTCCGACTGTTGCACTCGGACGACGCATCGATTTCCCTTCCTCGGCTCGCCTTGTTGACAAAGCTTCGGTGCCGACAATAGTATCGCACCATCCGTTCGGTAAACAAACCGATGTGCGGTAACCGAACGGCTAATAAAAGTTATAAAAAATAAGCAACGAGACGAATCTTTCTGCGACGCCCGTCTGGTGGTGTCGACCAACTCGTATTTTGAGCGCTGACACAAATAGTGTCCGCCAGTAAATATGCCAATGGCCTGGACCATGGGGCAGGGGCCCTTTTACGCCCGCGCCTGGCCGGCTTGCCGTAGTGGCATCGAAGAATTCGCAAGAGCAACACCCGCAATATCGGCAACATCGGAGGGACTGACGGTATTGGAAGTGACCCGGCCCGGCGAGCGGCGAATCGTCGGAGGGCGTCTGGAGGACGACGCGTTCCGGCAGCAGACCGGCCAATCATCATTCATAGAAATCAGGAGGAGATGGCAATGACAAAGAAAATGACCTTGCGCGCAGTGGCCCTGGCCGCGGCAGCATGTGCTTGTGCAGGTACGGCCGGTTCGGCGCTGGCTCAGAGTTCGGTAACCATCTACGGTATCGTCGATACCGGTGTGGTCTACACCACCAATGCCAACGCCAATGGCAATTCGGTATTCAAGATGCCGTCGCTGACCGGCAGCTTCCCCTCACGCATCGGCTTCAAGGGGACGGAAGATCTCGGCGGCGGCCTGCAGGCGATGTTCGTGCTGGAAAGCGGCTTCGCGCCTGACACGGGTTCGATGGGGCAGGGCAACCGCATCTTCGGTCGTCAATCCTACGTTGGCCTGAAAGGCGACTGGGGCCAGATCATGCTGGGACGCCAGGTCAACATGACCTATCTGTCGCAGTTGAAGACCGACGTCATGGGACCCAACATCTTTGCCATCGGTAGCATCGATGCCTACCTGCCCAATGCCCGTAGCGACAACGCCATCGGTTACCTCGGCAGCTTCAGTGGCTTCACCGTCGGCGCGACCTACAGCTTCGGTCGCGACACGTCGGCCACCGGCGGACCGGCAGCGACCAACTGCGCCGGTGAAGTGGCCGGCAACAGCAAGGCCTGCCGCCAGGTAACCGGTCTGCTGGGTTATGACGGCAAGGGCTGGGGCGTGACCAGTTCCTACGACATCCTGTATGGCAATACCGGTGCCAGCGGCGGTCTCACCAGCAGCAGCAACAGCGACCAGCGCATCACGCTCAACGGCTACTTCATGATCGGTGACGTCAAGCTGGGTGGCGGTGTGGTGGATCGCCGCACGCGCGCGGCGGCCAACGTCAATACCGATTCCGACCTCTACTACCTGGGCGTGAGCTATCCGCTGTCCGTGGCCCTGGTGCTGGATGCACAGGTGTCGCGCCTGTCGGTGAAGAACAGCCCCAACGATGTCACGCTGTCGGTGGCACGTCTGACCTACAACCTGTCCAAGCGCACTGCGCTGTATACCTCGCTGGGTTACATCAAGAACGGCGGCACTGCAGCGGTGGCCATCGATGCAGGTGGCACCGTGGGGGCGGGCAAGAACCAGCTGGGCGTGATGTCAGGCATCCGTCACACCTTCTGAGTGAGGTCGCTGGAACGCTCTTGAGGAGGATGGCGCGCCCGCAGGCAGAGAGGGCGCGCCGACATCCGCGGCACGACAAAGACAGGGTCTGTTTTTGTCTTCGGTCCGGCTCCCCGCAAGAGGGGCCGGGCCGGTTTTTTTCAGGGCAGCAGGACCGACAGTTCCTGCGCACCGCGCAGCAGCACCGGCAGGATCTCTTCTTCCATCTGCTGGCGCGATACACGTGCGGCCTGCGCGCCCACGTTCAGCGCCGCCAGCACGTTGCCGGATGCCCCACGCACGGGAACCGCAATGGAACGCAGGCCCACTTCCAGTTCTTCATCGATGACCGCGTAACCGTTTTCACGCACGCCGGCCAGGATGTCACGCAGGCGTTTTTGCGAGACCACCGTTTTCTCGGTGAGGGCGCGCAGCTTGACCTTGTCGAAATAGGCCTTCAACTGGTCGTCCGGCAGGTGCGCCAGCATGGCACGACCGAGCGAGGTGCAGTAGGCCGGCAGCCGGCTGCCGGTATTGAGCGCCACCGACATCACGCGCGAGGTGGCCGAGCGGGCTACGTAGAGCACTTCGTTGTCGTCCAGCACGGCCAGTGAGCAGGATTCGCCGAGGGTACGGCTGATGTTGTTCAGGTAGGGCTGTGCAGAAACGGTCAGCGGCGTGGAGGATAGATAGGAATAGCCTAGCGTCAATATCTTGGGGCGCAGCGAGAAATTGTTGACGTCCGAATCGGCATAGCCCAGTTGCTTCAAGGTGTGCAGGCAGCGTCGCACTGCCGCACGCGGGATACCGGTCTTCTGGCTGATCTGGGCGATGGTCAGGCTGCGGCGCGAATCGCTGAAGGCGCGGATCACCGCCAGGCCACGCGCCAGGGAGGTCATGAAGCTGGGGTCGGTGAGGGCGTCGATTTCCTCGGCGATGGTCAGCTCGCGTTCCGCTTCGGTCGCGGCAGTGGGGGCGACGGCGACGTTCTTGCTCTTGGCCCGGCTGCTCCTGCCGGCCTTGGCATCGACGGTGGCGGCTGCTGTGGCGCTGCTTTTGGCAGCAGTCTTGCGGGTCTTGGCGGCGGGTGCGGTGGACATGGGCTCGGATGGGCTCTCTGGGCGGATGGTTCAGGACGGCTCGGGTTTCGGACGGCGCCGATTGCGTCCGGATTTTAACGTTTTGTGCGGCAAGCGAACACATCCTGCCGGTTTTTCTTGACGGCCGTCAAGCCGGATCGCTAAACTCTTTTTGTGCGAAAATCAAACATTAGTTCGGTGATCGAACATTGAGTGCCGGGAAAAGTCAGTCCGAAGTCAATCCGGCAGCAAGCCTCAAATGTCCGCAGACACCGACCGAGACGAGCCCGTGCAACACGCCCGCCCGGCTGCAACGTGGCAAACCAGATGGCGGGATATCCAGCAGGCGCAGCCCCAGGCGCCGCATCTAAAGTGAGAGCAACGTGATCAATAAAATTTCTGACTCCCTGGAGCAGGCGGTGGCCGACATCCATGATGGCGCCACCATCATGATCGGCGGCTTCGGCAATGCCGGCATGCCGTCGGCCCTGATCGATGCGCTGATCGCCCAGGGCGCGCGCGACCTGACCATCGTCAACAACAATGCCGGCAACGGCGACACCGGCCTGGCGGCGCTGCTCAAGACCAAGCGGGTGAAGAAGATCATCTGTTCCTTCCCGCGCCAGACCGATTCCCATGTCTTCGATGCGCTCTACCGTGCCGGCGAGATCGAACTGGAACTGACCCCACAAGGCAACCTGGCCGAGCGCATCCGCGCCGCCGGTGCCGGCATCGGCGGTTTCTTCAGCCCCACCGGCTACGGCACCATGCTGGCAGAAGGCAAGGAGACCCGCGAGATCAACGGCCGCCACTATGTGCTGGAGTCGCCGATCCACGCCGACTTCGCGCTCATCAAGGCGCTGCATGGCGACCGCTGGGGCAACCTGGTGTATCGCAAGACCGCCCGCAACTTCGGTCCGATCATGGCCATGGCCGCCAAATGCACCATCGCCCAGGTCAGCGAGGTGGTGGAACTGGGTCAGCTCGATCCGGAAAACATCATCACTCCCGGCATCTTCGTGCAGCGGATCGTGCAAACCAAGGAGGCACAGCAATGAATCGCTTTACCCGTGAACAGATCGCCGCGCGCGTGGCCCAGGACATTCCCGAAGGTGCCTACGTGAACCTGGGTATCGGCCTGCCCACCAAGGTCGCCAACTACCTGCCGGCCGACAAGGAAATCTTCCTGCACAGCGAAAACGGCGTGCTCGGCATGGGCCCGGCGCCGGCGCCCGGCGAGGAAGATGAAGACCTCATCAATGCCGGCAAGCAGCCGGTGACGCTGCTGACCGGGGGGGCCTATTTCCACCATGCCGATTCGTTTGCCATGATGCGTGGCGGTCACCTCGACATCTGCGTGCTGGGCGCCTTCCAGGTGTCGGCCAAGGGTGACCTGGCCAACTGGCATACCGGCGCGCCGGACGCCATCCCCGCCGTGGGCGGAGCGATGGACCTGGCCATCGGCGCCAAGCAGGTGTTCGTGATGATGGATCACCAGACCAAGACCGGCGAAAGCAAGCTGGTCCAGGCCTGCGCCTATCCGCTCACCGGCATCGGCTGCGTCAACCGCATCTACACCGACCTGGCCGTCATCGACGTCACCCCGCAGGGACTGCAGGTGCGCGAGATCGTCGAGGGCCTGTCCTTCGAACAACTGCAGGAGCTGACCGGCGCGCCGCTGCGCCCGGCGGCCTGAGTCCGTTCGAATCAACCAATTTTCGCTGCGAGGAATGCATGAAAGACGTATTTATCTGTGACGCCATCCGCACCCCCATCGGTCGCTACGGCGGCGCGCTCAAGGACGTGCGTGCCGACGATCTGGGCGCGGTACCGCTGCGCGCGCTGATGGAGCGCAATCCGCAGGTGGACTGGAGCGCGGTCGATGACGTCATCTTCGGCTGCGCCAACCAGGCCGGCGAGGACAACCGCAACGTCGCCCGCATGTCGCTGCTGCTGGCCGGTCTGCCGCAGGAAGTGCCGGGCAGCACCATCAACCGCCTGTGCGGCTCGGGCATGGACGCCCTGGGGACCGCCGCGCGCGCCATCAAGTCCGGCGAGACCGGCTTGATGATCGCCGGCGGGGTGGAGTCAATGACTCGCGCTCCCTTCGTGATGGGCAAGGCCGATAGCGCCTTCTCGCGCCAGGCCGCGATCCAGGACACCACCATCGGATGGCGCTTCGTCAATGCCTTGATGAAGCAGAAATATGGTGTGGATGCCATGCCCGAGACGGCCGAGAACGTCGCCGTCGACTACAAGGTCAGCCGCGAGGACCAGGACCAGTTCGCCGTGCGCAGCCAGGCCAAGGCCGCCGCCGCGCAGGCCAACGGCAACCTGGCACAGGAGATCGTGCCGGTGGTGATCCCGCAGAAGAAGGGCGACCCCATCACCGTCACGCAGGACGAGCATCCACGTGCCACCAGCATGGAAGCGCTGGCCCGTCTGAAGGGTGTGGTCAAGCCCGATGGCACGGTCACCGCCGGCAATGCATCGGGTGTCAACGATGGCGCCTGCGCCTTGCTGCTGGCCAGTGCCGAGGCGGCCGAGCAACACCGGCTCAAGCCACGTGCCCGCATCCTGGGCATGGCCACGGCCGGCGTCGCACCGCGCATCATGGGCATGGGCCCGGCCCCGGCCAGCAAGAAGCTGCTGGCGCAACTGGGCATGCGCATCGAGCAGATGGATGTGATCGAACTGAACGAAGCCTTTGCCTCGCAAGGTCTGGCAGTGCTGCGCGAACTGGGCGTGGCTGACGACGATGCGCGGGTCAACCCCAATGGCGGCGCGATCGCGCTGGGTCATCCGCTGGGCGTGAGTGGCGCCCGCCTGGTGACCACCGCCCTCTACCAGCTGGAACGCACCGGTGGCCGCTACGCGCTGTGCACCATGTGCATCGGCGTGGGGCAGGGCATCGCTATGGTGATCGAACGCGTGTGATGACAAGGGGATGGCGCGGCGATGCACCTGGCTGCGCCATCCCCGTCGTTCGACCAACCATGAAGATGGTTGATGCGATCCTGAAAATTGATCAGGCAGGCATAGAGGAAAAAGCAGCACAATAGAAAAAAGAACCACAATAGAAAAAAGCACCATCCCATCACCAAGCGGCCACCAACACAGAGCCGCAGGCCAGAATAGGAGACACATCGCATCATGCATCGACATCATGATTGCGCGCCGCGTGCGGCCGCACCCACGCACCGTCATCGGGGAGCTGCGCCATGCTAGGCAACTTCCTCGGTGTGCTCTTTGACGGCATCGCCTACGGCAGCCTGCTATTCCTGATCAGCGTCGGCCTGTCGGTGACGATGGGCATGATGAACTTCATCAACCTGGCGCACGGCGCCTTTGCCATGCTGGGCGGCTACGTCTGTGTCAGCCTGCTCAATCGCATGGGTGTCCCCTTCCTCGCGACCCTGCCGCTGGCCTTCCTGGCGGCTGCCGTGGTCGGACTGGTGCTGGAACGTTCCCTGTATCGCCGTCTCTACAAGGCCAGCCACCTGGATCAGGTGCTGTTCTCCATCGGTCTGACCTTCATGGCCGTGGCCGGCGCCACCTGGCAGTGGGGGCCGACCCAGCAACCGGTGGTGCTGCCGGACTGGTTGCGGGGCCAGGTCTCCTTGTTCGGACTGGATGTGGGCGCCTATCGCGTCTTCCTGATTGGCGTGGTGGTGATTGTCACGCTGGCCCTGGGCCTGCTGATCGAACGCACGCGCTTCGGCGCACAGATCCGGGCCTCGGTGGATAACCAGGTGGCCGCCGCCGGACTGGGTATCAACGTCAGCCGCGTGTTCAGCCTGACCTTCGCGCTTGGTTCGGGCCTGGCCGGTCTCGGCGGCGGTCTGGGCATCGACGTGCTGGGGCTGGACCCGACCTTCCCGGTCAAGTACATGGTCTATTTCCTGCTGGTGGTGGCCGTGGGCGGTGCCGGCACCATCAAGGGGCCGCTGCTGGCGGCCGTCATCCTGGGCGTGTTCGACGTGGCCGGTAAATACTATGTGCCGGAGATCGGTGCCTTCGTCATCTATGGACTGATGGTGGTGCTGCTGATCCTGTTCCCGGCCGGACTGATGCGGAGGCGCGGATGAGCATCGTGAACTCGGCCTCCACTTCTACCTCCTCCACCTCCGCCGCCAGCCCGGGAAAGCCGACCATGAAGCCTGCCCTGCACCTGCCCAATGACCACTGGAGGCCGCTGGAAATCGTGTTCTGGCTCTTGCCGGTAGCCGCCTATTTCATCTTCCCCGATTACCTAGTGCTGATCAGCCAGATCATGATCGTGGGCCTGTTCGCGGTCTCGCTGGACCTGATCCTGGGCTATGCCGGCATCGTCTCGCTGGGCCATGCGGCCTTTTTCGGGCTGGGTGCCTACACGGCAGGTCTGCTGGCCGTGCACGGGTGGGGCGAGCCGATCACCGGCCTGCTGCTGGCTGCCGTGGTAGCCGCCATCGCTGGTTTCCTGGTGAGCTTCCTGGTGGTGCGCGGGGCTGACCTGACTCGCCTGATGGTGACGTTGGGCATCGGCCTGATGCTGTTCGAAGCGGCCAACAAGGCGGCCTTCATCACTGGCGGTGTCGATGGGCTCTCGGGCATGGTGATGAGCAAGATCTTCGGTGTCTTCGAGTTCGACCTCAACGGGCGCGTGGCCTATGTGTACAGCTTCGCGGTGCTGCTGGTCCTGTTCGTGGTCTTGCGGCGCCTGGTCAATTCACCGTTCGGCCTCGGCCTTAGAGGCATCCGCGAGGGTGGTCGCCGCATGCCTGCCATCGGCGCCGACGTCAGCCGCCGGCTGGTGGTGATCTTCACCGTCGCCGCCGCAGTGGCTGGCGTAGCCGGTGCCTTGCTGGCGCAGACCACGCAGTTCGTCGGCCTGGACGTACTGGGTTTCCCGCGCTCGGCCGAATTGCTGATCATCCTGGTGCTGGGCGGTACCGGTCGCCTGTATGGCGGCCTTGTCGGCGCACTGGTCTACATGCTGGCGCAGGATTACCTGTCCGGGCTCAATCCGGCCTACTGGCAATTCTGGATCGGCCTGCTGCTGATCGTGATCGTGCTGTTCGCCCGTGGGGGTTTGCTGGGAGGCCTGGTTGTGCTGCGTGACAAATTCTTCAAGGGAGGCCGCGCATGAGCCTGCATCCATCCATCGGTGACACCACGCTACGCACCGAAGGCCTGACCAAGCGCTGGGGCAGTTTCGTTGCCAACAGCGATGTCTCGCTCAGTTTCGCTCCCGGGGCGCGCCACGCCCTGATCGGCCCCAACGGCGCCGGCAAGACCACCTTCATCAACCTGCTCACCGGCGGCTTTGCCCCCAGCAGCGGCAAGGTCTGGTTCGGTGGCGAAGACATCACGTCCCTGCCGCAGCATGAACGCGTCAAGCGCGGCATGACCCGCACCTTCCAGATCAATACCCTGTTCGCCGGCCTGACCGTGCTGGAGTCGGTGGTACTGGCGATCCAGGAACGGCGCGGCATGCAATACAAGTGGTACCAGACCGTAGCCAGCCAGACCGAGGTGGTGGAGGAAGCCATGTCCCTGCTGGCTTCGCTCAAGCTGGAGCAGGACGCCAACACCCTGACCCGCAGTCTGGCCTACGGCAGGCAGCGGCTGGTCGAGATTGCGCTGGCCCTGGCCACCCGGCCCAAGGTATTGCTGCTGGATGAGCCGGCGGCAGGCATCCCCTCGGCCGAGAGTCGTGAACTCTTCGAAGTCATCGCGCAATTGCCGCGCGAGGTCACCATCGTCTTCATCGAGCATGACATGGGACTGGTGTTCCGCTTTGCCGAACGCATCACCGTGCTGGTGGGCGGCAAGGTGCTGGTGGAGGGAACGCCGGCCGAGATCGCCGCCGACCCGCGGGTCAGGGAAGTCTATCTGGGGGAGGCCGAACATGCGTGAACTGCTGACGTTGGAGAAAGTGACCGCCGGGTATGGCGAATCCATCGTACTGGAAGACGTGTCCTTCGCGATGAACGAAGGCGAGAGCCTGGCCCTGCTGGGCCGCAACGGGGTGGGCAAGACCAGCCTGCTGATCACCCTGATGGGCTTGACCCGCATGCATGGCGGCAGCATCCGCTGGCGCGGTGGCGACATCGTGCGCGTGCCCACGCACAGGCGCGCCCATGCGGGCCTGGGCTGGGTGCCGCAGGAACGTTTCATGTTCCCCTCACTGTCGGTGGAAGAACATCTCACCGTGGTCGAACGCGGCGGCCAGTGGGACCTGAAAAAGATCTACCAGATCTTCCCGCGCCTGCATGAACGCCGCAACAACATGGGCAACCAGCTCTCCGGTGGCGAGCAGCAGATGCTGGCCATCGCTCGCGCTCTCATGGTCAGCCCCAGCATCCTGTTGCTGGATGAACCGATGGAAGGCCTGGCCCCGATCATCGTGCAGGAACTGCTCAAGGTGATCCGTCGCCTGGTCAGCGAGGAGGGCATGTCGGTGATCGTGGTGGAGCAGCACGCCCGCATGGCACTCTCGCTCACGCAGCGTGCCATCGTGCTGGATCGTGGGCGTATCGTGCATGCCTCCGACAGCCAGAGCCTGCTCGACGATGGCGAGAAACTGGACCGCCTGGTGGCAGTGGCCTGAACTGAGTCCCTGGATATCAGCTGGCAGGGTTCGCATCCTGGCCGCGTTGTACGATGCCATCCGTCCGTGGCCAGGCCATCAGGTCGAGCACGCCGTTGCTGCCGATGTCGTGTTCGTCCCGGGCATGCAAGACCTGCACGACCGGGCGAGTCAGGTCGGTGGGATTCTGGCGGATCACCCGCCCCGCCAGTCCCGACTCCAGTCGCACCAGCGAGCCTACCGGATAAATGCCCAGGGTCTTGACGAAAGCCAGCAGCAGGCGGCGATCGAAATGCCCTTCCCAGCTGGCCATCTGGTAGAGCGCATCGGCCGGGTCCCAACCCTGTTTGTAGGGACGCTCCGAGGTCAGCGCGTCATAGACGTCGCAGATCGCCGTCATCCGGGTGTACTGGGTGATTGCATCGGCGGCCAGGGCATCGGGATAGCCGCGCCCGTCCAGCCTTTCATGGTGATGCAGGCAGACCTCGCAGGCATAGGCGGGCATGTCCGGGTTCTGGATCAGGTATTGGTACCCCAGTTCCGGATGCCGCTTGATCAGGGCGAATTCCTCGTCGCTGAGCCTGCCGGGCTTGTTGAGGATGTCGTCGTCGATGAAGGCCTTGCCCACATCATGCAGATACCCGCACAGCCCTGCCTCGCGACAGGCCGACTCGCTCAATCCCAGCGTCCTGCCCAGGGCCACCATCAGCGCGCATACCGCTACCGAGTGCAGGTAGGTATATTCGTCATTGAGCTTGAGGCGCAGTACGCTCAGCAAGCCGGTCGGATCGCGCAGCACCGAGCAGGCGATCTCTTCCACCAGGTCCACGCATTGCGGTAGGGCCACCACCCTGCCCATGCGGGCCGCGGTGAACATGCTGCGGGTGAGCTCCCTTGCATGTTCGCGCAGGGCGATGGCCTGTTCCAGGGCGGGGTCATCGGCCGTCCTCGTAACGATCACCTCGACAGCAAGTGCTGCGTCATCATCACCGCCGTCCCGAGGGGCTCCTGACGGCACCGTCATTCGATCATCTTCGACCGCCGCCATCACATCCCGACCACGCGAAATATCGATCCAGCAATAGGCGATGCCGCTGGCGCGTGCCTGTTCGAGGTCGTTCTCGTGTTTGAGCAGGAAGCGGGTCTTCCAGAACGGATGATTGAGCCAGCCGGCGTCGAAGCCGCAAAAGTACATCCCGAGGACCAGCTCCGCGACATTGATCTTCTTGAGCATGTTGTGGACGGGGTATGTCCGTGCGGAAACTATCGTCGCGTAATCATACCGTTCTGACTTTATTTGAGAATCCGTTAATCACGAATAACGTTTATTCGACATTGGAATTGGTAACTATTTTCAGGCGCTGTATGTTCGGCATCTTTCATGTGGGAAATGGGAGGGGAGAATGGCCAATTTCGATCTGAATCTATTGCCGATCGCCTTGGCAATCTTCGAGGAGCGCAGTGTCAGCGCGGCTGCAAGGAAGCTCGACATGAGCCAGCCGGCGGTGAGCATGGCGCTCAACAAACTGCGCAGCGCACTGGGTGATCCGCTATTCGTGAAGACCGGGCGCGGCATGCAGCCGACACCGCGCGCCTGCACCCTGATCGACCCCACCCGCGAAATCCTGCAGCGGGTCCATGCCGAAGTGCTGGCCAGTGAACAATTCACGCCAGCCACGACCACCAAGCGTTTCGTGCTGGCGCTGTCGGATATCGGTGAGCTGATGTTGCTGCCGAGGTTGCTGCAGCGGGTTCGCGACGAGGCTCCGCATGCCTCCGTGGAGACGGTGACGATGTCGCCAGAGGCACTGGTCGTGGCGCTGGAAAGCGGTGAGGTGGACCTGGCCATCGGCTATTTTCCCGACTTGAAGAACCGTAACTTCTTCCAGCAACGGCTGTTCTCGCACGATTTCGTCTGCCTGCTGCGCGCCGAACATCCGCTGCTGGCGCAGGAGATCAGTCTGGATCAGTTCCTTGCCATGGGGCATATCGTCATCAATGCCGAAGGCCGTGACGAACCCATGTGCGAGCGTTTCCTGCTACGTCGCAAGATCAGGCGTCGGGTAGTCCTGTCGACTTCCCATTTCATGTCCATCCCGCTGTTGATCGCTACCTCCGACCTGATCGCCACTGTCCCGCGTGCCTTCGGCGAGTTCGTGGCACGCTTTTCCAACATCCGGCTGGTGGAGCCCGGGTTCGAGATGCCATCCCTGGACCTCAAGCAGCACTGGCATCGCAAGTATCACAAGGATGGCGGCAATGCCTGGCTGCGCAGCCTGACGACGGCGCTGTTTCCGACGGGTATGTAGCAAGTGGGGCCGGCCTCAGTCCTCATCGCAGCTTTCGTTGCGCAACCTGGCCAGCGGGGCGCGGCTATGCGGATTGTTTTCGTGCACCAGCTTGTCCAGCAGCAGCATGAACTGCGCCTTTTCGGCGTCATCCAGCGGTGCCAGGATGCGCTTGCGCAGCCGCTGCAATCCGGGAATCAGTTCCTGCAGCAGGGCCTCGCCGGCCGGCGTGATGCGCAGGGCGCGCTGGCGGCGGTTGTGTGGAATCACTTCGCGCACCAGCAGACTTTTTTCTTCCAGCCGCGCACAGACGGTGGCACCAGTGGACGTGTCGATGGCCACCAGCCCGGACAGCGTCACCTGATCGATGCCGGGGTGGTTGGAAAGCATGCGCAGGATGGCGTATTGCACCGGCGTGACCACGCCGCCGGTCTCGTCATGGAAGATCGAGACCGAAATCTGCTGGGCGCGCCGCAACAGGTGACCGGGATGTTCGTACAGGTCGATCAGCTGGCTTTCTTGGTCGGGGTGCGGTGTGGTGGACATGGTGTGGTCAGTCGATGAGCCGTGGCTCGCAGTTCGGATCGGCAGGGCGACGAGGTGAGCGGCAGTGTAGGGCAGGCCTCCGCTTTCCCTCAATCAATTGATGCAACGCGCAACGAAAAAACTCCGCCAGTGAGTTTACTTGCGCAGCGGATTGGCGGATACTTTTCTCATACATTCAGTGTACTGAATATTAAAACAAAAAAGCAGGAGACCCGACAGGATCTGGATCAACAGAATCGACAGACCTGCGGATCAACAAACAAGCAAGAGACCCAAGACTGATCATGGCGCCGGCCGTCCGTGCTGCGCGCCGATTGAGGAATTCACCCGAGAGGAGACCGTCATGTTCCCCAAGAATGCCTGGTACGTTGCCTGTACCCCCGACGAAATTGCCAGCAAGCCGCTGGGCCGCCAGATCTGCGGTGAGAAGATCGTGTTCTATCGTGGCGCCGAAGGCAAGGTCGCGGCGGTGGAGGATTTCTGCCCGCATCGTGGTGCGCCGCTGTCGCTGGGTTTCGTGCGCGACGGCCAGCTGGTGTGTGGCTATCACGGCCTGGAGATGGGATGCGATGGCAAGCCCGTCAGCATGCCTGGCCAGCGGGTGCGCGGCTTCCCGTGCATCCGCAGTTTTGCGGTGGTGGAGCGCTACGGTTTCATCTGGATCTGGCCGGGCGAGAAGGAGCTGGCCGACCCGGCCCTGATCCATCATCTCGAATGGGCGGACAACCCGGAGTGGGCCTACGGTGGCGGCCTCTATCACATCAACTGCGATTACCGGCTGATGATCGACAACCTGATGGACCTCACGCACGAGACCTATGTGCATGCCTCCAGCATCGGCCAGAAGGAAATCGACGAGGCCCCCGTGAACACCCGCGTCGAAGGCGAGCAGGTCATCACCAGTCGCTACATGGAAAACATCATGGCGCCGCCGTTCTGGCGCATGGCCTTGCGCGGCAATGGCCTGGCCGATGATGTCCCGGTGGATCGCTGGCAGGTCTGTCGCTTCACCCCACCCAGCCACGTCATGATCGAAGTCGGCGTGGCCCATGCCGGCCATGGCGGCTACGAGGCGCCCGCGCAGCACAAGGCATCCAGCATCGTGGTCGACTTCATCACGCCCGAGACCGAGACCTCGCACTGGTACTTCTGGGGCATGGCACGTCATTTCCGTCCCGATGATCAGGAGCTGACGGCCACCATTCGTGACGGCCAGGGCAAGATCTTCGGCGAGGACCGTGAAATGCTGGAACTGCAGCAGGCCAACCTGCTGAAGTATCCCGAGCGGCGTCTGCTGGCACTGAACATCGATGCCGGCGGCGTGCAGTCGCGCAAGATCCTCGACAAGTGGCTGGCCCGCGACGTCGGGGCCGGCAAGGCCGCAGCGGCATAAGGGGGCAGCATGACGACATTGCAGGTCAAGGTCGCCGCACGTCGCGAAGAGGCCGAGGGCATCATCGGCCTGGAGCTGGCGGCCGTCGATGGCGGGCCGTTGCCGGAGTTTGCAGCCGGGGCGCATATCGATGTGCATCTGCCGGGCGGCTTGCTGCGCCAGTATTCGTTGTGCAATGCGCCGCATGAACGGCAGCGCTACCAGATCGGGATCCTGCGCGATCCGCAGTCGCGTGGCGGTTCGCTGGCCGTGCATGATGCGCTGAAGGTAGGCGACCTCATCACCATCAGCGCGCCGCGCAACCAGTTTGCATTGCAGCCGGCGCCGCACAGCCTGCTGCTGGCCGGTGGCATCGGGGTCACCCCCATCCTCTGCATGGCCGAGGCATTGGCCACCGCCGGGGATTCGTTCGAGCTGCACTACTGTGCGCGCTCTCCCGCGCGCCAGGCATTTCGCGAGCGCATTGCCGCTTCGACCTTCGCCGATCGTGTCGTGCATCACTACGACGATGGCGAGGCCGATCAGAAACTCGACCTCGACGCCTTGCTGTCAAGGACCGATCCCGCCACCCGTCTCTATGTCTGCGGCCCCACCGGCTTCATTGCACACGTGCTGGAGACGGCCCGCAGGCGTGGCTGGCCGGAGTCACAGTTGCACTTCGAGTATTTCGGTGCAGCACCGGTGCAGGCCGATGGCAACGCCGCCTTCGACGTGAAGCTGGCCAGCAGCGGCCAGGTCTATGCCATCCCGCCCGGGCGCACGGTGATCCAGGTGCTGTCCGAGCATGGCGTGGATGTGCCGGTGTCGTGCGAGCAGGGCATCTGTGGCACCTGCCTCACCCGCGTGCTGGAGGGTGAGCCCGATCATCGCGATCAGTACCTGACCGATGAGGAGCGCGCCGCCAATGACCAGTTCACCCCTTGCTGTTCCCGCGCAAAGAGCGCATTGCTGGTGCTGGATCTTTGAATAACTAAAGAGAGGAGACACGATGAACGAAATGATCGATGCGAGGCGTCGCCAATTGATGCTGGCTGGCGCAGCACTGACTGCGACGGGACTGCCCTTGCTGGCGCGTGCCGCCGACCCGGTTAAGGTCGGCCTGATCGTGCCGATGTCGGGGCCGTTTGCCTCGACGGGTCGGCAGATCGAAGCGGCGGTGAAGCTGTACCAGCAGAAGAACGGCGACAGCGTGGCCGGGCGCAAGGTGGACATCCTGCTCAAGGATGATGGTGGTGTTTCACCCGACGTCACGAAGCGACTGGCGCAGGAGCTGGTGGCGCGTGACAAGGCACAAGTCCTGATGGGCTTCGGCCTGACGCCGCTGGCGCTGGCGGCAGCTCCCATCGCGACCCAGGCCAAGGTGCCGATGATCGTGACGGCTGCGGCTACCTCCATCATCGTGCAGCGTTCGCCCTATATCGTGCGTACTGGTTTCACGCTGGCGCAGGTGACGTCGCCGCTGGCGTCATGGGCAGCGAAGAACGGGATCAAGAGCGTGGTGACCTTCGTGTCGGATTATGGGCCGGGGCTGGATGCGGAGAAGGTGTTCGTGAAGACCTTCGGCGAGGCAGGGGGCAAGGTGGTGGAGAGTGTGCGGGTGCCGTTGCGCAATCCTGACTATGCGCCCTTCCTGCAGCGGGTGAAGGATGCGCGGCCGGAGGCGTTGTTCGTCTTCGTGCCCTCGGGTGAGGGGGCGGCGGTGCTCAAGCAGTTCACCGAGCGTGGGCTGGGAGCAGCGGGAATACGACTGATTTGTACCGGGGATGTGCTGGATGATGATCTGATGGCCGGGATTGGTGCGGCGGCCAAGGATGTGGTGAGCAGTCATCATTATTCGGCGGCGCATGCTTCTGCGGCCAACAAGGAGTATGTGGAGGGGATCGCGCAGGCCAATAAGGGGATGCGGGCCAACTTCCATTCTGTGGGGGCTTATGACGGTATGCATCTTCTGTATGAGTCGCTGAAGAAGACGGGGGGGGATGCCGATGGTGAGAAGTTGCTGGCGGCGATGAAGGGGATGAGCTGGGAGAGTGTGCGGGGGCCGGTGAGCATCGATGCGGGGACGCGGGATATTGTGCAGACCGTCTATATGCGCAAGGCCGAGGCTAAGGGGAATGAGTTCTACAACGTTGAATTCGATAAGGTGGAGAAGGTGCGGGATCCTGGGGTTTGAGTAGTTTCGTGATTTCGCAGTTTTGTCGTTGGGTTGTTGGGCTGGGGTCGTCTGCACGGAAGTCCTTCCTGCGCCCTGGCTTAATATCCATCTTTCTCCGGGCGGGACGGAGCGCCGGGGGCGGCCCGGCAGCCGCTCACTTTTCTTGCTTCGCCAAGAAAAGTAAGCAAAAGAAGGCGACCCCTGAGAGCCAGCCCTCCTGCGGAGGGTCCCCACCGCAGCAGAGCAAAAAGTGGGAAAAATAGAGTCGCTTCGCTCCCACTATTTTTCTTGTCCACTTTTCGCTCCGCTGCGGTGGCT
The DNA here is from genome assembly GCF_002870055.1 of Herbaspirillum sp. BH-1. NCBI lineage: Bacteria > Pseudomonadati > Pseudomonadota > Betaproteobacteria > Burkholderiales > Oxalobacteraceae > Herbaspirillum > Herbaspirillum sp. BH-1. Next base: position 57,949 of record NZ_PKOI01000011.1, on the reverse strand, counting down.
GGCTCTAAGGGGAATAGCCATTCGGGCTCGCCTTCGGCCTCGCCATGGGCCGACTCGCCTTCGGCTTTGTCGGATGGGACGATGTGATGTTGGTGAATTTGAAGTCGAAACGGATAAGCAAATAGCTCGCGGAACGGCGGGCTGTAGCAATCTGCTTGATCGAAGAGAGTCGAAGCGCCAGCGAGCCCTCAGCGAAGCCGAAGGCGAGCCGGATCGGCTGTCCGCTTCTGACCCGCCGCGTTGGCACCCACGAGAACGGATCAGGAAAATAGTGGGAGCGAAGCGACTCTATTTTTCCCGTTCTCGTGGGTGCCAACGTGGGGACCCTCCGAAGGAGGGCGGGGCAGTAGCGGTCGCCTTCTTTTGCTTACTTTTCTTGGCGAAGCAAGAAAAGTGAGCGGCTGCCGGGCCGCCCCCGGCGCTCCGTTCCGCCCGGAGAAAGATAGAAATTAAGCCAGGGCGCAGGAAGAACTTCCGTGCAGACTACCCCAGCCCAGCCCAGCCAAGCCAAGCCAAGCAAAAAATTCACAGCCCTTCAATAAACCCGGCAACCAGCCCATCAAACACCACAGGCTGCTCCACCGCACTGATATGTGAAGCCCCGGCAATCACCTCCAGCCGGGCAGCAGCAATCGCATCCACCAGGACCTGTGCCATGGCCACAGGCGTCCCCTGATCCAGCTCCCCCGCAATCACCAGCGTAGGCACCTTGATGGCACCCAACCGGGCGGTGGTATCCACCGTCCCGACTGCATGACAGCATCCGACATAGCCCACTGCATCGGTCGTGACCAGCCGATGACGATAGCGCGCCACCGTCGCCCCGTGCGCCGCCCGGAAGTCCTCATGGAAATAGCGCCCCATCACCGCATCGGCAATCGCCTCGATTCCGTCCGCACGCACGGTAGCAATACGCTGCTGCCAGGCCGCCTGCGCCGCCTCCGGATAGGCCGAGGTGGTATTGGCCAGCACCAGCGCCCGCACCAGTCCGGGATGCCGCAACGCCAGCTCCTGCCCCACCATGCCACCCATGGACAGACCCACCCATACCACCGGCCCGGTATCGAGCTCACGCAGCAGGCGCGCCGCATCGTCGGCCAGGTCGGCCATGCTGTAGAGGCCATCCAGTTTTTCCGAACTGCCATGCCCGCGATGGTCATAGGCAATCACGCGGCAATCCTCCGACAGCCTGTTGGCCAGCCCATCCCACATCATCAGGTCGGCACCCAGCGCATGTGACAGCACCACCGTATGGCGCGGAGCCTTGCCGTTACGGGGCTCGCGCAAGGTGTAATGCAGCGCCGGGGAAGAGGAGGTACGACCTGCACGGCCGATGCCGGGATGCACGCTGTTGGCAGGCGCCTGCGGCGCAACCACATAGCCGATCTGCTCACCCACTTCACGCAGGATTTTCTGCGCGTGGGTGAAGGCAGTATTGCCCGCCGGGACGCCGGCATAGACTGCTGCCTGGATCATGACTTCCTTCATTTCGTCCGGCGTCAGACGAGTCGCAGGATCGGCGGTCAAGCCGGCGCGGACGTGCAGTTCGAATTCTTCCCAACGGCCCAGAGCGATGGTAATGGCCAGCACGATGATGCGGCGGGTCTTGTGGTCCAGACCGGGGCGGCCCCAGATTTCGTTCCAGGCGAAGCGGGTGATGAGATTCTGGAAGTCGGCATTGAAGTTGGTGGCGTTGGCCACCGACCGGTCCACCCACTGATCGCCCAGCACACTGCGGCGGTTGCGCATGCCGCGCTCGAAGTCATGGTCCAGCGGATCGTAGCTCATGGTGTTCTCTCTCTCTGTCTTGGTGTGTTTTTATTGGGGACGCTGCACTCAGGCAGGTGGCTTGCCTTGTGCAGCCTGCATTCTTTCAAGCTGCTGCTCGGCCAGACGGCGTGCCGGGCGGGTCGCGATGACGGGGTCGAACAGGGCGCGCAGATGCGCGCTGTCCAAACTCTTGTGCAGCGATTCGTCAGACTCCACCGCCGCGACCAGCAGGTCCACCAGCTGCCCGCCCTCGGCCACGGTCTTGCGCGTCAATTGTTCCAGCAGGGCATGTGCTCGCGGGCGCCCGATCACGGTGGCCAGCGCGATGGAGGCCGACTCGGCAAATACCAGGCCCTGCAGGGCATCGATGTTGCGCAGCATGCGCTCCTGGTCGATCTGTAGGCCGGCGAAGGCTTCATTGAGCGCACGCAGGGCACCATGTACACCGAGGAACAGGGCCGGCCACTCGGCCAGTTCGGCTTGCCAGTTGCCCAGGCCGCGTTCGTGCTGCTGTCCCATGGCGGCCAGCAGCGCCGCGGCTTGCTGTGGGGCGCGGGCAGCGGCGGCCAGCGCGATCATGGACGAGACCGGGTTGCGCTTGTGCGGCATCGCCGAGGAGCCGCCACGGCCGTTGCCGGAGGGTTCGGCCAGTTCGGCGATCTCGCCTTGCGCCATCAGCGACAGGTCGGTGGCAATCTTGCCCAGGCTGCCGGCCAGTACAGCCATCTCGGTGCCCAGCCTGATCCATTGGTCGCGCTGGGTATGCCACGCGGCTTCGGGCGTGGCCAGTTCCAGTGCCGCCGCCATGCGGGCGGCGACCGCCGGTCCTTTGTCATCCAGTACCGCAAGCGTGCCGACTGCACCGCCCAGTTGCAGTTGCAGGGCATGGCTGGACAAGGTCTGCAACTGCGCCCGCGAGCGCAGCAGCGGCGCGGCCCAGCTACAGAATTTGAAGCCCAGGCTGGTGACCTGGGCCGGCTGCATCAGGGTGCGCGCCAGTACCGGTGTGTCCAGATGGCTGCGTGCCAGTTCCAGCAGTCGTTGCGTCAGGGTCGCCAGTTCGGCGTCGATCAGGTCGAGTGCGTTACGCGTGACCAGCACCATGGCCGTGTCCAGCACATCCTGGCTGGTGCTGCCCCAGTGCACATGGGTCGCGGCTTCTTCACTGTAGAGCGCAACCGTACGCTGCAATTCCTTGACCAGGGGGATGGCCAGTGCGCCGGCACGGCGGCCGGCCACGATCAGCGCTGGGATGTCGTACAGCGGTGCCCGGCACACGCTGGCGATGGCGCGGGCAGCAGTCTCGGGAATCACGCCTTCGGCGGCCTCGGCCTCGGCCAGCGCCTGTTCGAAGCGCAGCATGGCTTGCACCACGGCCTGGTCGTCGAAGACGGCGATCATCTCGGACGTGGTGAGGAAGCTGTCGAATATGGAAACGCTCATGAAATCTCCAGGTTGATCCGCCGCCATGGTGTCGTAACGCAAACGGGATCCGGCAGGCCTGGGCCTGCGGATCCCCTGTTGCTGGCGCCGTGGGCGGCGGTCAGTTCAGATCAGATGTAGTCGAAGAATACCGTCTCGTGCTCGCCCTGCATGTGGATATTCCACAGGTAGCTGCCATCGGCCTGCTTGCGGGCGATGAGGGTGTCGCGGCGGTTCGGCGGTACTTGTTCCAGCAGTGCCGATTGTGCCAGGGCGGGATCGTCTTCCAGGAACACCGCGCTGAACTGGTGCTTGACCAGGCCACGGGCGAACACGGTGACATAGGCCACCGGCTTGCCGGCGGCTGCCTGCGGTTGCGAGATGGAGAAGGCGAAGCCGCCATCTTCGCCACTCGGTACGCGACGATAGCCGGGGATGGCATGGGCGCTCTCGGCCGGGGCGCTGCCGGGCAGCCAGGCCTCGGCCCAGGCGTCGTTGATGGGCTGGCCGTCGCCGTCGAAGATGGCACCGCGAACCTTGATCTGTGCGGCGCTGCTGTCCACGCGGGCGGTCAGTTCCACGGCCCAGGCCCAGGCTTCGTGAGGGAAGGGGCCGATGGTTTGGGAGGTGGTGATATTGCTCATGTCTGCTCCTGCTCAGTCTGTGTGTCAGATACCCATGGGCGTGCCGTTGCGGCCGCGCAGGACGATGTCGAATTCGTAGCCGAGCATCTTGTCGTCCACCGTCTCTTCCAGCGAAAAGCGCGAGATCAGGCGCTGGCGGGCAGCCTTGTCGGGGATGCTCTGGAAGATCGGGTCATAGTCGAACAGCGGGTCATTGGGGAAGTACATCTGCGTGACCAGGCGCTGCGCATAGACGTTGCCGAACAGCGAGAAGTGGATATGCGCCGGACGCCAGGCCTTGTGGTGGTTGCCCCAGGGATAGGGGCCGGGCTTGATGCTGACGAAGCGATAGCGACCGTCGTCGTCGGTGAGCATCTTGCCGAAGCCGGTGAAATTGGGATCCAGCGGCGCATCGTGCTGGTCCTTCTTGTGGAAGTAGCGGCCGGCGGCATTGCATTGCCAGACTTCCAGCAGGGAATTGCGTACCGGCTTGCCGTCTTCGTCCAGCACGCGGCCGGTGACGACGATCTTCTCGCCCAGGGGTTCGCCCTTGCCCTGCTTGGTCAGGTCCATATCGTGCGGCAGGATCAGCCTGGGCGAGGCAAACAGGTTGGTGCCGGTGGCGGTCTCGTCGCGCACGCGCAGGGGCGCCTGGGTGGGACCGCGCTTGGCGGTGGATTTGTAGGGGGGATAGATCAGTTCCGGATAGACACCGGGTTCGATGGCATCGAATTGCATGAGGTCTCCTCAGGTCGCTAGGGGCGGCTGCGCTTGTTCACATTGCCTTGCTGCCAAATGTGCGATTTGCGCGCCGTGCTTGGGTGTGGAGAGATAGTAGGCAAGCACCCGGACTGCCTCAAGGCCAACGCAGCGCAGCATATTCGCCATTCGCCCGCTTTGTGCGAGAATCGCACAAATGGCCGGTTTTCTGCAGCAAGCCTGCAGTGACCGGCATCAGCTTGTCTTATCCACAGGGCGGGGACGCATGCAGCAAGAGCGAATCGACGAGGACATGGCCGAGGACGAGGCGGGGCCGCTGAAGCGCGACCTGGTGGCGGGCCTGGAAAAGGGTCTGCAGGTCATCGAAGCCTTCGACCAGGAGCGCTCGCGCCTGACCATCGCCGAGGTGGCGCAATTGACCGGACTGACCCGCGCCGCCGCCCGGCGGTATCTCATCACGTTGACCCATCTGGGTTACATGCGCCACGACAACAAGACCTTTTCGCTGACGCCGACAGTGCTGCGGCTGGGCCAGTCCTACCTGCACTCGGCACGCCTGCCGCGCATCGTGCAGCCCTTGCTGTACCGGCTGGCCTATTCGTTGGGCGAGGCGGCCTCGTGCGGGGTGCTGGACCACGATCAGCTGGTGTGCGTGGCGGCGGTGAGCGCGGGGCAACTGGTCTCGACCACCCTGCAGCCAGGCACGCGCGTACCGGCCTATTGCACTGCCAATGGCCGCATCCTGCTGGCCAATCTGCCTCAGGCGCAGCTCGATGTCATCCTGGCCCGCGCCCAGCCGGAGGCCATTACCGTCAACACCATCACCGATCCTGAACGTCTGGCCCTGGAGATTGCGCGCGCCCGCGCCCAGGGTTATGCGCTGGTGGATCAGGAACTGGAACTGGGCCTGCGCACCATGGCCGTGCCGGTGCGCAACTTCCGCGGCGAGGTGGTGGCGGCCATGAACATCAGCGTGCATGCGGGGCGGATGAAGCTGGAGGACATGGTCGAACGCTGCCTGCCAGCCATGCTCAAGATACAGGTGGAACTGGGCGCGCTGCTCTAGGCGCAGGAAGGGGGCGGTACCGTCGGCTCATTCCTCCACGTGCGTGCGCCGGTACTGCTTGGGCGTCACGCCCATGTGTCGTTTGAAGAGACGGCTGAAGTACGCCGGGTCCTGGAAGCCCAGCTCATAGGCGATGGTCGCCACTCCGGATGGCACATAGGTCAGCTTGCGGCAGGCTTCCAGGATCAACCGCTGCTGCGCCAGGTCGAAGGCCGAACGGCCCGCCAGTTTCAGGCACAGGCGGTTCAGGCGGCTGGGCGTGACGCGCAGCTTGTCGGCATATACCGCGACTTGCCATTGTTCCCGGAAATGTTGCTCCACCAGCGTGCGGAAGCGACTGAACAGTTCGAAATCTCCACGTCCGCTGAGCTCGGCCGAGCGATGGTCGGCCTCCAGTCGCACCAGCAGCAACATCACGCTGCGTGCCAGCCATTCCAGCATCAATGCGTGCCCGGTGCGGGGCGCAGCTGATTCGGCGATCAGCAGGCGCAGCAGGGTCTCCATGCGGGCATGCAAGTCCGGAACCCGAGCCAGTTCGATGGCCATCGGGCGCAGGAACAGCGGAGAAAACAGCTCGCCATGGGCCTCGCCGCCACCGCCCGAAAACACGATGTGCGGGTCCACCGTCAGCACGAATCCCACTGCCTGTTCCGAGAAGTCGAAACCATGCACCAGCGAGGGATGGATGGTGATGACGACCGGGCCGTCATAGTCCCATACCTCGTCTTCCATCAGCGCGCTGACATGGCCGGACATTAAAAAAAGTACCTGAAAAAGTCCGGCATGTGTGTGCGGTGCAATATGCCAGTCATGGATGCGGCTGCGCGTCTCGATCAGTTCGATATGGACCGATTCGGCATCATCCGGCCGCACAGCCTCACCGTACAAGGAAAACTGGGGTACCTCGCTGATGCGGGGTTTGTTGCGTGCCAGGGGCATGAGGTCTCCGTCCGTCGCTCTGGGGGCAGGGCTTGTTGTACTGGTCTGTAAAAATAGTACAAGTTTTTGCCGGGATCATCCATTTTTAAATGGCCGCCCGACGACTAAGATTCGCTCCACACCAGAACAAAAAACAACCTTCATTACGGAGACCCCCCATGCGTACCCAAGTCGCCATCATCGGCGCCGGCCCGGCCGGTTTGTTGTTATCCCATCTGTTGCATCTCAAGGGCATCGAATCGGTCGTGCTGGAAACCCGCAGCCGCGAAGAAATCGAGTCCACCATCCGTGCCGGTGTACTGGAGCAGGGCACCATGGACATCCTCACCGATACCGGCGTGGGGGAACGCATGAAGCGCGAAGGCGCCTTGCACCATGGCATCGAACTGGCCTTCGGCGGGCGGCGTCACCGGATCGACCTGACCGAGCTGACCGGCCAGGCCATCACCGTCTATGCCCAGCATGAAGTGATCAAGGACCTGGTGGCTGCGCGCCTGGCGGCACAGGGGCAACTGCTGTTCGAGGTCAGCGGTACCACGATCGAAGGTGTCGACACCGACAAGCCCCGCGTGCGCTTCCTGCACGCGGGTGAACAGCATACGCTGGAAGCCGATTTCATCGCCGGCTGCGACGGCTTCCACGGTGTGTCCCGCCCGGCCATTCCGGACAGCAAGCGCCAGGACTATCAGCGGGTCTACCCCTTCGGCTGGTTCGGCGTGCTGGTGGAAGCGCCGCCGTCCTCGGACGAGCTGATCTATGCGCAGCATGACCGCGGTTTCGTGCTGGTGAGCACGCGCTCGCCTACCGTGCAGCGGCTCTACTTCCAGTGCGACCCCAAGGACAGCGTAGACAACTGGAGCGATGACCGCATCTGGAACGAATTCCACTGCCGCCTGGAAAATGGCGACGGCTGGCGTCTGAAGGAGGGCAAGATCTTCCAGAAAGGCATCATCGGCATGCGCAGTTTCGTGTCCACGCCGATGCAGCACGGGCGCCTGTTCCTGGCCGGCGATGCGGCCCACATCGTGCCACCGACCGGGGCCAAGGGGTTGAACCTGGCAGTAGGGGACGTCAAGCGCCTGGCCGAGGGGATCGAGGATTTCTATCGCACATCCAGCGAGGAAGGCCTGGCTTCCTACACCGAACTGGCGCTCAAGCGCATCTGGCGCGCCGAGTACTTCTCATGGTGGATGACCAGCATGCTGCATACCTTCGAGGACGCCTCGCCCTTCCAGCGGCAGATACAGCGTGCCGAACTGGAGAACGTGGTCAATTCGCGGGCGCTGTCGACGGCGTTGGCGGAAAACTATGTCGGCGCCTTCTGAACCTGGGCAAGACTTCCATTGACAATGACGCCCGCGCAAGCGGGCGTTTTCATTGGTGCGGGTCGGGCGCCGGCAAGATATCGGCACCGTCCTCGTCACCGTGCGCAAGCAAACGGCGATAGTGTCGTCGGGCAACGTAGACGCAGGCGTGCCAATAGCACTGCGCGCCGACAAGTGCTCCGGCGATGCTGCCGGGATAGCCCATGCCGATACTGCGTCCCAGCGCCGCCAGCAAGGCGCAGGCCAACAGGCCCAGCCAGGTCTGCCAGTGATGAAACAGACGCAGCGAGACGCCTCGCCAGCGCGCGAGACGTTGCCGGCGGTCAAGGCAGGCGAGTTCGGGTATCTGTTTGAGCGACCAGTAGATTTTCATGCCAGGCTCCGTGTTTTCCCGCCGTGGCGCGGGGAGAGGGACGTGCTGCAATCTGGACTTCGATGAGGGGCGTGCTTGAGCATCCATGTTGGCACAGCGCTCTGACAATGCACTGACGCTGAACTGACATAACGATGTCGTTTTGCAGGAGGGTGATTTTCCGGCAGAGGCGGATCGAAGCAGCACGTCGAACCAGGCTCTACAATGCCGCCATGAACTTGCCCGAACTCCATACCCACCTGTGGGATGCCCTGCGCCTCGGCGCCAGTCCCACCCGATCAGCTTTCACCATCTGGCAGCTTGCGACCCTGGGGCTGGACGGTGCGCCACAATTGCGCTCCATCGTCTTGCGCGAGGCTGACGAGTCGACTGGCACGCTCGCCTTCCACACGGACCGTCGCTCTCCCAAGCTGGCCGACATCGATGCCGACGACCGGGTGGCCATGCTGTCGCTGGACCTGGATCGCCATGTGCAACTGCGCCTGAACGGAAGGGCGCGCCCGGTGCAGGACGGTGCTCGCGTGCGACGCATGTGGGACGGGGCGCGGCCGCATACGCTGATCCTCTACCAGACCCCGCATGCACCGGGAACGGTCATCGCCCAGCCGGAGGACGGCCATGTTCCGTCAGAGCCCGCGCACAGCGGCTTCGACAATTTCACCCTGGTCGAGGTGGTGCTGGATGCCATCGAATACCTCGACCTGACGCCGGGTCAGCATTGCCGCGCCGTGTTCCGCCGCGACGACGGCGCGTGGCGCGGACAATGGATCGCACCCTGAACGGGTGACGCCGGATCAGGCCAGCGCGGGATAGGTAAAGCCGAGGAAGTGCACGGCATTGAGCGCAAAGTGGACCGCAATGGCGGCTTCGATGCGCCCACTGCGCTGGAAGACGATGGCATAGCCGAGACCGGCCACGCTCGCCAGTGCGGCATAGACCATCCCTCCCCCCAGATGGGCCGCGCCGAACAGCACGGCCGACACCACGACGGCCAGCAATTGCCCGCCGCGCAGCGTGTGCAGCGCCAGTTGCAGGCGCTGCTGGATCAGCCCACGGAAGAAGGCTTCTTCCGCCACCACCGTCAACAACAGGTTGATGGCGAGGAAGGTGGCGGCAAAGGGCGGCCACTTGGCTTCGGGCCGCACCATGCCGAGCAGCCAGCCCGACAGCATGACCACTACGATGGTAAGCAGGCCCGGCAGCAGTGCGCGGCGCAGTGCGGCCTGCCATTGCTTGCGTGCATGGCAACGCGGCGCCAGCAGCGCCAGCAGCAACAGCCCGGCAGCACCCTTGTCGAGATTCGCATACAGCATGAAGGGTAGCGCGTCCGGCGTGATGGCCTGGCGCGGCAGGACCAGCGGATTGAGAAAGCCCGGCCAGCGATGCATGGCCAATAGCAGGCTCAGCACGATGACCGGGAGCAGCCACATGCCGGCCGGCCATGCGTGTTGTGCATGGCGTGCATGGGCGGCTCGCCACGCGCTCACGCCCAGCAGCAGCAAGCCGAGCACGCCGGTCACGGTGAGCTGGCCGTTGAGCAGGGCCGCGACTACGGCCAGCACCAGCAAGAGCAGCCAGGGCGGCAGCCGCATTGCGCCACGCAGGGGCAGCGCAGGAAGCCAGACGGTGCAGATGGCCAGCATCAGCAGCAGGGTGGCGGTGAGAGATGGTAGCGATGGCTGCGAGGGCAACGAAAGCAACGAGAAGGCGGACATTGGTGGCTACGACGGATGTCGGATTGATGGGAGCGGTGTTTTACCATGATGGGCGACCTTGAAGTGGCGCAGGCGCATCATTTCGTGAAAACATTGCGCAATTTCGGTCAGGATTTCGCCTGCCGATTCTTGCACAGTACGTCCCGTGAACCGAGGACAAGATGAGTGACGCCCGCAGAAAATCCTATGTAGCCCGTTTCGAACGGGTACTCGACCATATCGAACGTCATCTCGACGATGCGCTCGATGTCGATCGCCTGGCCGGCGTCGCCCATTTTTCGCGGTTCCATTTCCAGCGGCAATTTGCCGACTTCGTCGGTGTCGGGGTGGCTCGCTACATCCTGCTCATGCGTCTGAAACGGGCCAGCCTGCAACTGGCGTTCCGGCACGAGAGCAGGATCATCGAGATCGCCCTGCAGGCCGGTTTTGAAAATCCGGAATCCTTTACCCGCGCTTTCAGAAGCGCCTTCGGACAATCGCCTTCGCAGTTCCGGCGTGCGCCCGACTGGCCGGCCTGGAACGAGCGTTATGTGTTCCGTATCCCTGAAAGGAAAGTGGACGTGCAAGTCGATATCGTCATGGTAGAACCCGTTCGCATCGCCGTGCTGGAGCATCGCGGTCCGGTGCCCAATCTCAACGCCACGGTGGCGCGTTTCATCGAATGGCGCAAGTCGTCAAGCCTGTCGCCAGTGGAGCGCTGCCGCACCTTTGGCCTGGCCTGGGACAATCCGGATACCACGCCGCCGGAGCAATTCCGTTTCGATATCTGCGGAGAAATCGAGAGCGCCCTGCCGGACAATCCGCAAGGTCTGGTGGAGAAGCTGATTCCGGGTGGGCGCTGCGCCCGGGTGCGGCATGCGGGCGCGCACGAACGGCTGGCCGAGAGCATCTATCCGCTCTATCGTCAGTGGCTGCCGGGCAGTGGGGAGGAATTGCGTGATTTTCCGCTGTACTTCCACTACCTCAATCTGCTGCCGGATACGCCGCCGGGCGAGCTGCTGACCGATATCTATCTGCCGCTGAAGTAGTGCTGGAGGAATGCTGAAGTAACGTTGACGTAACGTTGACGTAACGTTGAAGCAACGCTGAAGGAAGGGCAGGGAGCTTCAGGCCACCAGGGCCTGCGAGAAATGCGCGACCTGGTGCGCCGGTACCAGCAGAGGGATGAAGGAGGCGTCGTTCATGGCCAGCCAATAGGGCAGGTGCGGGCTGGCATCGAACCCGTAGTTGCTGCCGTCGAGCTGCCAGAAGCGTGGCACTGCCAGCGGCGGGCGCACCGTGTTCTTGAGCTGGTCCAGGCTGGCCAGGCGCTGTGCGCAGGGCTGGAAGCTGGACAGGGCAGCGCGTTCCCCGCTGGCGGCGAAGCCGGCCGTGGCGAACCATTCCAATACCTTGCGCGGGCTGGCGTTGAGGCTGGCCCAGTCATGGGGGGCGCCGCCGGGCGCCGTGATGAGGCGGGCGCCGCCGCTCACGTACAACTCGACCATGCCCAGCAGGGCGGCGGGAACGGGGACACGGACTTTGGTAAAGGGCATCATGGACAGGGGCTTCCTTGGAGTGGAGGATCAACTGTTGCCAGTCTAGCCAGTCCATCGTGATTCGCCGATAGGGGAAATCCTGACAGCTTGCTGTCAGCTTCGCGCGGGGCGTCAGGAATTTCCCGATGCCCGCAGCGGCAATGCTCCTGTACAACGGTAGCTGGCAGTCTGCCCTTGCTTCAGTTGTTTCACAGGATGTCCCAAGAATGAATTTCCCCAGTATCGTGATGATCGATCCCAGCCAGGAAGCCGTGGAGCTGGCCCGTTTCGCGCTGTGGCGCTCGGGTCTGCATTGCGCCTTCCGCAGTTGCCCCGACGCGGCCAGTGCCCGGCGTTGCCTGCTGCAGGGGCGGCGCAGCGGCGATGGCGTGGCGCCTTGTCTGATCCTGCTGGAGTCCGACATGGGCTGCTACGACGGTCTGGAGCTGCTGCGCGAGTTGCGCGCCAGCAAGCATCTGGCGCAGGCGCCGGTGGTGGTGTTTCCCTCGCGGGACATGGAGGGCGAGCAGGCGGCACTGGCGGCCGGTGCCAGTCAATACCAGCCCAAGCCGGTCGACGGCGAGCACTATGCGCGTTGCGTGGTGGAGATGGTGGAGCGCTGGTGTGATGCCCTGGCGGCGAGGGGACCGGTACCGGCCAAGGTGATGGCATCGGTCCTGGGAGGTGCCGAGGCGCACCCGGCACGGCGGCGTGATGATCCGGCCAGACCGGAGGATGAGACCTCGCATTGAGTGCCGGCAGATCGCTGCTGACGCTGGAAAAAACGAAAGGGCCGGGCGGCCCTTTTTTCATTGTTGCGCCGGCCCCGCAGGCGGTTCAGCGGCGGGTCTTGATTTTGGGCGTGGGCAACGCCGTCTTGTACTTGATCTGCTTGAGGGCAAAGCTGGAACGGATATTCTTGATGCCGGGAATCTTGGTCAGGTGATCGACGATGAAATGTTCCAGCGTCAGCAGGTCGGGCACCACGATGCGCAGCAGGTAATCCTCGTCGCCGGTCATCAGGTACACTTCCATGACCTCATCGAAGGCACTCACGGCCGTCTCGAACTGGGCCAGCGCTTCGGCGCCCTGGCGCTCCAGGATCACCTTGACGAAGACGTTGACCTTCAGGCCCAGCAGGTGCGGATCGGCCAGCGCCACGTAGCGCGAGATGATGCCTTCGGTTTCCAGCCGCTTCACACGGGCCAGGGTCGGCGATGGCGAGAGGTTGATACGGCTGGCGAGCTCCAGATTGCTGATCGAACTGTTCTCCTGAAGGATGTTCAGGATGCGCAAATCGGTGGTATCTAGTTCCATTATCGAAATTAAATTCTGTCGGTTTCGGTTTTGCAGCACTGGATGCTGAATATTGTACGGCAACTTCCTGTTTTAAGTGACTCATGCCGGGCTATCCGGCGTATCGTAGTCCGGTAGTTCATCTCGCAAGCTAGCCCTTACCACCAAGACAAGACCGAAAAGGCGTCGGGCGCGGGGAGACCGATGGCGCGGCCTGTGTTTTACCGGCTTTTCGTCTCTTTGCATAGCGGCGATTGCAGCGGCAGCAGGTTTTATGCCGACCCGCGCTGCGCCAGCCTCGGCGTGCGACCAGACAGGAGATCAGGAAGTGGACATGTCCCGCCCCAGTGACAGCGATATCGCCCGTGATATCGACCTCGATGCCCAGGAAACCCAGGAGTGGCTGCAGGCGCTGCAAAGCGTGCTGGCCGAGGCCGGACCGGAGCGTGCGCGCTTCCTGCTCTCGCGCCTGTCGGCGGCGGCCCAGCAGTGGGGCGTGAACTGGCGCGATGCGCGCAATACCCCTTATGTGAATACCATCCGCCCCGAGCAGGAGCCGCCTTTCCCCGGTGGTTCGGACGCCCAGGCCATCGAGGAACGTATCGCCAGCATCATGCGCTGGAATGCGCTGGCCATGGTGGTGCGCGCCAATCGCGCCTATGGCGAGCTGGGCGGGCATATTGCCAGCTTCGCCTCGGCGGCGGACCTGTTCGAGGTCGGCTTCAATCACTTCTTCCGTGCCCGCGATGACAAGTTCGCCGGTGACGTGGTCTATTTCCAGCCGCACTCGGCACCCGGCATCTATGCCCGCGCTTTCCTGGAAGGCGCCTTGAGCGAAGAGGACCTGGCCTATTACCGCCGGGAGATCGAGGCCAAGCGCGTCGGTCGCCAGGGATTGTCGTCCTACCCGCATCCCTGGCTGATGCCGCAGTTCTGGCAATTCCCGACCGGCTCCATGGGCATCGGTCCCATCAATGCCATCTACCAGGCGCGCTTCCTGCGTTACATGGAACATCGCGGCCTGTTGCAGGACCAGGGCCGCAAGGTATGGGGGGTGTTCGGCGACGGCGAGATGGACGAGCCCGAATCGCTGGCGGCGCTCTCGCTGGCCTCGCGCGAGAAGCTGGACAACCTGATCTTCGTGGTCAACTGCAACCTGCAGCGCCTGGATGGTCCGGTGCGCGGAAACGGTCACATCGTCGATGAGCTGGAGACCCTGTTTGCCGGTGCCGGCTGGAACGTCATCAAGCTGCTGTGGGGCTCGGACTGGGATGGCCTGTTCGCCCGCGACCGCGACGGTGAGTTGGTGGACGCCCTGAACCGCACGGTGGACGGTCAATTGCAGACCTTCGCCGCCAACGATGGCGCCTTCAATCGCCAGCATTTCTTCGGCCAGACACCGGGCACCCGCGCTATCGGTGCCACGCTCACCGATGAGGAAATCAACCGCCTGCGTCGGGGCGGGCACGACATGAAGAAGATATTCTCGGCCTACCAGGCGGCGGCCCAGCATCGCGGCCAGCCGACTGTGATCCTGGCCCAGACCAAGAAGGGCTACGGCATGGGCGCGGCCGGTGAAGGCAAGATGACCACCCACCAGCAGAAGAAGCTGGATGAGGAAAGCCTGCTGCAATTCCGTGACCGCTTCAAGCTGCCGCTGTCGGATCAACAGTGCCGCGAACTGGCCTTCTACAAGCCCGCGCCCGACAGCGCCGAGATGAAACACCTGCATGCCCGCCGCGCTGCGCTGGGCGGCTACCTGCCACGCCGCGATGCCGGTCAGGCGCGCCGCGCGGTGCCGGCGCTGGAAGCGCACAGCAAGTTCGCGCTGGAAGCCGATGGCAAGGAGATGTCATCCACCATGGCGCTGGTGCGCCAGCTCGGCAACCTGTTGAAGGACCCGGAGTTCGGCCGCTACGTGGTGCCCATCGTGGCCGACGAGGCGCGTACCTTCGGCATGGCCAACCTGTTCCGCCAGGTCGGCATCTATTCCTCCCAGGGTCAGCTGTATGAGCCGGAGGACATCGGGTCCATCCTCTACTATCGCGAGGCCAAGGATGGCCAGATTCTGGAAGAGGGCATCACCGAAGCCGGCGCGATCTCTTCCTGGACGGCCGCCGCGACCGCCTACTCGGTGCATGGCACACCGATGCTGCCGTTCTACATCTACTACTCGATGTTTGGTTTCCAGCGCATCGGCGACCTGATCTGGGCAGCGGCGGACCAGCGCGCACGTGGCTTCCTGATCGGCGCCACGTCGGGGCGTACCACCCTGGGCGGCGAGGGCTTGCAGCATCAGGATGGCAATAGCCTGGTGACGGCGGCTTCGATTCCCAACTGCGTTTCCTATGACCCGGCCTATGCCTACGAGCTGGCGGTGATCCTCGACGACGGCATGCGCCGCATGATGGAGCGCGGCGAGGACGTCTTTTACTACATCACCGTCACCAACGAAAACGAGGCCCAGCCCAGCCTGCCGCCGGGCGTGCAGGAAGGCATCCTGCGTGGGCTGTACTGCCTGGGTCGCAAGGAGAACGCGCAGGCGCGCCTGTTGGGTGCAGGTCCCATCCTGAAGGAAGCAGTGGCCGCCGCCGCGTTGCTGCAGCAGCACTGGCAGATCGAGGCCGAGGTATGGAGCGTGACCAGCTATACCGAACTGGCGCGTGATGGCGTGGCGGCGCAGCGCAACCAGCGTCTGTCGGGCGCGCACCCGCTGCCGTATGTGACGCAGCAACTGCAGGGCAGCGCTGCACCGGTCATCGCGGTGAGCGACTACATCCGTACCTTGCCGGAGAGTATCCGTGCCTTCGTGCCGGCGCAGTATGTGACCCTCGGAACGGATGGCTTTGGCCGCAGCGACACGCGGGTGAACCTGCGCGACTTCTTCGAGATCGATGCACGCTGGATCGCCTATACGGCGTTGTGCGCGGTCTGGGGAGAGGATCGTGCGCGGCTGGAGGATGCAGCGCGTACGCTGGGTATCGATACGGCCAAGCCGCTGTCGAGCACGGTCTGATGCACAAGTACCGGGATACATGAAAGGCAGGCCCAGGGATTGAAAATCCTTCATCTGGCCGCGCCTGGTGTTTGTTATAGTGGAAACCGCCCGTGCATCACGGGCGGTTTTTTTTATCCGCCGACGATGCAGGTTCCGTCCATAAGATCATTGAGGAGTCAACACGATGGCTGCACCCAAACGTATCGCGCTGGTGACCGGCGCAGGCTCCGGCATCGGCCGGCAGATTACCCTGGCGCTGCTGCGCGAAGGCTATGGCGTGGCCCTGGCCGGACGTCGCCAGGATGCGCTGGAAGAGACCGTCAAACTGGCTGGCGAACACGGTGCCAATGCGCTGGTGGTGGCAACCGACGTGACCGATCCGGCCTCGGTCAAGCATCTGTTCGCACAGACCCGGCAACGCTTCGGCCGGCTCGACATGCTGTTCAACAATGCCGGCATCTTCGCACCGCCGGTATCGCTGGAGGAGTTGAGCGTGGAGCAGTGGAAGGCAGCGGTGGACATCAACCTGACCGGTGTCTTCCTGTGTACCCAGGAAGCCTTCCGCGTCATGAAGGAGCAATCCCCGCGGGGTGGGCGCATCATCAACAACGGCTCCATCTCGGCCCATGCGCCGCGTCCGTTCTCGGCCTCCTACACGGCCACCAAGCATGCCATCACGGGCCTGACCAAGGCCACCTCGCTGGATGGTCGCGCCTATGACATCGCCTGCGGCCAGATCGACATCGGCAATGCCTCCACCGACATGACCACGCTGATGAAGAAAGGCACCTTGCAGGCCGACGGCTCCACCAAGGTCGAACCGACCATGGACGCCGAGCATGTAGCCAAGGCCATCCTCTACATGGACAGCCTGCCGCTGGATGCCAATGTGCAGTTCATGACGGTGATGGCGACCAAGATGCCCTATATCGGGCGGGGTTGATTCTTCCCGGCGGGATCGGAAGTGAAGAAGTGGCCGCGGTTGTGTACTGCGGCCATTTTCATTGGTGTTGTTCGGGCAAGCCGCGTCTAGCCGATAAAGACCGATGCACCGACGCCGAAGCGCTGGGCCAGTGCCTTGACCTGACGCAGATTCAATTCGCGCTTGCCGCGCAGGATTTCGGAGACCACGCCTTGTGAGCCGATCTCGGGCAGGTCGGATTGTGTGAGCTGATGTTGCTCCATCAGGAATTGCAGGACATCCACAGGAGAGACCTGCTGCAACGGGAAGTGCTTGTCGTCGTATTCGGCAATGAGGCTGCCGAGTGTATCGACCAGATCGGCCAGAGGGTGCTTTTCATTGCCGGCACCGGCGTCGAGCAATTGATTCAGGGTGGTGACTGCGCGGTCATAGTCATCATCAGAACGAATCGGCCGCAGCGGGATGAGAGACGACAAGGCCGCAAAGTGCGAGGTGATCTTGTCCATCGCACTTTTTTCCATCAGTCAGCTCCACCCTTCATGCCTTGCCATTCGGGAGTGAGCTGCATGGAAATCCCGAACATGTCCAGCACGCGCCCGAGGGTGTGATCGACCATCTCTTCCATCGAGGCCGGGCGCTGGTAGAAACCGGGCAGCGGCGGGAAGATCACACCGCCCATCTCGGTGACGGCGGTCATGTTGCGCAGGTGGGCCAGGTTGAAGGGCGTTTCGCGCACCATCAGTACCAGGCGACGACGTTCTTTCAGGACCACGTCGGCGGCGCGGGTGATGAGGTTGTCGGAGAGACCATGCGCCACGGCGGCCAGGGTCTTCATCGAACAGGGTGCCACCACCATGCCGGTGGAGGCGAAGGAGCCGCTGGCGATGCAGGCGCCGACGTCGCGCACGTGATGCACCACGTCGGCCAGGGCTTCGACCTCCTTGCGCCGCATGTCCAGTTCCTGGTGCAGATTGAGCACGCCGGCTTCGGAAATCATCAGATGGGTTTCCACCTGACCATGCTTGCGCAGGTGCTCCAGCAGGCGCACGCCATAGATCGCCCCGGTCGCACCGGTGATGGCGACGATCAGACGCTGGCGTGGCGGACTGGAAGTGGAACTCACAAGAGAAACCGGAGCAGGGCAGCGATGCGCCGGGTTTAGCCCTTGATCAGGGTCTGCAGTTCGCCCGAGGCGTACATCTCGCTCATGATATCGGAGCCGCCGACGAATTCACCCTTCACGTACAGCTGGGGAATGGTTGGCCAGTTCGAGTATTCCTTGATGCCCTGACGCACGTCGGCGCTTTCCAGCACGTTGACGGTAACGATGTTCTCGGCGCCGCTGGCCTTGAGCAGCTGGATGGCCTTGCCGGAGAAGCCGCATTGCGGGAACTGGGCGGTTCCCTTCATGAACAGCACGACAGGGTTTTGGGTCACGGTTTCTTTGATCCAGGATTGGACGTCGCTCATGGCTATGCCTTTAAAAATGGGATTGCCGACATTATAGGGAAAAGCCGCCGCTCGCGTTGAAGTCGGCAGGGTTGCGGCGTGGTTGGGGTGTCGTCCGGCATTGCTTGGTGGAAATCATTTATACGATTTCCCTTTGGACCTTGCCACCAAGATGAGGGCGGGAGGAGCCCCTTCAAGTCTCATTACGGGCCGCGTCGGGAGAACAACGGCGGTGATGGACGCGGGATCACTGTTTGCCACAGGAAATGAAACCGACCCCGGCGCCGCAAAATGAAAAAGGGCGCTTGCGCGCCCCTTCCTCATGAGATTCCCACCTTATGCGTCACGCTGTCGTTGCGCACCCGCCGGCAGGAATGGTCCCGGGTCCTTGTCTTATGCCGCGCCAGCCACTGCATCAGTGGGGGTATCGTCGGGCAGACGCTTGGCCATGGAGTGATGCTCCTGCAAGCGGTCCTTGTGCTTGATGACCTGGCGGTCGAGCTTGTCGATCAGGGCATCGATGGCGGCATAGAGGTCGTGCGCAATGCTTTCCGCATGTAGATCCTTCCCCTTGATGTGGACGTTGATTTCCGCTTTTTGGCGCTTTTCCTTTTCTGTGAGTTTATCTACGCTCAGGATCACGCTGACGTCGATCACGTTGTCGAAATGGCGCTTGATACGGGCCAGCTTGCTTTGCACGTATTCCCGGATGGCGGGGGTCAGTTCGAGGTGGTGTCCACTGATGGTCAGATTCATACAAGACTCCTATCGTGAGGTCACTGGAGGTTCGTGCGATGCATCGTCTACAGCTGCTGTACCACGGGCACGGTCTTCGTGTCGGATGGCATGGGCACCAGGTAGGGATGCTTGCCTGAACACAGCAACGGTACTGCTACAGAAAAACTGAGGAAAGCTCAGAGGGACTTGCGGAGATTGACTGGCGGAATCTTCAACACTTCGCGGTATTTGGCGACTGTGCGTCGCGCGACCACCATGCCTTGTTCTGCCAGCATATCCGCAATCTTGCTATCGGATAATGGGGTCTGCGGGTTTTCGGCTCCTATCAACTGTTTGATCAGCGCCCGTATCGCGGTGGAGGAGGCTTCGCCTCCGGTTTCAGTCGCGACGTGGCTACCGAAGAAGTACTTCAACTCGAACATGCCGTGCGGCGTGAGCATGTATTTCTGAGTTGTCACGCGAGAGATTGTGCTCTCGTGTAGACCCAGTGTATCAGCAATTTCACGCAGCACAAGGGGCCGCATGGCGACTGCGCCATGTGAAAAGAAGTTTCTTTGACGTTCGACAATAGCCTGCGCGACTCGCAAAATTGTATCGAAACGTTGCCGCATGTTCTTGATGAGCCACTTGGCTTCCTGCAACTGGGAAGACAGCGATCCTTCGCCCTTGGCCTGCTTGAGCGCACTCGCATACATCGCATTGACGCGCAGCTTGGGCATGACCTCATGGTTGAGCATGACCTGCCAGCCGTTCTTTGTCTGTTTGACAATCACGTCCGGCACCACGTAGTCCGAAGCATCGCGCGCGAATTCGGCGCCCGGATGCGGACGGCACTGACGGATCACCGTCTGTGCTTCGCGCAGGTCCTCGTCATCGCAATCGAGGGCCTTCTTGATCTTGTTGAAGTCGCGTTGCGCGAACAGCGGCAGGTAATCCTCGACGATCCTCAAGGCCAGCTTGCGGGTGACGAAGGGCACCTTGGGCAGGCGGCGGATCTGCAGTGCCAGACATTCACCGGCACTGCGCGCACCCACCCCGGCCGGGTCCAGGCTCTGCAGCAGCTTCAGCGAGATCGACAGTTCTTCCAGGTCAACGCCCAGCTCTTCCGGCAGGCGCGCGAGGATGTCTTCCAGCGGTTCTTCGAGGTAACCACTTTCGTCCAGCGCATCGGTGAGCAGTTCCAGCAGCGCACGGTCGCGGTGCGTGCGGGCGGTGACCCGGATCTGTTCCAGCAGGTGTTCGCGCAGGGTCAGCTCATGCGCTTCCAGTTGCGGGCGGGCATCGTCATCGTCGGGCGACTTGCCACTGCGCGCCACGTCGTCGAAGCTCCAGTCGGATTCCCCGCTGACGCCGCTCTCGGGGCTGTTGTCCTGGTAGTCGAAACTGGCTTCGCCATCGGTAGCGGCAGGAGCTGCTTCGTTGCCGCTGTCGCCAGCGGGCTCGGCCACTCCGGTGGAGGGCGCCGAAGAGACCGCGCCATCGGCCAATAGGCGCACCGAATTGTCGAGCGCGTCGTCCAGGCGTTCGAGCAGGGGATTGTCGGACAGGATCTGTTCCAGTTCCTGGTGCAGTTCCAGCGTCGACAGTTGCAGCAGCCTGATCGACTGCTGCAGTTGCGGCGTCAATGCGAGGTGCTGCGAGGTACGTAACTGGAGCGACTGTTTCATCTGTCTTTCTGGGAGCGGCGTGGCCCGCTGGTTGCAATACCGTTGTACGGCCGATGGACGGTGGGTGCTACATGCGGAAGTGTTCGCCCAGGTATACCCGGCGCACCGATTCGTTGGCGATGATCTCTTCCGGGTTACCGCTGGCCAGCACCGTGCCCTGGTTGATGATGTAGGCGCGGTCGCAGATACCCAGGGTTTCCCGCACGTTGTGGTCGGTGATGAGCACGCCGATGCCGCGTTCCTTGAGGAAGCGCACGATGCGCTGGATTTCGATCACTGCAATCGGGTCGATACCGGCAAACGGTTCGTCCAGCAGCACGAAGCGCGGATCGGTGGCCAGTGCGCGGGCGATTTCCACGCGGCGGCGTTCGCCACCGGAGAGCGACAGTGCCTGGCTCTCGCGCAGCTTTTCGATCTGCAGTTCATGCAGCAGGTTGTTCAGGCGGCCCTCGATTTCATCGCGCGAGAGCGGCTTGCCGTCTTCCTGGCGCAGCTCCAGCACGGCGCGGATGTTGTCTTCCACCGTCAGCTTGCGGAACACCGAGGCTTCCTGCGGCAGGTAGGACAGCCCCAGCGTGGCGCGCTTGTGGATCGGCAGGCGCGAGATGGGCGAACCGTCCAGATCGATTTCGCCACCGTCCGAGGGGACCAGGCCGACGATCATGTAGAACGAGGTGGTCTTGCCGGCACCGTTGGGGCCAAGCAGGCCGACCACTTCGCCACTACGCACTTCCATGGAGACGTCACGCACCACCTGGCGCGCACCGTAGCTTTTCTTCAGGCCGCGAACGACCAGTGAGCTTGCCATCGTTACTGGTCCTTTCCGTTCTGACGGCGCTGGGCCGGTGCCGGCGTAGCGGGCTGTGCGGGCGTGGAAGGCTGGGAGGCATCCGCCGGAGGCGGGTTCTTGGGCTGGATCACGGCAGTGATGCGTCCTGCCCCCGGCTTGCTTTCGCCGCTGGCGGTGTTGTTGACGGAGTAGAACTCGGCGCGGCTGTCATAGGAAATGAATTCGCCATTGACTTCGTCAGTGATGCGGCTGCCATCCATGCGCTGGATGTGCGCGCGCTGGAACAGCTTGGAGACCTCGGTCTGCTCGGAATACTCGATGCGTTCGGCCTGGCCTTCGATCCACAGGTTGGGGCCACCATCGCGCTTCTGGCGGAAGTTCGCCAGTGCACCAGGAGCCGCGTACAGCACCGCATTTTCATAGCCGTACTGGTCGGTCGTGAGTACCACGCGGCCTGCCTTGATGATCAGGGTGCCGCGGGTCATGACGACGTTGCCGGTGAAGGTCTTCACCTGGCGCACGTCGTCGTAGACCATCTGGTCCGCCTCGATGTTGGTGGGCTTGGTGGAGTCCGCCTTCTCGGCGTGGGCCACGCCGCACACGGCAGCCAGCATCAGCATCGGCAGTAAGAGTGAGCGTTTCATGGATTTCCTGTCTGGTCGGTTCTTGGCGTTTTTATCGTGGGGACAACCGGTTTAGCGTTTCTTCGGCGTGGGCTCGTAATAACCGCGCACATTGCCGAACAACTGCACAACCTGGGTGGCGTTGTTGGCCAGCATGCCCACTCCATTCAATCTGGTGGTGCCCATCGTCATTGCAACCGGTTTGTCGGTCTTGACGATCTCGTCATCGGGCAGCAGCAGCAGGTATTCCGAGACCAGATGCATCGGCGCACGGCCGTTGGCGGCGCCACGGATGGCGTTGGCATTGCCATACATGTGGATCTGGGTCTGGTCGTCGGTCACGCGTGCCGTGTCGGAATACAGTTCCATCGGAGGCTTGTCCTTGTCCAGGCTGTGCACCACCGGCTTGGTGATCTCGAAGGAGTCATCCAGCGGGAAGTGGACCATCTTGGTCCCGGAAACGTCATAGCGCGGGAGGCCCGTGGGACCGAGTTTCACGTAGTTGAAGTTTTCCAGGTAGTAATCGGGTTTGCCACGTGGGCGCTGTACTGCGTGCTGGTCGCTGGAGGCACGCAAGGCCTGCAGTACCCAGAAGCTGCCCAGGGCCGCGCCGATCAGGATCACCACGATCACCGCCAGCCGGATGCGCTCGGCGGCGCGTTCTCCGCTGCGCCCGCTCATGCCAGGTACGGCGCCAGCGCCGCCTCGTAGTTGCCCTGCGCGGCCAGCACCAGGTCGCAGACTTCGCGCACGGCGCCGTTGCCGCCAGTGGCCTGGGTCACGTAATCGCAGCGCGCCTTGACCTCGCGGTGACCGTTGGCCACGCACGCCTTGAAGGCGACGCGGGTCAGAACCGGCAGGTCGATGATGTCGTCGCCCAGGTAGCCACATGCGGCCGCCGTGAGCTGGGTGTGCTGCAGCAGTTGTTCGAAGGCCTGGCGTTTGTCGTGTACGCCCTGGAACACGTGGGCGATACCGAGGTCGCGCGCGCGCCGCAGTACATAGGGCGACTGGCGTGCGGTAATGATGGCGGCGGCCGTGCCGAACTGTTGCATCATCTTGATGCCGTGGCCATCGAGGGCGTTGAAGCGCTTGAAGGCCTCGCCCTCTTCGCCGTAGAACAGGCCGCCGTCGGTCAGGACGCCATCGACATCGAAGATCATCAGGCGAACGCCGGCTGCCTTGGCGAGGGCGTCCGGCGGCAGGGAGCTGGTGAAGGCGGACGCGGTCATCAGATTACCTTGGCGCGGGTCAGGTCATGGATGTGCAGCGCGCCCGTGAGGACGCCCTCGGCATCGGTGACCAGCAACTGGTTGATACGGAATTGTTCCATCAGCTGTACGGCGTCCACCGCCAGCCGATCCTGGTTGATGCTTTGCGGCTGGGCGTGCATCACTTCGGCGATGCTGAAGCTGGTGAAATCCTGGCCCCGCTCCAGCAGGCGGCGCAGGTCACCATCGGTGAATACGCCGATCGGCCGGAACTGCTCATCCACCACGGCCGTCATCGCCATGCCCTTGCGCGTGATTTCCATCAGCGCGGCCGATAGCGAGACATCCGGACGCACCGCCGGGATGGCCTCGCCACTGCGCATCACGTCGCGCACGTGGGTCAGCAGGCGGCGGCCCAGTGCGCCACCGGGGTGGGAGCGCGCGAAATCTTCTTCCAGGAAGCCGCGGGCGTCCAGCAGCGACACCGCCAGCGCATCGCCCATGGCCAGCGTGGCCGTGGTGCTGGCGGTGGGGGCCAGGTTCAGGGTACAGGCTTCCTTGGCCACGCCCACGTTGAGGTGCACCGCCGCCATCCGGGCCAGGCTGGAATCGTCATTGCCGGTCATGGCGATGATCACGGCACCCATGCGCTTGATGATGGGGACGATCGCCAGCAGCTCGGCGGTTTCGCCGGAGTTGGAAATGGCGATGAAGACGTCCTTGGGGGTCACCATGCCCAGGTCGCCATGGGAGGCTTCGGCCGGATGCATGAACAGCGAGGGGCTGCCGGTGGAGGCGAGCGTGGCGGCGATCTTGCGGCCGATGTGGCCTGATTTGCCGATGCCCGAGACCACGGTGCGGCCCTGGCATTGCAGCACGGCCTGCACGGCTTGTGCCAAGGGCTCGGCGCTATCGTCGCGCAGGCGGCTCTTCAGCGCCAGGATGGCATCGGCTTCGATCTGCAGGGTCTGGCGCGCCAGCTCGACGGCACGGCGGGCAGCCTCGGCGGAAAAAGATGCAGATGTGGTTTTGTCATCGGTTACACTCATAACCGAAGTATAAACGAATTAGCAAAGCAAAAAACTTGCCAGATGTAAGGGAATGCTGTTGAGCTTGATATAAGGTGCAGGATTGCGACGCACCGCAACATGCTCGCCAGGGGGGGAATCACTGCCGGTTCCGGCAGCACTGAAGAAGGCGGGGCGCAGGGCGCCGGCATCAGACCGGCATCAACCAGGAGCCCGGCTACGCCAACCAGCATGCACCGTTGCGGCCCGCCTCCGCCACCCGCCGCGGTGAGCTGCGGTGAACACCCTCCCGCGCTGCCTTGCTCTGGTGCGTTGTCAAATTGCTCATATTCACTGCGTTGCATTGTCATAAGAAACTAAACAAGCCATGTTTTCCGGACTGGAACTGACACTCTTCCTTCTGGCTGCGGCGGTGCTGGGCGTGGTCGCCTTCCGCATGATGCAGTTGCCGCCCATGCTGGGCTATCTGGTGGTGGGCATCATCATCGGCCCGCACGGGCTGGCCTTCGCCGAAGACAATGAAACCACCCACGCCCTGGCCGAGTTTGGGGTGGTGTTCCTGATGTTTTCCATCGGCCTGGAGTTTTCCCTGGCCAAGCTGTCGGCCATGCGCCATATCGTCTTCGGGCTGGGCGTGGCGCAGGTGGCCACCACCATCGCTGCCACCATGGTGATGGCCTGGGGCTCGGCCATGGTGCTGCCGCAGTTCATCAACGTGAGCTGGCAGGCGGCCTTCGCGCTCGGCGGCGCCCTGACCATGTCATCCACCGCCATCGTCTCCAAGCTGCTGACCGAACGGCTGGAACTGGAAACCGAGCATGGGCGCCGCATCATGGGTGTGCTGCTGTTCCAGGATCTGGCCCTGGTGCCGCTGTTGATCGTGGTGCCGGCGCTGGCCAACAACTCCGGCAACATCATGGTCACACTGGGTTGGGCCGTGGGCAAGGCGATGGTGGTGCTGGCGCTGCTGCTGTTCTTCGGCAGCAAGCTCATGCGTGGCTGGTTCCGCATCGTGGTCAAGCGGCGCTCGCAGGAACTGTTCATGCTGAACCTGCTGCTGATCACCCTGGGCGCGGCCTGGATCACCGAAAAGGCCGGCTTGTCCCTGGCCCTGGGCGCCTTCATCGCCGGCATGCTCATTTCCGAGACCGAGTTCAAGCACCAGGTGGAAGAAGACATCAAGTCCTTCCGCGATGTCCTGCTGGGCCTGTTCTTCATCACCATCGGCATGCTGCTCAATGTGCGCACGGTGGTCGATCACTGGTTTCTGGTGCTGCTCCTCCTGACCGGGCCGGTGCTGCTCAAGTTTGCCCTCATCGCCGGGCTGGCGAGGCTGTTCGGATCGTCCACCGGCGTGGCGCTACGGGTCGGCCTGGGGCTGGCGCAGGCCGGGGAGTTCGGCTTCGTGCTGCTGAGCCAGGCCGGCGGACTCAAGCTGGTCGATCCCTTGCTGATCCAGGTGATCCTGGCGGCGATGGTGCTGTCGATGCTGGCCACGCCCCTGATCCTGGCCAAGTCCGACGCCATCGTCATGCGATTCTCCGCCAACGAGTGGATGCTGCAATCCCTGGCCCTCACGCAACTGGCCACCCGCACCATGGGCGTGCAGAAGCACGTCATCATTGCCGGTTTCGGCCGCAGCGGTCAGAGCCTGGCGCGCCTGCTGGAGGAGGAGGGGATCGCCTACCACGCGCTGGAGATGGACCCGGAACTGGTGCAGGATGCCCGCAATGGGGGCGCCAATGTCTCCTACGGCGATGCCGCCCGGCGCGAAAGCCTGGTGGCCGCGGGCATCCACCGTGCCGCCGCCCTGGTGGTCACCTATGCCAGTACGCCCTCGGCGCTGAAGGTCTTGCATCACGCCGCCGAACTGGAGCCGGAGCTGCCCGTGATCGTGCGCAGCCATGACGACGCCGATCTCGAAAAACTGCTCGCCGCCGGTGCCACCGAGGTAGTGCCCGAAGCGCTGGAAGGCAGCCTGATGCTGGCCTCGCATGCGCTGGTGATGCTGGGTGTGCCATTGCGCCGCGTGGTGCACCGCGTGCAGGATGCGCGCGATGAGCGCTATGCCTCGCTGCGCGGCTATTTCCATGGCATGTCCGACGCCGAGGCCGATGGCGTGGGCATGAATGTACGCCTGCAGTCGGTCACCCTGATCGACGGCGCCAGTGCGGTCGGTCACACCCTGGCCGAGATCGACCTGCCCGCGCATTGCGGCGCCGAGGTCGCCATGCTGCGCCGGGGCAAGCAGCGTCTCGATGCGCCTGATCAGGCGGTGCTCATGGCCGGTGACATCGTGGTCTTGCGCGGCAGTTCGGAGAGCATCCTGCGCGCCGAAAAACGCCTCCTCAGCAAATGAGGATCACCCCCGCGCAATGAGGCCTTGTTCCCCTGGTACGGGAAATGCTAGTGTTGCTGGATGGTAGCGGCGCGGCTTATTCGCCTGCGTCGCCCGTGTCAGGACAAGGGCTTCGCACAACGAATCCCTTGTTGAAAAAACAATAGCAAGTCCGGGAGGAACATGTTCAGCACACTCACGATCAGGGCTCGCCTGATCTTCGTCATTGGTTTTCTGGCCCTGCTGCTGGTGGCATCGGGCGTTCTCGGTCTGGTCGGCCTGCGCTCGACCAATGCGCAGATGCGCTCGCTCTACGAGGACAGGCTGGTGGCGCTGTCCCAGCTGGAACGCATGTCAGCGGCGCTGGATGCGGCGCGCAACGGCATTTCCACCTCCATCGTCGGTGACTCCGGCGATATCGACGCCAACATGGACAAGCTGGAAAAGGCCCTCAAGGCCAACGATGCCGTCGTCAAGCAGTACCAGGAAACCGTGTTGACCACCGAAGAAAAGGCGCTGCTGGACAAATTGCTGCCGCAACGCCAGAAATTCATCACCGATGGCATCAAGCCCGCGGTCGAAGCCCTGCACAATCGCGACTTCCAGGGCGCCATCGAAGTCTATGGTGGCGTCATGCTCAAGCTCTATGCCGATGCGCATGCCACCCTGGGGCAATTGATGGACCTGCAGCGCAATGTCGGCCGCGACCTGTATGAACAGGCGCAGCAGCGCTACCAGACCCTGCTCGTCGTGATGAGCGTGGCCATGGCCGCCGGCCTGGCGGTAGCGCTGCTGATGGGGGTGTTGCTGGTGAAAGCCATCTCGGCACCGCTGCGACATGCCGTCGCGCTGGCGCAAGCCGTGGCCGCAGGTGACCTGACCCAGCGCATCGAGGTGCACAGCCAGGACGAGACCGGCCAGCTGATGCAGGCGCTCAAGCAGATGAACGACAACCTGCAGGGCATCGTCGGCCAGGTCCGCCTGAGTACCGATACCATCGCCACGGCTTCCAGCGAAATCGCTCACGGCAACCTGGATCTTTCCTCTCGTACGGAACAGCAGGCTGGTGCCCTGGAAGAGACCGCCTCGGCCATGGAAGAACTGACCTCGACCGTGCGCACCAACGCCGACAATGCGCAGCAGGCGCGGCAACTGGCGCATTCGGCTTCCGAAGTGGCGGTACGTGGGGGAGAAGTGGTGCGTCAGGTGGTCGATACCATGAGTTCCATCAACCAGTCCTCCAGCAAGATCGTGGACATCATCAGCGTGATCGACGGCATCGCCTTCCAGACCAACATCCTGGCCCTGAACGCTGCAGTGGAAGCGGCACGTGCCGGCGAGCAGGGACGTGGCTTCGCGGTCGTGGCGTCGGAAGTGCGTTCGCTGGCCCAACGCTCGGCGGCGGCGGCCAAGGAAATCAAGGTGCTCATCGATGATTCCGTCACCCGGGTGGGTAGCGGCAGCACGCTGGTAGCCCAGGCCGGCGCCACCATCGACGAAGTCGTCAAGAGCGTGCAGCGCGTCAGCGAAGTGGTCAGCGAGATCAGTGCAGCCGGGCAGGAACAGAGCCAGGGCATCGAAGAAGTCAACCGCGCCATCACGCAGATGGATGAGACCACCCAGCAGAATGCCGCGCTGGTGGAGCAGGCCGCTGCGGCCGCCCAGGCCATGCAGGAGCAGGCGGCGCGCCTGTCGGAAGCGGTCAGCGTATTCCGTGTTGGCGGCAGCACCGTGCTGGCGGTTCAGTCGTCCAGCATCACATCCTCGGAGGCCGCCGAGCGGGTGCCAGGCAGGGGTGGATTGCTCTTGCCGTGATAGGCGAACACGGCCGAACACTTGACCTGGTCGCTATCGTTGCGGCCAGCCGCGTGGAACAGGCCGCTGTGGAACAGCACCACGTCGCCCGGCTCCAGTGACAGCGCAATGCCTTGCGCGAACAGCGCCTGGTTGGCCGGCACTTCCGGGCGCAGGAAATCCAGTTCATCCATCTGCTCGGCTTGCAGCGTCAACCTGTGCGAGCCGGGGATGAACTTGAGCGCGCCGTTTTCGGGCGTCTCCGCGCCCAGCGCCAGCCACACCGAGATCAGATCGTTGCGCGGGAAGGACCAGTAGCGGATGTCGCGGTGCCAGCCGGTGGCGGTGCCGAAAGCCGGATGCTTGGTCATCACGCAATTGTGGTGGGCCAGGGTCAGGCAGACCGGTTCTTCGAACAGTTGATGCAGCATGGCCACCAGTTGCTTGTGTCCGGCCCACTCGCGGTAGACCGGGTCGCGCTGCCAGGCTGCGCGCAGGCGCCGCGCCGTGCGGCCACCTTCGGCCTCCAGCGAGGCGGGGGCACCTTCATAACCGACCTCGGCTTCATATTCGAGCGGGGCGACCGCGCGTTGCAGGTGATCGCGGGTGACGGCGAGCATGCGCTCGCGCAGATCGGCAGGGACCATGCCCTTCAACAGCAGATAGCCTTGCTCGCGGAAAAAGGCGACCTGGGCGGGTGACAGCGGGTTCGACATGTAGGTCTTTCGGGGTTGCACGGCGGCATGCCTGCGGGAATGCCTGCCTTCATTGTGCGCCGGATGGCGGCCAAGAGCATGACTGTATGCCAAGGCCGGCGGCGCGCAAGATACAGATGCGACCAGATTCTGTATCGTTTGCGCGCGCGCAAGTCCGGACTTCTTTTTTTACTTCGCTTTCTTCTTCAGCAAGGGTGCAAGGTACTTGCCGGTGACGCTGGCCGGATTCTTCGCCACGTCCTCCGGCGTGCCGGCCGCGACGATCTTGCCGCCGCCCGCGCCCCCTTCGGGGCCGAGGTCGATGATCCAGTCGGCGGTCTTGATGACGTCCAGATTGTGCTCGATGATGGTCACCGTATTGCCCTGGTCGCGCAGGCGGTGGATCACCTTGAGCAGCAGGTCGATGTCATGGAAGTGCAGGCCGGTGGTGGGCTCATCGAGGATGTAGAGCGTGCGTCCGGTATCGCGCTTGGACAGTTCCAGCGACAGCTTCACGCGCTGCGCCTCGCCGCCCGAGAGGGTGGTCGCGCTCTGGCCCAGCTTGATGTAGCCCAGGCCCACGTCCAGCAGCGTCTGCAGCTTGCGGGCGATCAGCGGTACCGGCTTGAAGAACTCGTGGGCATCCTCCACGGTCATGTCGAGGATCTCGGTGATGTTCTTGCCCTTGTATTGCACTTCCAGGGTTTCGCGGTTGTAACGCTTGCCGTGGCAGACGTCGCAGGGCACGTACACGTCCGGCAGGAAGTGCATTTCCACCTTGATCACGCCATCGCCCTGGCAGGCTTCGCAGCGCCCGCCCTTGACGTTGAAGGAGAAACGACCGGCACTGTAGCCGCGTTCCTTGGCCATCGGCACCGTGGCGAACAGGTCGCGGATCGGCGTAAACAGGCCCGTATAGGTGGCCGGGTTGGAGCGCGGGGTGCGGCCGATGGGGGCCTGGTCCACCGCGATCACCTTGTCGAAATGCTCCAGGCCGCCGATGGCTTCGTGCTCGGCCGGCTCGGTCTGCGAGCCATACAGGTGGCGCGCTGCCGACAGGTAGAGCGTGTCATTGACCAGGGTCGACTTGCCCGAACCGGAGACCCCGGTCACGCAGGTCAGTAGGCCCACCGGCAATTCCAGGTCGACGTTCTTGAGGTTGTTGCCGGAGGCGCCGGTGATGGTCAGCATGCGCGACTCGTCGCAGGGCGTGCGCTTCTTGGGGACCGAGATTTCCAGCGAGCCGTTGAGGTACTTGGCGGTCAGCGACTTCTTGTTCTTCAGGATCTCCGGCAGCGAGCCGTGGGCGATCACATCACCGCCATGCACGCCCGCGCCGATGCCCATGTCGACGATGTAGTCGGCGGTGCGGATGGCGTCTTCATCGTGTTCCACCACCAGCACGGTGTTGCCGATGTCGCGCAGGTGGCGCAGGGTATCGATCAAGCGGTCGTTGTCGCGCTGGTGCAGGCCGATGGAGGGTTCGTCCAGCACATACATCACGCCGGTCAGGCCCGAGCCGATCTGCGAGGCCAGGCGGATGCGCTGGGCTTCGCCGCCGGAGAGCGTGTCGGCGCTGCGTTCCAGGGACAGGTAGTCCAGCCCGACGTTGTTGAGGAAGGTCAGGCGCGAGACGATTTCCTTGATGATGCGGTCGGCAATTTCCTTCTTGGCGCCGGTCAGCTTCAGGGTCTCGAAGAAGGACAGGGTCTCGCGCAGGGGCGTAGCGGCCACTTCATAGATGGCGCGTTGCTGTTTGCCGCTGCCCACCTTCACATAGCGTGCTTCCACCCGCAGGCGCGCGCCGTGGCAGGAAGGGCATTGCTTCTCGTTGATGAACTTGGCCAGCTCTTCCTTGACTGCCATCGAATCGGTTTCGCGGTAGCGACGCTGCAGGTTGTTGACCACGCCTTCGAAGGTGTGCTCCTTGACCACGGTACGGCCGCGCTCGTTGACGTAGGCGAAGGGGATGGCCTGGCGGCCGGAGCCGTACAGCACCACCTGCTGGGCCTTGTCGTCGAGCTGTTCGAAGGGAACGTCGAGGTCGAAGTCGTAGAAGGCGGCGATGCTGGTGAGCATCTGGAAATAGAACTGGTTGCGACGGTCCCAGCCCTTGATCGCACCTGAAGCCAGCGACAGGTTGGGGAAGGCGACGATGCGCTTGGGATCGAAGAATTCGATGTGGCCCAGGCCATCGCATTCCGGGCAGGCGCCCATGGGATTATTGAAGGAGAACAGGCGCGGCTCCAGCTCCTGCAGCGAATAGCCGCAGATGGGGCAGGCGAACTTGTTGGAATACAGGTGTTCCTTGCCGCCCTCCATTTCGAGTGCGATGGCGCGGCCATCGGCCAGGCGCAGCGCGGTCTCGAAACTCTCGGCCAGGCGCTGCTTGATCTCGGCTTTGACCTTGACGCGGTCGATGACGACATCGATGGTGTGCTTCTCGGTCTTCTTCAGCTTGGGCAGGTCATCGACCTCGTAGACCTTGGCCGCGCCGGTGCCGCTCTGGATGCGGAAGCGCACGAAGCCCTGGGCCTGCATCTCTTCGAACAGGTCGGCATGCTCGCCCTTGCGGTTGGCCACCACCGGCGCCATGATCATCAGCTTGGTATCTTCCGGCAGGGCCAGCACCGCATCGACCATCTGCGAGACCGATTGGGCCTCCAGCGGATGTTCGGGGTGATCGGGGCAGTAGGGCGTGCCGACACGGGCGTACAGCAGGCGCAGGTAGTCGTGGATCTCGGTGACGGTGCCGACCGTGGAGCGCGGGTTGTGCGAGGTCGCCTTCTGCTCGATGGAGATCGCAGGAGACAGGCCCTCGATCATGTCCACGTCCGGCTTTTCCATCAGTTGCAGGAACTGGCGCGCATAGGCCGACAGCGACTCCACGTAGCGGCGCTGGCCCTCCGCGTACAAGGTATCGAAGGCCAGCGAGGACTTGCCCGAACCGGACAGCCCGGTGATGACGATGAGCTTGTTGCGGGGGAGGTCTAGGTTGATATTCTTGAGGTTGTGCGTGCGCGCGCCGCGAATGCGAATTTCTTCCATGGATGCCTTCAGCTAGGGGTTTCCTGCCGCCGCGTGGAATGACGCCTTGCGCGGAGCAGCGGTGGGACAACATGTAACTATAACAGGACTGCGAACGGCCGGCAGGCGGGCCTGCAGCGCCAGATGACGCATGTGGGAACACATCCGGGAAATGAAAGCGCGGCAGTGGGAAAAGCCACCCGGATGGAGCGCGAATGACGCAGGAAATCGTCCGTGCCAGCATTCTGCAGAATGCGTCGGCCAGCAAAAAGCCGGCGCGTGGCCGGCTCGTATTCCCAGGGCGATGGACTTGAGGGACAGCGACCGATGTTCAACCGGCGCGCTGCCAGACCTTGAAGAGCTGTCCGTCGTCGCCGTCGCGGCGGCCTTCCCAGAACAGCGTCCAGTGACCTTTGGGGCGGTGGGTGACGCCGGGCATTTGCTGGATGACCCAGCGGCATTCGGTCGTTCCGGTAGCGTCGATGGGCTGGTGCAGGAGGTCAGTGTAGTAGTACAGCATCGGTGCTTCCGACTCGCCCAGGTTCTGGCTGGCCATGCAGTCGTCGGCACGCCAGGCGGGGGCGAGCCGGGTGTTCAGGTCGGCGTAGACGAACTCATAACTTTTCCCGTAGTCGGCCCACGGCAGCAGCAGCGTGAAGGCCAGGCCCCACATCAGCGTGATGCCGCCAAACCAGGAAAACGCGCCGCGCCATTGGCCGGCCTGCTGCAAGAGACCCAGCGAGACGATCCACAGGATGCTCATGGCGCCGGCTGCCAGCAAGGCCAGCGGCTGGATCGGCGTGACATACTCCAGCGGCAGCCACTTGCCCATGAAACCGATCCAGTGATGATGTTCGATCGGCAAGGTCGAGATCACATAGATGGCCCAGATGCCCACGGCCATCAGGCCGAAGGCCACACGCGCCAGCCAGTCCCAACCCAGATTGAATACATCCGGAAGGCGCGGGATGGCGCGTGCGCCCAGCATCGCCAGCGGCAGCAGCACCGGCAGCAGATACAGCTGGCGGGCCGTGGCCGAGCTTTGCAGCACGACCAGGCTGATGGCAGCGAAGACCAGCGGCACGGCGACCCGCGAGCTGCCAGCCTGGCGCCAGTCGCCGCTGGCCAGGCCCAGCAGGGCCAGCAGTGAGCCGGGCAGGGCGAAGCCGGCCAGCGCCCGCAGGATCACGGTGTGATCATTGTCCGAGCCCAGCTTCTTCACCGAAAAGCCGAAGAAGCGGCCGACGTTGTTATCCCAGAACCATTCCATGAACAGCGGTACCGAGTGCTGCGCCAGCAGGGCCGGCCAGATCACGAAGAAAGGCAGCGACACCAGCACCGCCAGGCCAACCATCTTCCAGTAAGTGCGGTGGCGGCAGGACTGCACCAGCAAGCCCAGCACCAGTGCCGTGGCCGCGAAGGTCAGCGGTACGAACAGGCCCTTGCTCATCTCGGTGATGCCCACACCCAGGCCGAACCAGAAGGCAGCGGTCCACGATGGCGTGCGTCGTTCCTGGTTCAGGGCGATGGCCAGCAGGCCATAGGTGGCCATGGTGGTGCCGGCGACCAGTGCCACGTCGGTGAACATGTCGTGGGCATGCTTGACCATGCCGGGCGAACCGGCGAACAGCGCCAGCGTCGCCAGCACCGGCAGGCTCATCAGGCTGCGCTGGTTCCACATCATCTGGGCGATGCGCGCCACGAAGACCAGCGTCACCAGGTTGTAGAGGATGCTGGCCAGGCGCGCACCCTCGTGGTAAGGCAACAGCGGATGCACCAGCTTGGCCAGGAGCACGGCCGTCCAGTAGTACAGCGGCGGCTTTTCCATGAACGGCCGGCCGGCGTTGGTCGGCACCAGATATTCGCCCGAGGTCAGCATGTGATGGATCATGCCGAAGGAATAGGTTTCATCCTGCTTCCACGGGCCGTGGCCGAAGATGCCCGGCAACAGCCAGGCGGCGCCTGCCAGGACCAGCAGCAGCCAGGCCATGCGCGAGGACAGGGCGCGCTGACCCAAGACCGGTGCCGAGGCCGTCGAAAGAGAAGGCCCTGGCTTGCGTTCAGAGACCGAGTCGAATAGGAACATGCTGGATACGGATGCGAGCCGCCTGCGCCGCCCGCGAAAAATTCAAAAACCGAAAACCTGGGAGCAGAGCAGCAACGAACGTGATCCTGGGCGCGCCTTGGCGCAGTGCCTGGTGCTCTTCGCCATCCTCTGCATCGGGTTTTCTCCCCCTTGATGCGTGCTTGCTTTATTTTTCTTGGCGAGGATTATTGCCTGGCGAAAATCTTCCGGTAGGGGAAGTCGGCGGCTGTTATAGGACACTGCAGAAAAAATGAGCAAGTCGTCATTTTGGCATAGGCATTGAACTAAATGACGTATTTGTCAGGAAAGGTGTGAAGATTTGCTACATTCTGCCGTTTGCTGACCGCGCATTGTTGGATTGATGCAGCACATGGAAGCGCGCTAAACCCGTCGGATGGGTGCAGAGCTCGTCAGGCGGGCTCACGAGGCGCCAGACTATGCTGTTACCATATTGCCTTTGTCCTACAGCCCGGTTTCACGAAAGACCGGGCAGCCGCCAACGCCAGCCCCTACACGCCACACGTATGTCCCACGACACAAGTTCATCCGCACAGCCTGAGAAAACCGGCATGTCGCGCGCCGAGGTGCGTGCCAGCGTTTCCCTGGCCTCGATCTTTTCCCTGCGCATGCTGGGCCTGTTCCTGGTGTTGCCGGTGTTTGCCGTGCACGCCCACAGCCTGCCCGGAGGCGACAGCGATACCCTGGTCGGCATCGCCCTGGGCATCTATGGACTGGCGCAGGCCTGTGGACAGATTCCCTACGGGATTGCCTCCGACCGCTACGGCCGCAAGCGCATCATCGTCATCGGCCTGTTGCTGTTTGCGCTGGGCTCCTTCGTGGCCGCCGGTGCCCAGAGCGTGATGTGGCTGCTGGTGGGACGAGCACTGCAGGGATCGGGCGCGATCTCTGCCGCCATCACCGCCTTCATCGCCGATTCCACCCGCGAGGAACATCGCACCAAGGCCATGGCCATGGTGGGCGCCTCCATCGGGGTGACCTTCGCGGTCTCGATGGTGGCCTCACCACTGCTCTACGAGTCGATCGGCATGGGTGGCATCTTCGGCCTGACCGGCGTGCTCTCCCTGCTGGCCATCGCGGTGGTGCTATGGGTGGTGCCGGCGGCGCCGATGGTACAGGCCAGGCGGGTGTCGCTGGCCGAGGTGCTGCGCCAGACCGAACTGCTGCGCCTGAACTGGGGCGTATTCACGCTGCACCTGACCCAGGTTGCCATGTTCCTGGTGGTGCCGGCCGCGCTCGTGCAATCAGCCGGCCTGCCGCTGGGCGAACACTGGAAGATCTATCTGCCGGTGGTTCTGGCCTCCTTCGTGCTGATGCTGCCGCCGATCATCGTGGCCGAGAAGTACGGGCGCATGAAACCGGTCTTCGTCGGCGCCATCAGCCTGATGCTGCTGGTGCAGGTGGGCTTCTGGCTGGTGTTGTCCCAACCGCTGGGAAGTCTCTGGATGTTGGTGACCCTGCTGTTCCTGTTCTTCGTCGCCTTCAATATCCTGGAAGCGGCCCAGCCCTCGCTGGTGTCCCGTATTGCCCCGCCAGCGGCCAAGGGCGCGGCGCTGGGCGTCTACAACACCCTGCAGGCGCTGGGTTTGTCCTGCGGCGGCGCCCTGGGTGGCTGGCTTAAACAAAATGTGGGGAATTCCGCGGTGTTCCTCTTGTCTGCTGTGCTCACCCTGACCTGGCTTATAATCGCGGCTAACATGAAAAACCTGCCGCGCCGTTCCGCGCCGGCGGCGGGTGCAACAGCCTAAACGTATTCAGGAGAAACAATGGCATCGGTCAATAAAGTCATCATCGTCGGCAACCTGGGACGCGACCCGGAAACACGCTACATGCCCAACGGCGAAGCCGTCACCAACATCGCCGTCGCCACGACCGAGAGCTGGAAGGACAAGAATTCCGGCGAAAAGAAGGAGCTCACCGAGTGGCACCGCATCACCTTCTATCGCAAGCTGGCTGAAATCGCCGGCCAGTACCTGAAGAAGGGCTCGCAGATCTACGTCGAAGGCCGCCTGCAGACGCGCAAGTGGCAGGACAAGGAAGGCGTGGAGCGCTACACCACGGAAATCATCGCCGATACCATGCAGATGCTGGGCGGTCGCCAGGGCGCGGGCGGTGGTGGTGGCATGGATGAAGGCGGCTACGGCGGCGGTGGTGGCGGTGCAGGCAGCTACGGCGGCGGCGCACCCCGCCAGAGCGCTGGCGGCAATGCGGGCGGTGGTGGTGGTGGCGGCGCCCCGCGCCAGCAGCCGGCCCAGCGCCCGGCGCCGAACTTCTCGGACATGGATGACGATATTCCCTTCTGATCCGTTTCCCGCAGGCTGCGAATGCGGCCTTGCTCTTCTGACGAACCCCTCGTCTGCCTACGCAGCGAGGGGTTTTTTCATGGGCCCAGATTTCAACTGAAACCTGGACGGGCAAACCTGCAATGTGGCGGTAACCGGTCAACGCGATGATGACAACAAGCCGAAGCAAACAGCATCGGTCCCAACCCACCAGATCAAGGAGAACACCATGCTTATCGGACTCATCATCGCCTTCGCTGAAACCATGTCCCACATCTTCGGCGGCTGATTGGCTGTCACTACAAGGAGAACACCATGCTCGTCGGACTGATCGTCGTTTT
This sequence comes from Herbaspirillum sp. BH-1, assembly GCF_002870055.1. Taxonomy (NCBI): domain Bacteria; kingdom Pseudomonadati; phylum Pseudomonadota; class Betaproteobacteria; order Burkholderiales; family Oxalobacteraceae; genus Herbaspirillum; species Herbaspirillum sp. BH-1. The sequence goes on along the minus strand of NZ_PKOI01000011.1, from coordinate 21,176 downwards.
CGCTGACACCATGTCCCGCCTCTTCGGCGGCTGATCGCCCGCTACTACAAGGAGAACACCATGCTCGTCGGACTCATCGTCGTTTTCGCTGACACCATGTCCCGCCTCTTCGGCGGCTGATCGCCCGCTACTACAAGGAGAACACCATGCTCGTCGGACTCATCGTCGTCTTCGCTGACACCATGTCCCGCCTCTTCGGTGGCTGATCGCCCACTACTACAAGGAGAACACCATGCTCGTCGGACTCATCATCGCCTTCGCTGAAACCATGTCGCGTCTGCTCGGAGCGTGATGCTCGGGTCAAATGTCAAGGTGCCGTAAGCCGCTGCCAGTCAACGAGGAATCCGGGGGCTGCCGCTGGATTGCTGCCGGAGGGACTAGCGACCACTTTCTCTGTCAAGGCCTCAGTGATATAGTCCAATGTTTAAATTCGTAGGCAATTTGTAAGCAAACTTTACAGTCGGGGAAGAATTTCGACTTCAGTTGCCGGATTGTCTTTCTTCATGGCTCACTATGCTCATCAACGACCTGTTGGCGCGAACTCGCGCTCATGAAGCGCTTATTAATGCGGCCTTGCAGCGCGTGGTCGCGCGAGGATGGTTCGTTCTAGGGCCTGAGGTGGCGCAATTCGAGCAGGCTTTTTCTGCCTACCTTGGGCTGTCGCATTGCGTTACGGTGGCCAACGGCACCGACGCGATCGAAATTGGCCTGCGTGCCATCGGTATGAAAAAGGGAAGCAAAGTTGCAACTGTGGCCAATGCCGGCATGTATAGCACGACGGCAATTCTGGCGATCGGTGCTGAACCTTGCTTTATGGATGTCGCTCCTGATACCCATAATGTAGCCCTGGAGGAAGTTGAACGAGTCATTGCGCTCGGAATAGACGCGGTAATAGTCACCCATCTCTACGGCCGTGCTGTGGCCGATATTGAAGAAGTCGCACGTCTGTGTAACGCCGCCGGGGTGCGTCTCTTCGAAGACTGTGCTCAGGCGCATGGCGCCAGAATCAACGGGCGCAAGGTCGGAAGCTTCGGTGCTGCATCCAGTTTCAGTTTTTACCCTACCAAAAATCTCGGTGCTCTTGGAGATGGTGGTGCCATCGCCACAGCGTCGGACGAAGTTGCCGCTGTTGCCCGCAGTCTGCGTCAATACGGTTGGGCTCAGAAATATCAGGTCAGCCGTGCCCACGCTCGCAATAGTCGGCTTGACGAGATGCAAGCGGCTGTGTTGTCGGAATTCCTCCCTTTGCTAGATGCCACCAATGCGCGTCGCCGCCACATTGCACAGCGCTACTCCGATGCTATCAAGCATCCCAGGGTCAGCCTGCCGTCGTGGACTGGCGAAGATTACGTTGCGCACCTTTTTGTCGTCCGCTGCCCCGAACGCGATGCTCTGCGCGCCCATTTGCGCGGACTGGACATTGCCGCCGAGATCCACTACCCCCTGCCGGACCATCGTCAGCCAGTCTTTGGTGCGACCTATTCGGAAGTTTTCTTGCCTGATACGGAGCAATTGGCCACCGATATCCTGACCTTGCCCTGCTATCCGGAGATGACCGATGAACAGGTGGACCTCGTGATTGATGGAATCAACGCATGGGTAGCCTGAAGTACTCCGTCATCATTCCGGTCTATAAAAACGAGGAATCCATTCCTCGTTTGCTGACCGCACTGGCTGATCTCGATACTCAGCTTGAGCATAGTCTCGAGGTCGTGTTCGTAGTCGATGGCAGTCCTGATCGCTCATTCATGTTGCTGGAACAGCGATTGCCCGAGCTACCTTTCAGCGCGCAACTGGTGGGGCACTCCCGTAATTTTGGTTCGTTTGCCGCAATTCGCAGTGGTTTGAACATCGCCAAAGGGGAGTTCTTCGCGGTTATGGCCGCCGATCTGCAAGAGCCCCCCGAGTTGCTGTTGTCCTTCTTCGCCTCACTGGCCACCGATGAGTGCGACGTTGCCCTCGGTAACAGGGCTGCACGTGAGGATCCCCTGTCCTCGCGCATTCCCTCTCACGTTTTCTGGTCTTTGTATCGCAAGCTGGTGTTGCCGGAGATGCCGCCGGGTGGCGTGGACATCTTCGGATGCAATCGCGTCTTCCGCGACCAGTTGCTGCGATTGGAAGAGTCGAGGTCGTCCTTGGTGGCGCTGATTTTCTGGCTGGGTTTTCGTCGGAAACTTTTCGAGTATAAACGACTTGAAAGGCAAGAAGGAGTGTCCGGCTGGACTTTCAAGAAGAAGGTCGATTACATGCTCGACAGCATCTTTGCCTTCACTGACTATCCGGTGCGTTTGCTGGTTCGGCTCGGCCTCACTGGCTGTATTTTTTCTGTGTTGCTGGCCTTGATGGTGATGGTTGGTCACCTGCTGGGGAGCATCACAGTTCCCGGCTACGCCACCATTATCATCGCCGTGCTGTTCTTCGGCGCGCTCAATACTCTGGGAATAGGCATTGTTGGCACCTATGCTTGGCGCGCTTATGAAAACACCAAGAAGCGTCCCCTGGCTATCATAGCGCGCCATCTCGTTTCGCCGCACGCCTCCCAAGACCAGGATGCCAAATGAAAATCCATCCCAGCGCCGATGTACAGACAAGCCAAATCGGTACAGATACCACCATATGGCAATATGTGGTAATCCTTGCAGGAGCCAGGATCGGCAGGGACGTGAACATCAACGCCCATTGTTTCATCGAAAACGATGTCACCATCGGAGATCGCGTCACAATTAAGTCTGGCGTTTACTTATGGGACGGCATCCGGGTCGAGGACGATGTGTTTATCGGCCCCAACGTAACTTTCACCAACGACAAGTTCCCGCGCTCCAAAGTCTATCCGGAGCGCTTTGTCGAAACCACGCTGGAACGCGGCGCCTCCATCGGTGGCGGTGCCACGATCCTGCCAGGCGTGCATATCGGTCGTGGCGCCCTGGTCGGGGCAGGTGCGGTAGTCACCAAGTCGGTCCCGCCTTATGCTGTCGTTACTGGCTGCCCGGCGCGTATCACCGGCTATGTCGATGCTGGCGAGCAACCCCGCGAGGAAGACCGGGTCGAGATGCCTTCAGAGAGGGACCGAGTTGTCGCGCTAGACGTCAAGGGTGTGACGCTTCACCGGCTTAAACAGGTTTCAGACATTCGTGGTGACTTGTCAGTGGGCGAGTTCCCGGTGGACATTCCCTTCGTTCCCAGCCGCTATTTTCTGGTTTACAACGTCCCGAGTGAAAAGACTCGGGGCGAGCACGCCCATCATAAGTGCCGCCAGTTCCTGATCTGCGTGAAAGGTAGCTGTTCGGTGGTGGCTGACGATGGCCGCTCCCGCATCGAGGTGCTGCTAGATTCGCCGGATCTGGGAATTTATTTGCCGCCCCTGACCTGGGGAACCCAGTACAAGTATTCCAGTGATGCAGTCTTGCTGGTGTTCGCGTCCGATAGCTACGATGCCCAGGATTACATTCGCGATTATGAGAGTTTTTTGCAGACGGTCTCACCGAAGGACGAGATATCTTGATCCCACGTGGCAAATACTGGATCAAGTTCTTAATCGGTGGCCTGATCAATACCGGATTCAGCTATGCGACTTATCTCGTGCTGAAGCTGGTTCTCCCGTACCAGCAAGCATATTTGCTCGCTTATGTAGCCGGTGTGGTGTTTTCCTATCTTCTCAATTCGCTACTGGTATTCCGCGTACCACTTTCCTGGCGACGTTTTCTCGCCTTTCCGCTGGTATACGTTGCCCAGTACATCGCCAGTGCACTACTTCTCCACGTACTGGTGGAATCATTGGGTATCTCAAGCAACTGGGCGCCTTTGTTGGTCACCGCAGCCGTGCTGCCGATGACATATCTTCTTTCCAAGCTCATCTTGTTACACAAGGCGAATGCCGGTGGGTGATCCCGGCCTTCTCCGGATGGGATGACTGCTTGTTCCAATCACTACCTTCTCTATCGTCCTCATGCTGATCAATGCCCATCACCACCTTATCAGGATTCGTGAGGCATTGCGGCGGGCGGGTAGCGGGCGGACGGCAAGTGTGGTGTTGCCATGGTTGCTGATGCTGGTGATCCTAGCGTTACAGAATGGCTTGTACTTCTGGCGTCACTTTTCCGCTAACGGCATTTTTCCTAACGATTTTCTGCTGACTTACCAGGCAGTACCTTATTACCTGGTCGAGGTCGCAAGGGTGGGTAAGGATACCTCCTGGATTCCTTTCCAGGGCATGGGCTACCCTACTTACATGAACCTGCAAAGCGGGTTTGACTATCTGCCCATCCGCTTGCTCTCTTGGTTAGGCGTGGCCTATAGCTTCGAAGTGGCGAAGTTGCTGCAGATTGCCCATGTATATCTGGGTGCGGTAGGTGCTGCCGTTTGTGCACGGACTTGCGGAATGAAGTGGTGGCAGGCCATCCTCGCGGGTGTGTTCTATCAGGGATTTGGCGGTTTCTACTCCAATGCGCAGCACCCTGACATCATCCGTTCTTTCGCTTTCCTGCCATGGTTGTGCATGCCTGTGTTCATGAACTGGCGTGCCATGTCCAGGCTAAACTGGATAGCAATAGTGCTGCTGCCGCTCTGGATATTCATGCAATGGACAGGCGCTTATCCTGGCGCGACGCTAGCGGTCTTTTTCGTGCTTGGTAGCGTCACCCTGGTCAGGACGCTCCTTGAAAAGGAGGCAGGTACTGTCGGGCTTCTCATCGGGTCGGCCATGCTGGTTGGTACCTTGCTTTCCGGGTTGACGCTACTCCCGGCCTTTCTGGATGCACGGGAAATCGCGCGATCCGTCGAGGTCGGTAGCATGCAGTACGACTATCTGGTGATGAGCGATATGCTATCGCTGATCTTCCCAATTACCAATGATCGCTTGTTGCACCATGATCAATCGATGCGTTCGGTATTTGTAGGGATTCCCGCGATAACTCTTTTTCTGCTAGGTCTATTGCGCTGGCGCCCCATGATGAAGTGGCCAGTGGTGTCGATGGTGCTAGCCATTCTGATCGCCAGTGGTTTGCTACATCCATTGCTGGCCAGACTGATTCCGCCGCTGGGGGTCAGCCGCTTCGTGATGGCCGATTATCGCGGCATCATCGGTTTAGCGATCGTTCTGGTGGCATGCGCCGCGTTGCAGGATACCCGAGCGCAGGCACGTCGAATGCTGCCACTGCTGCCCGTGGCACTCCTCTTGATTGGCGGGACCTATTTCTTCGACGAGCTTGCCATTGCCGACTGGACCCTATGGCATATGGAATATGTCGTTCAAGCGATTTGTGCCATCGCTGCAATATCTTTGCTGATGTTGGTCAGGTGTATTCCCTCCTGGCCCGGGCAGTGGATGTTCGTGTCCGGCCTGGTCGCGGTGGGGGCCTTATTTCTTCTGGCGCTGAACTATCTGTTCGGCGTGGTGCTATTGTCCACAAGAAGTTTGCTGTTGCTCGTCATCGTACTTTTGATTCTTGCCCCTCTCAGCGCCCGCATTCGCGTGTTTCTTCCGCACTTGGCCGGCCTGGGATTGCTGCTGCTAGGCGCCAGATACGTCTGGTATCTCTATACCGTACCGGCGCACGGTCAGTTACCGGTTCTGGTGGCACTATCCTTGCCGTTCGGTTTGGCAGCGGTAGCGCTGTGGCTTTTGCCGGGGCCTGGGCGCTGGCTGCTACCTGTCCTGATGGCAGCAGCCAGCGTGTTCAATTGGAGCGGGGTGCATTGGGACCAGCGTTATTTCCTGGCGCACCCGAATGATGGTGTTCCATGGGTCGAAGCCCATGCAGGAAAGTTCTCGGAAACGAGGTCGCAGCTGATGGCTGCCCTCCGTTCGGAGCAATGCCGAACGGCGCGCAGGGAGGTCTCCCATAACGAAGAAGTATTCCCGTGGAACGGCTATTACACCGGTCAGTATTTCATGCGTGACTATTCGGGACCCCTTAAGCTCGCTCGACACGTGGCCATACTCAAGTCGGACGTTAGCCGCAATTTTGCGCAAAAAGAGTGGACGATGATGGCATTGCCGGGCCGCCCATCTTCACAAGCTGGAACGCTGGACCTGAGCAGCGCCGTCCGCGTCGACGCTACCTGCATTAAAAGCGGCACTTCTAGTGAAGAGTTCCACTTTAGTCTGGCAGAGCCAGCTCTTGTGGTCGAAAACGAAATTTTCTGGGACGGTTGGGCCGCCACGCTACAGTGCATCGATTGCCAATCTGCGGATAAGCCGATTCAATTGACGGCCCTGGAGGTGGGCGGATTTAGAGCGTGGCAACTGCCTGCGGGTAATTACCGAATGGAGGAACAATTCACCGCACCACATCTGTGGCCTGCTCGGATAATGACTCTAATAGGTGTGTCACTATTGTTACTGTTATGGGCCTTCCTCAAGCGACGTATGGCAGCATCGGAAAGGCTCATTCATCGGGCGCCGGATTAGATTTTGAGGTCTTGTCCAGCCGTCCTGACACGCGCTGTCGGCCTTCCGAAACCATGTCGCGCCTGCTGGGTGCTTGATGGCAGGCATCACACGCAAGGCTCATGACGGCCGCTGCCAGCCGGGAAGAATTCCACCGGCTGCCAGCGGCCGTCATGCCGGAACAGGGTATAGCGCGGATTGGCCCTTGCTCCGTTTGGGGCAAAGCTGATCGGTCCATGCAGTCCGGGATGACGCAACTGGTGCAACGCCACCGCGATCCTGCGGCCATCGCCGCTGCCGGTCTGCAGGATGGCCGCACCCAGTACGCTGGCCGCATCATAGGCATAGAAGGAGTAGGTGGTCGGCGCGGTATCGAATCTGCTGCGATAGGCTTGGGCGACCTTTTTCCATTGCGGACAATAGTCCCGTGCGATTTCGAATTCCAGCACATGCAGCCGTGGTTCGGGCTGCGATGCCAGCTCCAGGTTGCTGGCACCTCCCGTGAGCAGAATGCGTGCCTTTGATCCCGAACGGCGGGCCGCATCGATGAATGCGCGCGCCTGCGGGTACAGGGCCAGGAACACGATCACATCAGCGTCATGCTGCATCGCCGCCTGCATCGCCACATGGAAGTCGGTGGTCCGACGCGCGACCTGGATGCGCCCCAGCGCGATGGCTGGCGCCGTTGCTGCCAAGCGTTCCATTACTGCATCGGCCAAGGCAGTGCTGTAGGCCGAATCGTTCTGGATCACGAAGACCCGCTGCCCCGCCAGCGAGCGGCCGGCGACCTCGGCCAATGCGGAGGACAGTTCCTGCGTGCCGCCCACCACCCGGAACGGCATGCGGTGGCCCATGCTGGTCCACTGGCTGCTGGTGGCGGTAAATCCGATCTGCGGGATGCCTGCGTTTTCGTAGATTGCGGCGGTGGCCAATGCGGCGTCGCTGCTCCACGGGCCGACGACGCCGGCCACGTTTTCCTTGATGTAGTAACGGGCGATGTTGATGGCGAAATTTTCGTTGCCGTGGTCATCCTGCGGCAGCAGTTGCAAGCGCAGTGGCGAGCGACGCCGTATGGCCATCGCATTGGCGTCGTCGATGGCCAGTTGCGCACCCTGCAGGGCGCTCTGCGTAATCGGTTCGGAAAGTCGGCCGGTGAAGCCCAGCGTGATGGTCGTCAGGTTCTCCGACCACGCCGATGCCGCCAGCGAGCAAAGCAGCAAGCTGATGGCGAGTATCGTCATCGAGTCCGGTCTGCGCATGGGGTCCCCCCGTGGTCCGCTGAATTTATTGTGAACTTCGCTTCATGCGTCCTGCTGGGGAAAATATACACATCAATGCTCAATGAGGCCAGCGGACTTCAAAGCAGGTGCCGCCCAGTGGCGAGGGCCGGCAGTCGGCGGTACCGTGATGCGCACTGGCAATGGCCCTGACCACCGCCAGCCCCAGGCCGCTGCCACGGTGCTGGGCGTCGTCGCTGCGCGGGCCTCGCTGGAAGGCGTCGAAGATCATCGTCGCATCGGTAGCCGCCAGCCCCGGGCCGCTGTCCTCCACGCGCAGGCAATGCTGGCCTGCGCTGCTCGCGGTGCTGATGCGCAAGCGGCCGGGTGTGGCGTGCTGCAGGACGTTTTCCAGCAGGGCCAGTAGTGCCTGGCGGATGCGCACCGGATCGCAGACCGTGCGCTGCAGTGCGATTTCCAGTGTGACGGCGAATCCCTTGTCCTGCAGCGCCGATTCGCAGGCTGTCAGCACGGTGCCGATTTCCTGTTGCAGGTCCACCTGCTGCAGCTGTATGCGCAGGTGTCCACTTTCGGCCAGGCCGACGATGCGCAAGTCCTCGATCAACCGCGCCAGTCCCTCGACTTGCACCAGCAGGCTGGAAAAGAGCGCCGGTTCGGGCGGGAACACGCCATCGGAAAGACCCTGCAATCGACCGCGCAGGATGGTCACCGGCGTGCGCAGTTCGTGGGCGATCGCGGCGTTCCAGAAGATGCGTTCCTGCTGTACCCGCTCCAGCCGCTCGGCCATGGCGTTGAAGTCGCTGATCAGCTGCGAGGCTTCATCCAGCGGTTGTCGTTGCGCTCCCGCCCGGGCCGCCAGATCGCCCTGTGCCACGCGGCGCAGGCTGGTGGCCACTGAATTGAGCGGCGTCAGAATGCGGCGCGCCAGGCGCATGGCCACCCAGATCGCAATTCCCAGGCCCAGCAGCGTGGTACCGGCGATCCAGCCCCACTCGGCCGGCGAGGGCAACCAGCTGTCCGGCGCCGACAGGGCGCTGGGCAGGAAGATGAACATGGTCGAATAGAAGGCATACGAGCCCAGCAAGACCATCAGCATGATGGTCAGCGCCAGGATCGCCACCGAACTGATGATCTGCCGTGCCAGGCCCTTGCCGCGCCATAGTGCCAGCAGGTCGACGCCGGGCTTCATGAGTGCGCCTCCACGGTATCAGCTACCTTGCTGGAAACGATAACCCACCCCACGAATGCTGACCGGAATACCGGCGATGCCCAGGTCCTCCAGTTTCTTGCGTAGTTTGCTGACATGGCTGTCGACGGTGCGCTCCAGCGTATCGCCCTCCGGCAGGCAGGAGGCCAGCAGTTCGGCGCGACTGAACACGCGCCGTGGCGAGCGCGCCAGTTGCGCCAGCAGCTTGAATTCGGTGAGCGTGAGCACCAGTGCATGCGAAGTACCGTCAATCTCGGCCACGGCCTCGTGCTGCTCGAAGTCGATCACGAAGGGCGGGACCCGCAGGATGCGTCGGTCATCGCGCTCATCACGGGGTTGGCTGCGGCGCAGGACTGCCTCGACCCGGGCCACCACCTCGGCCGGATTGAAGGGCTTGACCACGTAGTCGTCTGCGCCGATGCGCAGGCCGGTGAGCTTGTCCACGTCCTGGTCCAGGGCGGTGAGCATGATGACCGGGGTCTGGTCACGCTGGCGAATCTGCGCCAGTACCTGCCAGCCATTGAGCTGCGGCATCTGGATGTCCAGCAGCACCAGGTCCGGTTTGAGGGCGAGATGCAGCTCCAGCGCCCGTACGCCGTCGCCCGCATGCACGCTGCGCATGCCGCTGCGGGCCAGGTAGGCGGCCAGGATGTCAGCGATCTCGGGCGCATCCTCGGCAATCAGCACCAGCGCGCCGGTGGCCGGCGCCGTGGGCGCCAGGCCCGGTTCGCTCACGCTATGCGGTGCTGTCGGCATCTTTCCTTCTCCATCGAAACTCCATCGTTGTATCGCGCAATCCTCACGCTCATCGCCCAGACTCCGCCTTCGCTCGCGATTGTACTGTCGGCTGGCGCGGCGCGGCAAAAATGCCGTTGTCGTTAAGCCTGCCACCAGGTACCGAGCCAGACTGATGGAGTTCTTGCATGCCCCGCTTCTTTATCGACCGTCCCATCTTCGCCTGGGTGGTCGCCCTGTTCATCGTGCTGTTCGGCGTGATTGCCATGAGCCAGTTGCCCATTGCGCGCTATCCCTCGGTGGCGCCGCCCACGGTCTCCATCAATGCCACCTATCCGGGGGCAACGCCTCAGACCATGAACGATGGCGTGATCAGCCTGATCGAACGCGAACTGTCGGGCGTCAAGAACCTGCTCTACTTCGAGTCCTCCGCCGATACCTCGGGCAGCGCCCAGATCAGCGTTACCTTCAAGCCCGGCACCGATCCGGAACTGGCCCAGGTGGATGTGCAGAACAAGCTCAAGGCCATCGAAGCGCGGCTGCCGCAGACCGTGCGCCAGAATGGCGTGACGGTGGAATCTGCGGCTTCGGGCTTCCTCCTGATGGTGAGCCTGACCTCGACCGATGGCCGCTACGATGAAGTCCGACTGAGCGACTACCTGGCACGCAATATCGTGGAGGAATTGCGCCGCGTGGAAGGCGTCGGACGTGTGCAGCTGTTCGGCGCAGAGCAGGCCATGCGCATCTGGATCGATCCCTTCAAGCTCAATGCCTTCGGCCTGACCGTTACCGACATCAGTACTGCAGTGAGCCAGCAGAATGCCCAGATCGCACCCGGTCGCCTGGGTGATTCGCCTGCCGTTCCGGGCCAGCAGATCGCCGTGCCGCTCACGGTACAGGGGCAATTGCAGTCGCCGGCACAGTTTGCCGCCATCGTGCTCAAGGCAAAGACCGATGGTTCGCGCGTGTTGCTGGGGGATGTGGCGCGGGTGGAACTGGGGGCGCAATCCTATGCCTTCTCCAATCGCGAAGACGGCAAGCCTGCCGGCGTGGCCGCGGTGCAGCTCGCTCCGGGTGCCAATGCGGTGCGCACGGCGGCCGCCATCCAGGCTCGCATGGAAGAACTGCGCCCCAGCCTGCCGGCGGGTATGGTGTTTTCGCTGCCCTATAACACCGCGCCCTTCGTCAAGGTCTCCATCCAAAAGGTGGTGCAGACCCTGATCGAGGCCATGGTGCTGGTGTTCCTGGTGATGTATCTGTTCCTGCAGAACGTGCGCTATACCGTCATCCCCGCCATCGTCGCGCCCATTGCGCTGCTGGGTACGCTGGCGGTGATGCTGGTGGTCGGCTATTCGGTCAATGTGCTCACCATGTTCGGGATGGTGCTGGCCATCGGCATCATTGTCGATGACGCCATCGTGGTGGTGGAAAATGTGGAGCGCATCATGGCGCAGGAAGGTCTGGCGCCACGCGAGGCCACCATCAAGGCCATGCGCGAGATTACCGGGGCCATCGTCGGCATCACGCTGGTACTGACCGCGGTCTTCATTCCGATGGCGCTGGCAGGGGGCTCGGTGGGCGTGATCTATCGCCAGTTCGCGCTGGCCATGGCCGTGTCCATCCTGTTCTCGGCCTTGCTGGCGCTGAGCCTGACGCCCGCCTTGTGTGCCACCCTGCTCAAGCCGGTGGCACCGGGGCATCATGAAAAGCGCGGCTTCTTTGGCGCGTTCAACCGGGCCTTCCATCGTCTCACCGCACGCTATGAATCCGCATTGGCGCGCCTGATCGCACGAGGGCTGCGCATGATGCTGGTGTACGTGGCGCTGTGCCTGCTGCTGGTGCTCGGTTTGCAGGCCTTGCCCTCCGCTTTCCTGCCGGAAGAGGATCAGGGTTACTTCATGACCTCCTTCCAGTTGCCGGCCGATGCCACCAGCGAGCGCACTGGCCGTGCCGTCGATCAGTTCGAGCGTTACCTGCAGACCCGCGAGGATATCGGCGCCAACCTTTCGGTACTGGGATTCGGGTTTTCCGGCTCCGGGCCGAACGCGGCCATGGCCTTTACCGAACTCAAGGACTGGAAGCAACGCAAGGGTTCCACCGCTGCCGCCGAGGCCATCGCCGCCCAGGGCGCCATGGAACGCAGCGTCGATGGCATGGTGATGAGCCTGCTACCACCGGCCATCGAAGAGCTGGGGAACTCCTCCGGCTTCGCCATGCGTCTGCAGGATCGCGCCAATCAGGGTTATGCCGCCCTCAAGGCTGCGGAAGCGCAATTGCTGGCGCTGGCGGCCAGGAGCGACAAGCTGGCCGGCGTCTATTCAGACGGATTGCCGCCGGGAGCCAGCCTGCAGCTGGATATCGACCGTCACAAGGCGGCCGCATTCGGGGTCTCCTTCGCCAGCATCAGCGATACGCTGTCGGCGGCCATGGGTTCGTTCTATATCAATGACTTCCCCAATGCCGGCCGCATGCAACAGGTCATCCTGCAGGCCGAGGCTGGTGCGCGCATGCAGATCGAGGACGTGACGAAGCTGTACGTCCGCAACCAGAGTGGCGGTTTGCTGCCGTTGGGTGAAGTCGTGAAGACATCCTGGCAAGAACAGCCGACGCAGCTGCAGCGCTACCAGGGCTTCCCTGCAGTACGCATTTCCGGCAGCGCCGCAGCTGGCGTGGCCAGTGGCGAGGCCATGGCCGAGATGGAGCGCCTGGCCCAGCAGCTCCCGCCTGGATTCGCGGTGGCGTGGACTGGCCAATCCCTGCAGGAACGTCTGTCAGCGGCGCAGGCGCCGATGCTGATGGCCTTGTCCATGCTGGTGGTGTTCCTGGTGCTGGCGGCCCTGTACGAGAGCTGGCGTGTTCCGTTGTCGGTCATGCTGGTGGTGCCGCTGGGTCTGGTCGGTGCCGTGGCGGCGGTGATGTTGCGCGAGATGCCCAATGACGTCTTTTTCAAGGTGGGTCTGATCACCGTGATCGGCCTGTCTGCCAAGAATGCCATCCTCATCGTGGAGTTTGCGCGGCAACTGCGGGCCGAGGGCGCCGGGCTGGCGGACGCGGCGATCCGGGCGGCCGTGCTGCGTTTGCGTCCCATCCTGATGACCTCGCTGGCCTTTGCGCTGGGTGTGGTACCACTGATGCTGGCCTCAGGCGCCAGTGCGGAGACCCAACGCGCGATCGGCACCGGCGTGTTCGGTGGCATGGTCACTGCCACGGTGCTGGCGGTGTTGTTCGTGCCGGTGTTCTTTGTGCTGGTGCTGGGGCGGACGCAGAGGCGGACTCGCAACGAGCACTGATGCCTTGCGGCATGTTCGGCTGCTTTCTTCCATGGTGATGCATCCATGGAAGACGGGGAGGTGCGCCGCGAGAAACGGAAACGCTCAGGCACCCACCGGCGGCGCGAAATCCCCATCCTTGCGTGGCGGCTGCTCCAGCGGCTGAACCGATGTGGTGCTGACAGGCGTAGGCGCATGCTGTTGCGTGCCATCCGCCACCATGCTGCTTTCTTGTGCGACAGGTTGCATGTCCTGCTCACCCATGACGCTGGGCATGCCGGATTCGGTCTCGCTTTTTCCTTCGGCTTCGGCCATCCGGCGTCGGTTGATTTCGTCGAACTGGCGCTTTACCGGCTTGGCGCAGGCCAGCATGGCCAGCGAACCTGCAGCGAGCATGAACAGGGAAGTCTTTTTCACGGCGGCTCCTCCAGAGAATGAACGGAGCCTTGATTATCTCCAGCCGGCTGGGCCGCGCATGTCGGACGATGGCGCAAACGCTCGTCGGTGAGCGGGAGAGATTGTGGCTGAGCTGGGACGGGTTGCAGCAGGTTGCAGCAGTGAGGTGCTGCCCGGGAAGGATCAACAAAAAGCGAAACAATAAAAGTGTCCAGTCCTAAAATAAGTTGACAGGTTTTTACTGCAACACAGACGCCCGATGCACCGCATCGGGCGTTTTGTATTTCAGGGCCGTATGAGGCCGTTCCTGGTTGTAAATCCGTACTGATTGCGCCACCATCTTTGCTGCTTGTTGCAGATCTGCGGGCCGGTTAAGCAAGAACTCTCCTTTAAGAATCCCATTGATTCGTTCGGCCAGGGCGTTTTGGTAGCAGTCATATCCATCGGTCATTGAGCAAACCAAGCCGTGGCGGTCATGGATATTCTGGTAATACGTCGAGCAGTATTGGATGCCTCTGTCAGAGTGATGGATCAGCGGCGCACTGCCACGGCGTCCGCGCAGGGCCATCTTCAGCGCTTGGCTGACCTCTTCCGTTTGTAAGCTCCCGTGTACGTGGTACCCAACAATCTTGCGCGACCAGGCATCTGTCACCAAGCTCAAGTACACGAACTTCCCGCGTGTCGGTAGGTAAGTGATGCCAGCCACCCACACCTGTTCCGGGCCGGTAGGCACCACTTGGTCCGGTCCTGCCTTGAGTAAATTCGGATGGCGCCGGAAGCGATGATGGCTGTCTGTGGTCTTGTGGTACGCCCGTTGCGGCTGAACTAACAATCGTGCCTGCCGCAGGATGTAGAACAGCCGATCTCGTCCCACTTTCAGTTCCGCTTGCTCAAGGCTCGCACCCAGCATGTGATGGAGCTTGCGTGTGCCCACTCTTGGTTGGCGCAGGCGAATCGGCTGCACCAGCGCAATCACTGCCTCAGCCTGATCCTCACTAATTCGTTCCCGCTGGCAATGTTTGTAGTGCGCTTGGCGGCTTATGCCTATGAAACGGCAAGCTTTCTGAATGCTCAGTCCTTGGACTTCACCACCACAGATAGCTTGCCGGCATGCTTTTTTACCGTCACCCCGTGCTCATCGCGCATGATGTCTATCACCTTCTCGAACAAGGCCGACTTCAGCTTTTCGTCCTTGAGCTGCTTCTCCAGCTCCTTGATGCGCTGCTCGGGTGTCTGTGGCTTGGTATTCATCGGCGCTCTCCGCTTGCTGCGGCCCCTCGGCTGGGTCCAGTCCTGCAAGCCATGTTTGCGACACCATACCAAAACTGTTGATCGACCTTGGATTCCGTATCGCAATTGCGCTTGCTTATACGTCATTTCGCCTTTTTCTACCTGATCGACAACGCTTAATTTAAAAGCCAGGCTGTAATCCCGCTGGCTACGCCGCATCCCTTGCTCCATCTGACACTCCTTCCTCTTGTCGGAAAAGTGTCAACTTAATTCAGGACGGGTCAAAGAAGAAACAAAAAAGGGCCCATCTTGCGATGGACCCTTTTTTTACTACATATGGTGCGGCTGGCAGGAATCGAACCCACGACCCCTTGGTTCGTAGCCAAGTACTCTATCCAGCTGAGCTACAGCCGCGAAAGAACGAGATTATAAGGAGCTTTTCTGAAAAGTACAAATCTTTTTTCAAGGAAAGGAAAAAACTGTCTCAATACACTTCCCTGGAGGTGAAGGGATGGTACTGGAACAGCCAGGTCTCGCTGAGTGCCTGTCCGTCGTGTCGCAGGAATAGACGCAGTTCGACCGGTTCCTCGCCCGCAGCCGTCAGGTCGAACTGGGCGCGCCAGTGGCCGGCTACGTCGTTGGGCAGGGCCTCGGTGTAGACATAGGAAATGCTGCCTCTGGAGGCAGTGATGACGGCTTCCGGTTTCACGCCGAAGGGCAGGCCTTCCAGCGGCTTGCCCTTGAACTCGACCATGAACTTGCGGACCTGCGCCGGGCGTGCCTGGCCGGGCTGGCCGCCGCGTCCCAGGCGCGTCGCCACGCAGCGCGCCAGCGCCGTCGGGAAGGGCTCGTCCTGCTCCCAGTGGAGGCGGTAACGCAGCCGATAGCTGGCGCCGGCCCGCGCAGGAGTTTTCGGCACCCACATCGCGACGATGTTGTCGTGGATTTCGTCATCGGTACGCAGTTCGATCAGCTGTACCTCGCCCTGGCCCCAGTCCCCTTGCGGTTCCACCCACAGGCTGGGGCGGCGCTCGTAATGCACGCCGTCCAGGTAATGGTCGACATTGCGGTCGCGCTGCAACAGACCGAAGCCGCGCAGCTGCTGGTCGGCGAAGGCCGAGGCGGTGGTGCGGGGCGGATTGTTCAGGGGGCGCCAGAGGTGTTCGCCGGCACCGGTCCAGATCGCCAGGCCGTCCGAGTCATGCACCTCAGGTCGCCAGTCCGCGCCGCTACCCTTCACGGTTTCGGAGAACCAGTACATCGAGGTCAGCGGTGCCAGGCCCAGGCGGGCGACGTCGCGGCGCAGGAACAGCGCCTTGTCCACCTCCATGGTCACGCCGGCACCGCGTTGCAGGGTGAAGCGATAGGCGCCGGTGATGCTGGGGCCATCCAGCAGGGCATAGACCACGACGGTATCGCTGCCCGGTGCAGGTGGCTCGAAGAAGAATTGCGTGAAGTCGGGGAATTCCTCGGGGCGGTCGGCTTGTGCGACGTCAATGGCAATGCCGCGTGCCGACAGGCCATATTGATAGAGGTCGCCGATGGCGCGGAAGTAGGACGCGCCGAGGAAAGCCACCCAGTCGTTCTTGCGCCAGTCCTTGGCCTGCTGGTCGGCCAGGCGGCTTTCCTGGAAGCGGAAGCCGGCAAAGCCGCTGCCGGCCGGGAGGCGGTGGGCCGGGCTGTCGGCCGGCATGTCGAAGTAGTCGTCGCGATACAGCAGTTCGCGGGCGCGGGTGGGAGTGGAAGTGGGAGTGGAGGCTGGGGCGGGCGCATTACCCGGGCCATCCAGCACGAACATGCGCACCGGGACGCGGAAGAACTTGCCGAGATGGAAGAAGGTCAGCGGGAACGGGCCAGGACCGTCGGCGAAGACGGCGTAATCGGACTTGAAATGGATCTTGCCGTGGGCTTCGTAGTCGATCTGGTCCAGCACTGCGGCGGGCACCGCCGGCGGCGCCTGGTAGGGCGTCCTGGCCATGTCGCGGGCGCGCGCCATGAGCTGGTCGAAGCTGAAGGCCTGGGCCGGGCCCATCTTCATGGACTGCGCGGCCAGCGCCTGTGGTGGCAGACCCAGGGCGGCCAGCGCGGCGGCTGCGCCGGAGGCGGTAAGGAAATGTCGGCGGCTGGGCATGGGCGGTTCTCCGGTCTCTTTGGAAACTCTACAGAGTCTTGCCTGACGAGCTTGGTTCCGGCCAAGAAAAAGCCCGCTGCGCGCGGGGCGGCAGCGGGCGGGTAGTGCAGCGGTGCAAGTAATGCGGTAATGCGTAGGACCGATGTCGCAGGCGGGATCAGTATTCCCAGAACATCTTCTGGATTTCCTTGCTGTCGGTGGTCTTGGTCAAGGCCAGCATCAGCAGGATGCGCGCCTTCTGCGCGTTCAGCGTGTCGGAGACGACGAAGTCCAGCTTGTCGTCGTCGGCTTCGCCATTGCGCGCCACGATGCCCTGGCCGACACGGCTGGAACGCACGATGACCACGCCCTTCTTGCGGGCTTCGCTCAGGGACGGCAGCACGGTGTTGTTCAGGCTGCCATCGCCCACGCCGGCGTGGATGATGCCTTGCGCACCTGCAGCGACGAAGGCGTTGAGCGCGATCGGGTTCATGTTGGCGTAGCCATAGACGATGTCCACTTGCGGCAGCTTGTCCAGGTTCATGATGTCGAACGGGGTGTCGACCGTGTTCTTGCGGGTGGACTGGCGGTAGAAGTAGGGCTTGCTACCCTGGATGTAACCCAGGAAGCCCAGTTCCGGCGTCTTGAAGGTGTCCATCGTGGAAGTGTTGGTCTTGGTGACTTCACGACCGGCGTTGATCTGGTCGTTCAGGGTCACCAGCACGCCCTTGCCAACGGCTTCCTTGGAACCGGCCAGCAGCACGGCGTTGTACAGGTTGATCGGACCATCGGCGCTGATGGCGGTGGACGGACGCATGGCGCCCACGATCACCACCGGCTTCTTGCTCTTGACCACCAGGTCGAGGAAGTAGGCGGTTTCTTCGATGGTGTCGGTGCCGTGGGTGATCACGATACCGTCCACGTCGCTCTGTGCCAGCAGGGTATTGACGCGCTTGGCCAGCTTGAGCCAGGCGTCGTTGTTCATGTTCTCGCTGGCGATCTGCATGACCTGCTCGCCGCGCACGTTGGCGACCTTCTTGAGTTCAGGGACAGCGGCGATGAGTGCATCCACGCCGACCTTGGCGGCGGTGTAGCCAACCGTGGTGGTGCTGGTGGCGCCGGTGCCGGCGATGGTGCCGCCGGTGGCCAGGATGACCACGTTGGGCAGGGTTTGGGCCTGTGCAGCGGCGGCTGCGGCCAGGCAGAGCAGGACCAGCATCTGCTGGAAGAATTTTCTGATGAGCATGTGTACCTCGGTAGCTGTGGTTGTACGGATTTCTCTGAGCGGATTTTTGTTAGTTTTATTGGCTTGCTTCACCGGGAAGGACGCAGGCTGGCTGCGTATTGTCATCACGGTAAAAGCGCCGACACGATAGCACCGGCTCGCGTGACGATCAAAGGATTTTTTACGCGGTGAGAAAGCCGCATCGCAAAAGGCTTTGTGAGGGGATGGAATGCAAGTTTCGTGCAAAATGGCTGCTTTGAACGTTGTCAGACGGGCGGAATGACTCGCAACTGACAGCGCGCTGACGGATCGCTGTACACACGTGCCGCAGGTCTGCGACAAAGGGCGGGGGATAACCGGGGAAAATAAGTAAACCGCAGCGAAGAGCTTGGAAGATATCACCGAATGCGCAGGTCGGAAAGGCGGACAAGCCGGCCGTTGTGCCGCCTCATCGCAGCCTGCTGCGTGCTGCATGAAACGCGCCGCTCTCAGGTAAGATGGTGCTGCGCACAAGTTGTTTCGATGAATGACCGGCCAGACCGGCCGCGCCGCTCCAGCGCAGTTCGACCCCACACCGGCGCGGCGCGCGGCAATGATGGAGAACACGATGTTTGCCACAGAAAAATTCACCAATCCCGAAGCCGCCTACGCACGCGTGCTGGAAATCTATGAGCACAACACCACCATCCTGCGCGATGCCTTCCGCCAGTTCTCCAGCGGGCAGGGCATGTCGCAGCGGGTGCGCGCCTGCTATCCCTTCGTGCGCATCACCACCGAAAAATCCACCCATACCGATACCCGCCAGTCCTTCGGCTTCGTGGCCGGCCCCGGCTGTTACGAGACCACGCTGACGCGACCACAGTTGTTCCACCAGTACCTGCTGGCACAGTTCAAGCTGGTGCTGCAGAACCATGAGGTGCCGCTGGAAATCGGCGTGAGCGACATGCCCATCCCGGTACATTTCGCCTTCCCCGAGGGCATACACGTCGAGGGCAGCCTCGACCCTGAGCACCTGCGTACCTTGCCCGACTACTTCGATCTGCCGGACCTGGCGACCATGGACGATCGCATCGCCAACGGCAGCTACGAGGTGGACAACGGCGCCTGGCGCGAGGGTGTGCATCCGCTGGCCTTGTTCACCGGACCGCGCATCGACTATTCACTGCATCGCCTGCGCCATTACACGGCGACCTCGCCGGACCAGTTCCAGCGCTATGTGCTGTTCACCAACTATGCCTTCTACGTCGACGAGTTCGTGCGCCTCGGACGGCGCCTGATGGAGCCGACCGACGATCCGGAGGAGCTGGCCTATCGGCGTCAGTACACCGCTTTCGTGGAGCCCGGCAACGTCACCACCTGGAGCGCCAATCAGGAAGGCCTGGAGACGCGTGCCGCTTCCGGCGTGGCACCGGCACGCCAGCCGCAGATGCCGGCCTATCACCTGCAGCGGGCCGATGGCAGTGGTATCACGCTGGTCAACATCGGTGTCGGTCCTTCCAATGCCAAGACGGTCACCGACCACGTGGCGGTGCTGCGTCCGCACGGCTGGCTGATGCTGGGACATTGCGCCGGGCTGTCGGCGTCGCAGCGGATGGGGGATTACGTGCTGGCGCACGCCTATGTACGCGATGACCACGTGCTCGATGACGATCTGCCTCTGTGGGTGCCGATTCCGGCGCTGGCCGAAGTGCAACTGGCGCTGCAGGATGCGGTGGCCAGCATCACCCGGCTGGAAGGTTATGAATTGAAGCGCATCATGCGCACCGGTACCGTGGCCTCGGTCGATGACCGCAACTGGGAGTTGCGTGACCACCGCATGCCGCTGCTGCGTTTTTCGCAGAGTCGCGCCATTGCGCTGGACATGGAAAGCGCCACTGTCGCGGCCAACGGCTTCCGCTTCCGGGTTCCTTATGGCACCTTGCTATGCGTGTCGGACAAGCCGCTGCACGGCGAGATCAAGCTGCCCGGCATGGCCAATACCTTCTACGAGCAGCGCGTGGCACAGCACCTGCAGATCGGTATCCGCGCGCTGGAGCTGTTGCGCAACAATGGTATCGAACAGGTACACAGCCGCAAGTTGCGCAGCTTTGCGGAACCGGCGTTCCGCTGATCGGCAATGCAGCAGGAATGCGCCCGCGACAGTGGCTGTCGCGGGCGTTTTTCATTCAGGCGCTCTGGCGTGGCAACGGATGGCTGCGCGTCAGGCGGTAATACAGCCAGGCACCGATCAGCAAGGTGGCTGCTGCCACGCACAGCGAAGGCGTGAAGGACCCGCTGCCGTGCACCAGCGCGGTGGCCAGCGGCGGTCCGGCAATCTGGCCGATGCCGTAGGCAGCCGTCATCAGGGCCATCAGGCTGCTGGCCTGTTCCTTGCGCAGGCGGCGTGCCTCGCGCATGCCGAACAGGGTGATGGCGGTGAAGGGCAGGCCCAGCAACAGGCAGCTCAGCGCGAAACCCAGTGCATTGGGGAAGAGGATCGACAGCAGCACCCCGGCCGCCTGCATCAGGTAGGCGCCGGCCAGTAGCAGGCGCTGATCGCCCTGTACCGACAAGCGGGTGGCGCTGAAGGCGCCCAGCGCGACCGACAGGCCGAAGATGGGCCAGAAGTAGTCCGGCCAGGCCGAGCCCGGCAGCGCCTGGCGCGCGATCACCGGCAGGAAGGTGGCGGTGATGATGTAGCCGAAGCCGGCGATGCCATAGGCGATCACCTGCACCAGCACTTCACGTTTCTGCTGTGCGCTCTCGACGGCCTTGGATGCTTCGCCATGGAGCGGGTCGCTGTGCACGCTCAGGCCGCGACCGGCATCGAAGCTGAAGGATTTCCAGACGACTGCCGTCAGGGCCAGTGCAATGACGCCAAAGGCGATCCAGCCGCCCGCGGCCAGCCAGCCGGCCGCGATCATGGGGCCGGAAAGCAGCCCGGTGATGGCGATCCCCAGGCCGGGGCCGCAGAAAATGACTCCGCCCAGTTCCGGCCGGCCCAGTTGTGTCAGCTGCTGCAGGCACCAGCCGGCGGTATAGACGAATACGTAGGCGCTGGCCACGCCGGAGAGAAAGCGCATCCACAACCAGGCCCAGTCCTGATGCAGCACGCCCATGCCCAGGGTGAGCAGGATGGTCACCACCAGCCCACCGCGCAGCATTGCCACGCCGCGCTTGCTGCGATGGAAGGCGCACAGCATGGCGCCGGCGAAATAACCCAGGTAGTTGGCCGTGGCCAGCCAGCCGCCCATCTGCAGCGACAGGCTGCCCTCGTGCAGCATCATCGGTAGCAGTGGCGTGAAGGCGAAGCGACCGATCCCCATCGCCACTGACAGCGCCACCATGCCCGACAGGCAGACCTTCCATGCCATGCCGTGGCGGGATGGGGTGGAGAGC